>NZ_MQTZ01000042.1 GCF_001939115.1 Leptolyngbya sp. 'hensonii' | reverse complement strand
CTCTGCCCATACCAGTCGTCTGGCTCAGCAACAATGGCTCAAGTGGCAAGCCCAAGGATTGTTCCTCTTCTGGTTGCCACCCTACTGTTCTGAGATGAATCGGATCGAGGAGCAGTGGCATCAACTCAAAACCCATGAAATTGCTGGGCGGATGTTTGAGCATGAAGTTGATTTAGCCGATGCGATCATCGAGGGAATGCAAGCTCGTAGTAGTAGGGGCAATTACTCCCTGGAACGTTTTATATTTAATTCCTCCTGACTACTTATCTCCAGCCAGAAACGCCAGATCCCGATCGTGCAGCACCTGACGCAGGGTTTGCAAAATCAGTCGCTCTAGGGTTTGCCGAGCTTCCGGAATATTAAGTTGGCAGCACAAATGATTGGCTTCTGTGGCGATCGCCTCCAGTTCAGTGAGGTGATTCAACTGCAGGGGCGCAGCGCCATTTCCTTCCACCATTTCCTGTTCCAATGCCCGGAGAGCGGTGAGGGCTCGATGGCTGATCGCGACTTGGGCCGCAACCTGCAACTCCTGCGGGACATTTAACTCATCCCGATGAAAGGCCATCAGCACCCCATAGTTATCTCGATAGACCTGGGTGTAAAGCTGGTCCAGGCGCATCAGGGTTTCCTGGCTCAGAAGGCGCATAATCCGATGCCGTTCCTCGGCAAACAGATCCTGCAAACTGTAAGACTTACCTGTAAAGTGCTCATTCATCGCCAGAATGGCATGGGCAGCACTCGCTTGCTGCAGAGAAGCAAACAGATGTTCCTTCATCTGGCTGTAATCGCGACGCCCGGAAAAGGGTTGGATACAACAATGGAAATCCCACCCTCCCAAATGTAGGACGGCGAAAACGAGATGGGCCTGCTCCCGGGTAATTTCTGAGATCAGTTCCAGTTGCCCCACAGCCAGGGTCAGCGATCCCAGACGCTGCAGTTGGTAGTCCGTTTGCCGAATCGTGTAACAGTAGACGCGCTGTTCCTGGGAATAGGACGTAAAAAGGGAGCTGATAGCATAGTGAGCTGATACCTGTTCCAGGGGAATCTGGGCAGAAGATACCAGGTGACGGTAGATATTCCCACCATGCTTGAACTGTTCAATGTTACTGGGAGCCTGGCTTAAGTTTTGGATCAGAGTCTGCTCCACCTGAATCCCAGTGACATCACCAGCCAACTCCAGTGCCCGTGCAGCATAGCGCAAAATCTGTACCCCTTCGGGGCGGGAAATCTCTTCAAAGAACCAGCCACAACTGGTGTACATCAGCAGGGCATGCCGTTGCATCTCCAGTAATCGCAAGGCATCCACCTTTTCTTCATCGGTGAGAAGGTGAGTCTGGTGCTGGGCCAGAAAGTGATCGACATTAGCGGTTGAGCGATCGCGAATCACCTGAATGTATCCATCTCTGGCCTGCCAGGGGTCTCGGAAAAGTTTCTGGCCAGCAGTCTGATAGATCTGGGCCAGTTGATCCCGTAGCCAGTCCAGGGAATCCCGCAGCGGACGCCGCCACTTCTGGTGCCAGACCCCGCCTTCCCCGCCACAGCCGCAGTCATCCTGCCAGCGATTAACGCCATGGCTGCAGCTCCAGGCCGTGACCGCCTTCAGCTCCACCTCCCAGGTAGGTGGATGGAGACTGAGGTAATGGGCAAAGTTAGTGACCGTCCAGCCCCACCGGCGAAACTCAGAGACAAAGGCATAAGCCAGGGTCTTCTCCGTTCCCCCCTTATGGTGGCCAAAGGTTTCCCCATCTGTTGCCACGGAGATCAACTGGGCTGGTCGATGATCCCCACGCACAGCCTGCCCCACCCGCCCTACAAAGTGATGGGAATTAAACAGCACATCACTGAAGCCCATATCCCGGGAAATCGGGCCGTCATAAAAGAAAATGTCGATAGAGTGACGGAGATCAGAACGGTTCAGGTAGCACCGATAGGGTCTGGTGGGATCAATCTGTCCTCCCCCAACAGCCTGCCATTCCGGCTGAGGCCGGTCTGGTTCAACCAGGGGACGACAGCGTAGCGCCTGGGAAGGAGCCAGGATAATGAACTTGATTCCCTCTGCAACCAGAACTTCCAGGGTGGCATGATCTACAGCAGTTTCTGCCAGCCACATGCCCTCCGGATCGCGTCCAAAACGAGAGCGAAAGTCTTCTTTACCCCAGCGAATCTGGGTGTATTTGTCCCGATCGTTCGCCAGGGGCATGATGATGTGGTTGTAAACCTGGGCGATCGCATTGCCATGACCGTTCAGGCGAGCACAACTGCGGCGATCTGCCTCCAGAATGCGCTGGTAGACTTCTACATCATGCCGCTCTAACCAGGTCATCAGGGTCGGCCCGATGTTAAAGCTGAGAAACTCATAGTTGTTGACGATCCCAATAACTTCTCCTCGATCGTTCAGGACTCTGGCAAAGGCATTGGGGCGATAGCACTCGTAATGGATGCGCTCATTCCAGTCATGGAAAGGGCTGGCACTGGGCTGGCGTTCGATCGCATCCAGGTAAGGATTCTCTCGGGGAGGTTGATAGAAGTGCCCATGAACCGTTACATATACACCCGTTGCCGTCGAAGGGGGCTCAGTTACAGATTGATCCCCGAGCATAGTTGGCAGCATGGCTGATCCCAGGTCAGTGAGGGGATGGGATGGACCATCAATACCAGGGAAAGCAGCACCTGAGAACGTGGCATCAAGAGAGGTCATGGGAAAGATATCCAAAGTAATAGGGCCGTTAGCAGAAACATGGCGGCAGCGTATGCAACGCCTGAATTAGCTTGTCGGAGTATCAGCGTTGTGATAATCCGAAAATTCTACAGATCAATGACTATTGAATCTTTGAAATCAAACTTAAATTCTTCCCAGATCAACAGGACTGAATTTTGGTTGGTGGTCTGACAAACCTGCTCAAGGACAGGTTGATCCGTTTCTTACCAGGAGCCAAATAGAACTTATCACCCTGCCCCTACGGGAAGCTGTCAATCCATCAGGCCTATCCCCACCCTGGAACGAGGCGATGACGCAACGATATTTCGAAACCTTAAAAATTAGGTGGCTGAGCTTGTTAAGGGGGACTTTCTATTTCAGCATGGGATCTGGCTAGAAATGCCTATACTGATCAAGGTTGGCACTTCCTCTTACTTTAAGGGGTGGTCCCAAGGTTGCCGTAATCCTTTACGATCGTTTTAGCGAAGAGTAACGATTCTTTAAATTACTGGCCACAGCATCGATCGATACCCAGACTCTCCAACAGTAAATCGCTGACCGCATTGGCGACCGCAAATTCACTGAAGAAGCTTTTTGAGAAATCAAAGGACTGCATCTCTGTCAAAATAGCGATTACGAGAGAGCCCAGGTCATTTTCTCCTTCCATCCGCTGCCGCACGAAGACCTGCGTGGCCTGTCGGGCAATTTGCCGGTTCACAGGTTCTGGAATGAATTCCTGATCGAGCCACTGTTGCAATGCTTCGTAAAGCCATTCCCCCTCCTGCTGAGGGTTTCTGGCAGGAGGTAAGGTCAGGGGTGGAATCGGTTCCGTCATTGATGCCAATCCATGCAGTTTGATATCCCTACTATCATCCAAGCATACGCCAATGGTTACTTCCTGATGGCAGATGATGCCGGTGAATTGGACTGGTACACCAGTAACAAGCGGACCCTCATCCCTCTGGATGATCGATTCCGCTACCCGACTTCCCTACGCCGGGCACTGAATCAAGAGCGATTTACGGTAGCCATCAATCGGGATTTTGAAGCCGTGGTCTCTGGGTGTGCCAATCGGGAAACCACCTGGATTTCACCAGAATTACAGGATATTTACGGAGCCCTTCACCAGGCTGGTTGGGCCTATAGCTTTGAAACCTGGCAAGGAAATCAACTAGCAGGAGGAATTCTGGGGATTGTAGTGGGGGGAGCATTCATCGGGGAATCCATGTTTTACCAGATTCCGGAAGGGTCCAAAGTGGCCCTGGTCAGGCTGGTGGAATGGTTACGATCACGGCAGTTTGTGCTGTTCGATGCCCAGATGATGAATCCCCATCTAGCCCGCTTTGGAGCCTACTATGTCAGCGACATCCAGTACCTGGCCCTGCTGGAGAAGGCTATACAACAGCCCTGCACCTTTCTTTAAGGTTTATAGCTGTCAACCGCCGATCGTAAATTCCCCTGATGGCTGGCCAGAAGTTGTTCCCCGGATTCTGGGTCCAGACCGGTCCAATGCATCAGTAGGGCCAACTTCACCCGCCGTCCGCTCCGCTCTAGCAGATAGCCTGCTTCTTCGCGGCTGATATCCGTCAGATCTTGCAGAATTCGCAGAGCCCGATCGTGTAATTTGCGGTTGGTTACTGAGACATCCACCATCCGATTGCCATAAACTTTACCCAGCTTAACCATCGCTCCAGTCGAGAGGATATTCAGCGCCAATTTGGTCACGGTTCCAGCTTTGAGGCGGGTAGACCCCGCTAGAACTTCTGGTCCAACCAGGAGACGAATATCCACATCAACCGTTGCCCTGACCTGCTCCTGAGGAACACAGGCCATAAAAATCGTCGTTGCGCCCCGCTGGCGAGCAGCCTGTAATGCACCGTGGACAAATGGGGTTGTGCCCCCTGCCGTGATTCCCAGCACCACATCCTGGGCGTTTATCCGGTGGTGAGCGATCGCAGTCGCACCATCCTCTGCCCGATCTTCCAGGTCTTCCGAACTGCGAATCAGGGCTGCAGCCCCGCCAGCAATGATGCCCTGAACCAGATCCGGAGGGGTGCAGAAAGTAGGCGGACATTCTGCTGCATCCAGAACCCCCAAGCGACCACTGGTACCCGCACCGATATAAAATAGCCGTCCCCCCCGTTGCAGGGCTATGGCAATACAGTCAATTGCCTGGGCTAATTCCTGACGGGCCGCAGCAATGGCTGTGATCGTTCGAGTATCTTCCTGGTTAAAGACATCTACCAGTTCCAGAGTAGTCATCTGATCCAAGCTCTGGCTGTTGGGGTTAACCTGTTCCGTCAGCAGGTGCCCCCGCTGTTCTAAAATCTCTGTCATCTTCAAAAGTTTAAATTTGGGGTTTTTACAATAGCCCTTCCAGTCGTCGTCGGATCTGTTCCAGTTCCGACGTGGAGAAGGAAGAATCTTTCGGGGCTTCCGGTTGCCAGTCGGTCTGCTCCAGGTTCTGCTTCACGGGCAAGATCAGGTCTCCGTCCGGAATCAGTTCATAGTCGTAGTCGGCACTCTCGCAAAACTCAATAATTTCTGAGTCATCAACGGCTTCTACCGTAGGGGGCGGAAAATCCTGAGCTTCCAGCATCAGGCTAAAACGGGTGGCATCGTCTTCCGACTCAAACATTAGGACCAACTCCCGCTGGCCTCGTTGAGGATGATTAATCCGGAAAGTGTGAATTCCCTCATTTTCGGTTCGGGCATTGAATAAGAGGACAAACACGCGCATGGGTTCTTGCAGAGGTAAGCTGTCTTCCTATCTTAGGGGAATTGCTTCCCTCAATTTCATCGCGGGTACGACAGGGAATTTACAGAGGACGGCGGTGGGAAAACCTAGGTACTACGGGCATTCTGAATTGTTCTTAACAACGTGGATTTCAGAACTTTCCCGCTTTTTTCACCTTCTCTTCCTAAGGTATTACTGTAGACAACCACCAGTCTATTCCAGCCTGTCACACTTGCAACTTAAACTACATCTGCAGAGGTTCCCCATGCCAGCCACATCAAACAGCATTTTCAAACAGATTATTCAGTGGCTACAGCAGTTGTTAAGCCCCAAGAAGAGTAAGTATCAACCCCAGAAGATTTTGCTGGAGCAATCCAGCAGCCTGACCCGACTGTTGCTGGTGGAGCGAGACACCTCCAGAGCAGTTCGCACCTGGCGCAGCATTCCCAAAAATGGTAGCTATGACATCTTGATTACCTGTGACCACTTACAGAAGGTGCCAGGTGAAAAAACGATTGAGAAGGCCAATCCAATGGCAACCCATCGCTTTAGCGTGGTCAAGATATCTCGTATCCCTGGCTCGAATGGAACCAGGAAAATCACCCCCCTCTGGAGCGCAGATTTCATCTGGGTCGGTTCGGGGACTGCAGATGCCAATCGCTATGCTGTTGTGATCACAGACGCGATCGCCAAACAGATGCTCGGTGTGCCAGATTCTGAGATTGACTGGGCCTGGGAAGCAAAATCCTATACCAAGCAATATGTTGGAAATACTGTGGTCTACCCACTAACAGGAACCCAGGTTGAGCCGGAAGCTACTCAAATTGGGTCCACCAGAACTCAAATTCAATCCGGTGCAACCCGGATCCAGCCCAAGCCCGTCAAAGGGCAGCCATCTGGGGTGACCAAGTTACAAGCCCCTGCCGGTCAACCTAAGGGCAGTGGGTCACAAGCCACCCCAGGGCAGCCCTCGGCGAAATCCCCCAGTACGGAACCTTCGCTGAGTTCCGGGAAGCCCAAGACAGGTCAGTCCACCGTCACTAAAATACAGACAGCTCAGACTACCGCTAAACCTCAGGCCAATCCAACCCGGCTGCAAACGCCTAAAACTAATTTGCAGGCTGCCAAGCCCAAAGCAAGTTAACCGGTCCATAGCCGGTACCGAAGACCCCCGGAAGTATGCTAAACAATAGGTTGGCACTTTAGGCTTTTACCTGTCCCAACCTGATGGCCAACTCCTCCAATTCGGGCAATCGCCGTCGTCCCGACAGGCAATGGTTATGGAAGGTGCTGAGCGGCGTCAGCATTACCCTGTCATCCCTGACTGTGGCAGGAATGGTTGGTACTGTCTTTTGGGTGAACCATTTTGCCCGGGAAGAACTGGCCCCGCTGGTTGAGGCCAGTCTGAGTGAAGAGCTGGATCGACCGGTTAAGTTGGGGCGGGTAGAAAGAGTTTCCCTAAGTGGGTTGCGGTTTGGCCCTTCTGTGATTCCCGCCACCCCCCAAGAACCCGAACGGCTAAATATTGCTGCGATTGAAGTGGATTACAACCTGCTGCGGTTTCTGACTGAGCAGGCTGTTTATCTCCAACTGCGAGTTATCGGAGCAGATATTTACCTGCAACAGCGGAAGGACGGAAGCTGGCTCCCAGAACTGGTGACGGAAGAGGAAGAAGAACCGGGGCTGGTCACCGTCAGAGTCGAATCTGTCAAACTTCAGAATTCCAAGGTGGCCCTAGCTCCCAATCCTGAAGCGGGTAAGCAAAGACCTGTGATTCAACTGTCCCAGGTCAATGGTGAAGTCGCTATTGCGTATCAGGGGGGGGGGCAGGAAGTTCGCCTGAACCTCACAGCCCAGATGGTGAAGGGTGGGAACGCAGATATTCAGGCTGTTGTGACACCGGGGGCGATCGAAACTCGCGCTCAGATCCGGGGGCGGAATTTGTCTGCAGCAGATGTGAGCCGACTGTTACCCCTGCCCATTGATCTGCGGGCAGGTCGTCTGGATGCTGATTTGGAAATCAAAGTCGATCGCGGAAACGAGCCCAGCCTATTTGGCACCGTAGATTTCAAGGCTTTGACCTTGACTGCTCCCGGGCTGCCTCGGCCCCTGACGGGGACCTTTGGCCAACTCCAGTTTCAGGGGCAGCAGATTCAGTTCAAGAACGTCCGTACCACCTATGCCCAGATTCCCCTACAGGTGGAAGGTGGCCTCAACCTGAAAACCGGCTTTGATCTGATGGTACGGGTCCAGCCTACCCGCATTGCTGTTCTCCTGGATGCTTTTACTGTTAAGCTGCCTGTGCCCGTGATGGGTGAAATTCGGGCAGATTTGCGCATCGGGGGTCCCCTTGACGCGCCCCGAGTCGCTGGCGTCGCTCAAAGTACCCAACCGGCCCGGATAAATGGCGTCGAGTTTAAGCAGATCCAGACCCGATTTGAGTTGAATCAGCCTGTGCTGTATGTCCGATCGTTACGGGCGCTGCCTGCGAGTGGTGGGGAGATCCAGGGGAAAGGGCAGGTGAATCTGGCCTCTGGAGCGATCGCATTCAACCTGCAAGCCGATGAGATTCCGGGAGATGCGGTAGCCCGTGATCTGGGTGTGGCCCCTGGGGTTAAAATCGGCGCAGTTTCAGCCATTGTGACTGTTTCCGGTCTGGCCACCCGTCCCCAGATCTATGCCCGCTGGCGAGCCCCTCAGGCGGCCTATCCCGGCAGTGGGGAACTCATCATGGCGGGAAGTCAGATTCTCCTCCGCAACACGGTCTTGCGGGTAGCTGGAGGCACAGTAAGGGCTGAGGGTGTGATTGCAGAAGGGCGCTTCCGGGCGATCGTGGAAGCCTCTCAGATCCAGCTCCAGCAATTGGCGAAGGGTCAGCGGGGGCTGGCCAGTGGTCGGGTGAATCTGACCGGAGACCTGGCCCAATTCAGTGCAGCTAAGGTAAGGGCTACAGGCCAAGTTCGCCTCTCAGAAGGGATCGCCCCCCTGCGTGGCCCCTTGGTGGCAGCCTTCCGCTGGGATGGTCAGAAGCTCTTTCTGGACCGGGCGACGGCCCCTGACTTCAGCGCCGATGGAATTATCTACGCCAGACTGCAGGGAGCCGGGGCTCCAACAGTTACCGCCCTCAACCTCAATGTCCGGGCAACAGATTACGATTTGCGGGAACTGGCCGCAGCCTTACCCAACACCCCCCTGCCTGATAACTTTAGCTTTTCTGGACGGGGCAGTTTCAATGGTAAAGTCACAGGAACTCTCAATAATCCCTCCGTCGTGGGCACCCTGCGGCTGAATAACCTGGTTGTCAATCAGGTGGCCTTTGACCCTGTTTTACGGGGGACGGTGAAATACTCCGGGACTGCTGGTGCAGATCTACAGTTAGCCGGGAAGAACGATCGCATCGCCCTCAATGTGGACCGTAACTTCCAGCCCCAGTCTTTTTATCTGAAACGGGACCGGGCGATCGCGGCGGGTCAAGCCCAGGGAGATATTTTACGGGTTAAGATCGAGAATTTTCCGATCGCCCTGGTCAATCCACCCACTCCACCTGGGCTGGGACCCGCCAAAGGTGAGGTCACAGGAACTTTTGATGTCAATCTGGCCCAGCGCACCGCTAAAGGGCAGGCAACCATAACCAACCTGGCCTTGGGAAATATCAGTGCTCGGGAAGTGTCGGGCACCTTTAATGTGGATCTGGCTCGACAGACCGCGTTAGGCACAGTGACCATCCTGAAGCCAACCTTCAATGCTCTGAGTGGGGACAAATTTCAGGGGCAGATTCGGTATGCCGATGGAGTGGCCACCCTGATTGGGGGAGAATTGCAGCGCGGTGAAAGTCGTTATGCCCTGGATGGGAGCTTGACTCTGGGCGCAGACCCTCAGTTCAAAGGTAAGTTCAAAGTAGCTCAGGGCAACTTGCAAGACCTGTTTGAATCCCTGCAATGGTTTGAGATTTCAGATCTTTTGCGCGGAGCCCAGGCACCGACTTACAATCGGGCAGCAGAGGTGCAGCCTGTACCGGTCGGCAAGACCGATGATCCGCTGCTGACCCAGTTGAAACGAGTTTCTGAAATTCAAACCCTGTTCCAGCAACAATTAGCCCAGCGCAATGCCCAATTGCTGCCAAAGCTGTCTGATGTCACAGGCACCTACAGCGGGGAAGTTGAATTCAGTGGGTCTCGCCGGACAGGGATTGAAGCGAACTTTGACATTCAGGGGCAAAACTGGGGCTGGGGAAAACGCTACTATTCCGAAGGGGAAAAGTTGCGATCGGACTATCGCTACTTTGCCGAGAAGGCTGTTCTTAAGGGCAGTTTCAATCAACAGGGGTTGACCTTGTTGCCCTTACGCTTCCAGGCTGGGGAAACGGTGCTGGCCTTTACAGGGCAGGTGGGGCTGGAGCGGCAGGCAGGCCAACTGCGGGTAGAAAATTTACCCGTTGAGGCCCTGCAGGATTTTGTCGCCGTTCCTCTGAACATCACCGGTAAGATCAATGGCAACGCAACCCTGGCTGGAAATCTGCTGAATCCTCAGGTGGTTGGAGAACTGAATCTGGATGAGGGCACCCTGAATGGGACACCGGTCCAGAGTGCTCGTACCGGCTTCAATTTTAATGAAGACCGACTGAGTTTTGGCACAACCGTAATTGTGCAGGGGCCAGAGCCAATTCAAGTGACAGGCAGCCTACCGATCGATCTCCCGTTCACCCTGGTTGCCCCCGAAACAGAGGAAATCAGCCTGGATATCAATGTCAAGAATGAAGGGCTGGCACTCCTTAACCTCCTGAACAATCAGGTTGCCTGGGTGAATGGTACGGGCGAGTTAAATCTGCAGGTGCGGGGAACCCTGGACCAACCTCTGGCTACGGGAACAGCCCGAGTTGAAAATGCCACGTTCAAGGTCCAGGCTCTACCGGAACCCCTAACTAAAGTGAATGGGACGATTCGATTTGACCGCGATCGCATCGTCCTGGAAGACAAGGGAATTCAGGCCCTGTTCAGTGATGGCCAGGTGGTGGCCCAGGGGATTTTGCCCATTTCTGCCCGCTTCCGCTCCAGTGACTCGGCCCAGGCTGAGGCACTGATGGTGACGATGAATAACCTGGATCTGAACCTGAAGGGATTATATCGGGGCGAGGTAGATGGCAATGTGGAAATTACGGGAGCCCTGCTGAATCCCCAGGTGGGAGGAACGATCCGACTCACCCGGGGCCAAGTGCTTCTGCCTGATGAAACAGCCGTCCAACGAGATGAAATTCAGGATATTGACCTTGGAGATGAGTCTGAATTAACCTCTCCCCCTGAATTCAATAACCTGACTTTGGTTCTGGGAGACAACGTACTGATTACGCAGCAACCCATTCTGCGGTTCCTGGCTACCGGAGAGTTGATCTTGAATGGCCCCTTAGACGATCTCAGTCCCAAAGGAAAAATTCGCTTGGTGGCGGGTCAGGTGAACATTTTTACCACCACCTTTAATCTGGCTGGTGGTTATGAGCATACTGCTACCTTTACCCCCAAGGACGGCCTTAATCCGACCCTGGATGTTCGCCTGATTACCTCCGTGCCAGAAGTTGTGCGTCAACGGGTTCGCTCTTCCACCTCCATTTTCGCGTCGAATGAAACCGAGGACGTTCCAGCAACCAGTCTGGGAGCCTTGCAAACTGTGCGGATTCAGGCCAGGGTTCAGGGCTCTGCCCGTCGTATTTTTGACAATCTGGAACTCACCAGCAGCCCCGCCCGGACTCAAACGGAAATCATTGCCCTGCTGGGTGGCAGTTTCGTGAATACCCTGGGTCGGGGAGATAGCACCCTGGCCCTGGCTAACCTGGCAGGTTCCGCCCTGCTGACCCAGATCCAGAATGTCATCGGCAATGCGATCGGGTTCAGCGAGTTCCGTCTGTTTCCCACAGTGATTACTTCAAAGGATTCCCGGACCCCATCCGATGCTTCTGCTTTGGGTCTGGCGGCAGAAATTGGCATCGATATTACCAGCAATCTCTCCCTCTCTGTGTTGCGGATCCTAACAGTAGACCAACCGACACAGTTCGGATTGCGCTATCAACTGAACGATCAGTTGCGGGTCCGGGGCTCGACCGATTTTTCGGGAGACAATAGGGGGGTTGTAGAATACGAAACCCGCTTCTAGCAGGCATCTCAGGCTCTACACCTGCAGGGTAAAGTAAAACGTTGCGCCTTGGTCAACCACCCCTTCCGCCCAAATTTTTCCCCCATGACGGTGAATAATTCGCTGAGCTGTGGTTAAGCCCACCCCAGTCCCAGGAAACTCTTCTGTTGTATGCAGACGTTGGAATGCCACAAACAGCTTATCAGCGTAGCTCATATTAAAACCTGCGCCATTGTCACGGACAAAATAAATCGGAGTTTTTGTTTTTTCACCGAGTTCACTGGGTAACAATCCTAATTCAATCCGGGCCTGGTCACATTTACTGGTGTACTTCCAGGCATTAGAGAGCAAATTCTCCAGGGCCACTTTCAGGAGTCTGACATCCCCATTCACCAGCAGGTTAGGGGCAATGATAAATTCACCCGATCGATCAGGCTGGGTTTGCTGTAATTCCGTTGCAATTCCCTGGGCCAGGGTACTCAGGTTAAAGGTTGTGCGATGAAGCTGACTCCGGGTGATGCGAGATAACGTTAAAAGATCCTCAATCAGTTCTCCCATCCGACCACTAGAAGCCTGGATGCGTTGCAAATAATCCTGGCCTGTCCCATCCAGTTGCTCAGCATATTCCTCTAACAAAATCTGGCTAAACCCATCAATCCGTCGCAAGGGAGCCCGAAGATCGTGGGAAACGGCATAGCTGAACGCTTCCAGTTCCTTATTCACAATTTCCAGTTGCTGGGTGCGCTCCGCTAATTGCTGGCTGAGGTAGCCAAACTGTTCTGCCAGAAGTGCCAGTTGGGTTGCAGGCTGGAGAGCTGCCGGTTGATTGCGGGCCACGATCGTGGCATCTGGCGTAATAATTTGGAATGTTCCTTTCTGCAGGTAGGCCTGCCAGAGTTGACGGACCTGCCGATGCAACAATCGGTTCACTCGAATGCGTTCATGCAAAAACACGGAACCGGATGTAACCAGAATCAGGGCCATCGGAGACGCAACTGGAATCCAGAAGTTGAAGCGAAATAACCCTAAGCTCAATAGGCCCCAACCAACCAGGAGGCCCACGCTAATGAACAACTGCTGCTTGAGCGGCCAACGGGTCAGAAGCACGCTTAAGCCAGGTCCCCCCAGCAGCAACACCAAGCCCAGCCACCTGGGTGACACAGGATGCAACCCATTGCCATGCAACAGATTGGTCAACACCGCTGCCTGAAGATGCACCCCGCTGGCCAGGGGTTGCTGATCAAAGGGGGTCAGGAGGGTATCAAAGCCAAGGGCCGTTACCCCAACCAGGACAATTTTGTGGCGCAAGCGCTCGGGTGGAATGCGATTCTGGAGGACATCTTTGAAAGAGTACTGCTGCAACTGACGGATGGGACCGGGCCAGTTGATCCAGAGAAACCGCTCTACCGGAGGTAAGGAGATCGGCTCTCGAACCAAGCCATAGGCCTCCAGAACAGCAATTCCCAATGCTGGTGCATCCTGAATCTGCAACGCCACTTGCCGGGTTTGGCCGTCAGCATCTTCCCGTTCCATAATGTGCCCCGTTGAAATGGCCGCATTATGTAGCTCTGGAACCGGCAACAGGGGCAGACCGGTGTTATCCCAGGCTTGAGCCAGAACCACCCCACCATGATGATTCAGGGACTGGGCCAATTCCCCATCGTCAGGACTATTTTCAGACCAAAGCAAATCAAAGGCCACGATACTGGCCTGATGACGGGTTAACAGGCTCATCAATTCGACATAACGCTGTCGAGGCCAGGGAAAACGCCCCAGTTGCTTGACACTGGCATCATCGATCGCCACCACCACCACCCGTTGATCCCAGGGTAGGGCTCCCCGCAGACGAAACAGGGTTCCATAAGCAGCTTGCTCCAGAGGTTGAAACATCTGCAGGTAGAGCAGGATGGCGATCGCCAACGCAGCCAATACACCCGGCAATAACTGCCACTTCAGTTCACGGAATGCTAAGTTCATGAACCTGCCGTTTCCCTAAGGGAGTGATCACAATAACGTCAATGCGAAGTTTGGACGGAACCAAAAACACGGCGCTGAACTGACCGTTGCGATCGGTTGCCGTGGGCACTCCAGCCACAATGACTGCATTTACCGGATCAACCTGACCGACCAGGCGAACTTTCCGGACTCCCCCTTCAATCATGAAGAGAAATCGACTTCTCAGAGAGGTGTCCTCTCGCAAAGGTACAGAAGGAGTCGGGGGTTCTCCAGGAATCGTGAAGTTCTGAGAACCCGCATTGACGGGAATAGACTGGCCCCGCGCTGTGGTGAGGACACTTCCCGTCAGGGTTGCAATGCTGGTCTTACCCTGAGGTTGAACAATCAGACCAAACTCTGTTCCCCGCACCCCACTGATTCCAGCGGGAGTCTGGATTTCTAGCTTGGAGCCCCGATGGGTAAAGCGACGCAATTTCAGCCGGACCTGTCCCTGGTCTACCTGTAAGTACGTAATCCGACCGTTATCAGGGGCTCGCCCCACTTTCGTGAGTGTTAGGGCCGTATTCTCTAACACCAGAACCTGGCCAATGTTAGTATCCACCTGCAACATGGCACCAGAACTCTGAGCAGTTTTAATTCCATCTCCTACCAGCTCTAGGCGATCGCCAATTCGAGCTGTTTGAGCTTTCTTCCCCTTCCGATAGTAGGCCACAGCCCCAGAAAGCTGTTGTACCGCTAACCAGCGATCGACCCGAACGGGCAGGGGATTAACCGTGGCACTTTGGGATAGCCCCAGTAAGATAAGGAGGGTAGCAATTGTGAAAGCTCTTAGATGCACGACGGGAATAACCTGGACTGTCCATTCAAAACTTACAGCAATTTCCTACTGTCAAACCATCTTGATAGAAACAAATTGTAGACTTTGTTCACAGGATTTTCTCTTTCTCGTTGTAACTTTAACGTTGAGGCCAAAACAGTGCTATTCGCTTAATTTCATGCAAGGCAGCGATATCAGCAGGGAAGTCAGAAGCCAACCGTCAAGAGTAGGACTGCTTGGCTCCTCCTCAAATCCCAGGGTTCCAGCTTAAATGAGTAGCTCACAAGTGAATTCTTTTGCAAACTACTCCAGATATCTGTACTGGCCATCTTTCTGATGAGGCTAAACATATGGTTACGCCACTACATGTTCTGGTTGTCGAAGATGTAGAGGATGACATGATACTTCTGTTGCACGAGTTGCGACGGGCTGGTTACGCTGTGACAGCGGAGCGGGTTGAAACAGCAGCAGCCATGAGTGTAGCACTGGAGAAGCAATCCTGGGATCTGATTATTTCAGATTATTCCCTCCCCGACTTTAGTGCAGGAGCTGCTCTGCAGTTGATGAAATCTCAAGGGTTGGATTTGCCCTTCATCATCGTTTCAGGGGTGGTCGGAGAAGAAACCGCCATTGCCATGATGAAGGCGGGGGCCCATGACTATCTCTTGAAAGGGCATCTGGCTCGCCTGGCTCCAGCGATCGAGCGAGAATTACGAGAAGCGCAGATTCGACGAGAGAAACGACAGGCTGAAGCCGCCTTGCTGCAAGCCTATGAAGAATTGGAAATCCAGGTGCAACAGCGAACGGCAGAGCTCACAGCAACCAATGCTCGGCTGCAGAGCGAAATGGCAGAGCGGATTGAGGCCGGGAAGCTGATGGGGGTTCAGCATGGAGTCACGCTGGTGCTGGCAGAATCAGCAACCCTAAATGAAGCGACCTCCCGCATCCTAGAAACGATTTGTCAGTGGCTGAACTGGAGTTTAGGGGAACTGTGGTTAATCAACCAGGATGCCGATCGCCTGGATTGGGTCTGTGATTGGCATGGGTCTGAGAACACATTTCCGAATTACCGGGCCGCCACAACCGCCACTCACTTACATCGGGGAATAGGGCTACCAGGACAGGTGTGGGAAAGTCCACAATCCATCTGGATTGATGATGTCGCCACCGCTCCAGATTTCTTACAGGCTCAGGCAGCAGTTCAGGATGGCTTACATGCCGCCTGTGGGGTGCCCGTGCGAGCAGGCAGTAAGGTCTTGGGTATTCTCATCTTTTTCAGTCAACAGACCCAGCCGGCTGATCGGGGTCGCTTGGGAGTTATGACTGCCATTGGCAGCCAGATCGGGCAATTTATTCAACGTCGGCAAGTTGAGGAATCCCTGCATCAATTGGCTGCAATTGTCGAATCCTCCAATGATGCCATCCTCAGCACCACGATCGAGGGCCAGATCCTGAGCTGGAATCCTGGAGCTGAGCGGATGTACGGCTATACTGCCGCTGAAGCCGAAGGGCAGAATCTGTATCACCTGCTTTACCCTGCCGATGCCCAACCGACTCCATTTCCGTTGGATGAACAGCAACTGCTGGAACAGTTCGATGGTTGCCGATCGATGCATCAGACAAAAATAGGTCGGATGATCGATGTTTTTCTCACTATTTCTCCCCTCAAAGATTCCCTAGGTCGCATGATGGGCATTTCTCTCATCGCCAGAGATATCAGTGAACAGCAGGCGATCGAGCGCATGAAGAATGAGTTCATTTCCGTTGTCAGTCACGAACTGCGGACTCCCCTGACCTCCATTCGAGGCTCCCTGGGGTTGTTGCTGACCAGCGCCATAGGGCAATTGCCGCCCATGGGCCAGCGTATGCTGGAAATTGCCGTCAGTAATACCGATCGACTGGTGCGCCTGATCAATGATTTTCTGGATCTAGAACGCCTGGAATCAGGCCAGATGGATCTGGTTCGGCAGAATTGCAATGCTGCTGAGCTGATTACCCAATCTATAGAACTGATGCAAGCCATGGCCGATAAGGCTGAAGTGACCCTCTCAGCCACCTCTCAACCTCTGACTTTCTGGGCTGATCCCGATCGCATCATTCAGGTACTGACCAACTTACTGAGTAACGCGATCAAATTTTCGCCCCCTGGCAGTACTATCTGGGTGAAGGTGGAGCCGTACCATGCTCAGACCGATCGCACGATGTCCCCTTTCTTGTCGGAGTCGGTTCTCTTCACCGTACAAGATCAGGGTCGGGGTATCCCTGCAGATAAGTTGGAAAGCATCTTTGGCCGGTTTCAACAGGTTGATGCCTCTGATTCTCGCCAGAGAGGAGGAACCGGGTTGGGGCTAGCGATTTGCCGTACGATCGTGCAGCAGCACCTTGGCAGTCTGTGGGTAAAGAGTACCCTGGGAGAAGGCAGTACCTTTTTCTTGGCCTTACCAACAGTTCTAACCCGATAATGCCCATTCTTTGGGCTGTGAGTTGCCTGTAACGCCTCCAGCTACGAAGTCTATGTTGCAATCACAATGCCAATTGATATGAAATGAGCATCTCCTCAATCCGAAAACGGATTCTGATTATTGATGACGAAGATGACATTCGTGAAGTGACTGAGGCTTGCTTGCGAACTCTGGGACAGATGGACGTACTTGCTGCTGCTTCGAGTCAGGAGGGGTTAAAGATGGCTGAGAGGGAACAACCCGACGCCATTTTGCTAGATGTCATGCTGCCTGATATGGATGGCACTGTTGTGTTCAAACATTTACAGGCCAATCCACGAACCTGCGCCATCCCGGTGATTTTGCTGACCGCCAAGGTCCAGGCCAGCGATCGACAGCGGTTTCACGAATTAGGCATGCAATTCTTCATTGCCAAGCCGTTTGATCCGATGACCCTGGTGGAGCAGATCAAAATAGCCCTGGGATGGGATTAATCGTGTCCCATTGGACTGGCAAAGATATCCTCTCCTGGCTGGACTTATCCGAGTGGACCTACTGGCAGGCAGACCTTAAAGGTGCTTCCCTGCCCCAGTTCGGAGGTAACACTGATTGTGCCCTGATGGGCCTCTACAATTCGCCGTGAGAGATACAGCCCCAGACCACTGCCCGATCGCCGATCCTTGCCCTGACGAAACCGCTCGAACAAAATCTCCTGATCCTCTTTGGGAATACCAGCGCCTGTATCCGCAATCTCCAGCGTCACCATGGGCTGGCTGGTTGAAGCCGCCTGACGGATTGGAGCCATCAGACGGACCTGGATCTGGCCCCGATCGGTAAACTTGATGGCATTACCAATGAGATTCGTCAAAACCCGTCGTAATTCTAGTCGATCGCCCGTAACGATATTGTTTTGCTCCTGGCCTTTATTGTTTCCCTTTGGAGTCTCCGTTCCCGATTGCAGCGTCACACCCAGGGTCAACCCCTTCTCCTGCGCCAGCGGGCTCAGTTCCTGGATCACTTCCTGGATCAGTTCCCACAAATTGCAGGGAGAGAAGGTCAGCGCTTTATACCCGGATTCGTAACGGTAGACCTCCAACAGGGTATTGACGATTTGCAATAAATTCTGGTTACTACGCATCAAAACAGCCAGGGTTTCCCGCATCTCGGCTGAAACAGGGCCAAAGATCTCCTGTTGCACCAGGGTCAGCATCCGATCGGCAGCCACCAGGGGAGTTCGAAGATCATGGGTCAAGCGGGATACAAAGTCTTCCCGTTGACGAACCATGGCTTCCCGTTCATCGATGCTGTGTTTCAGCCGCAGCAGCGATCGGACCCGGGCCAGCAACTCATCCGTATCAAAAGGTTTGCGGATAAAATCGTCGGCACCAGCATCCAACCCATAGACCACACTGGACTGGTCATGGGCCGTAATCAGCAAAATGGGAATGTACGGCAACTTGAGGTTCTTGCGAATGCGGCGGGTGACTTCATACCCATCCATTTCGGGCATCATCACATCCAACAGAATCAGATCTGGGGTCAACGGTTCTACCAAAGCCAGCGCTGTTAACCCATCCCTGGCCAGGGAAATTTCGTAGCCCTCATCAGCCAGAATCGTTTCCAGCAAAACCAGATTATCTTCTGTGTCATCTACGGCCAGAACCCGATCGATCGAAGGGACTGTTGAGGGGATAAAACTGCTTCTAGCCGTAGCTTCACTCATATTCACCCCTTTACTCTCATGATGAACCGTATTCAGGATTGGAACGCACACTTAAGGGTGCTCGGGTTGCAGAGCCTCCATCCGCCAGGGGGACAATCTGGCGGGGTAACTCTATGCGAAAAGCTGAGCCCTGACCTAACTCACTTTCCACTGTAATCCTGCCCTGCATCATTTGAGTCAACGCATCACTCACAGCCAACCCTAAACCAGCCCCGGCATACCGACGGGTGATGGTCTGATCAGCCTGCCGGAATGGCTCAAAGATTTGCTGGAGATGGGAAGGGGCAATGCCAATCCCCGTATCCCGGATGGTAATGGCAATCCACTCAGGTGCAAACTCTGCAATTTCAATCGAGACCCAACCAGCATCGGTGAACTTGATGGCATTGGAAAGGAGATTTTCCAGCACCTGACGCAGTCGATTGGGGTCATTGGTAATCTGGGGATTTTGCACTTGAATCTTGAGTCGCAGATCCAGATTTTTCCGCACCGCCAGCGATCGCAACCCAGAGATAGTCCTGTGGACGACCTGGATCACGTTAAAAGGTTGGGGTTTGATCTCCAACCAACCGGCCTCCATTTTGGAGAAGTCCAGAATATTGTTGAGCATTTCCAGCAATTGCTTCCCGTTACTCAAAATGCGCCCGAGCATACTGCGCTGTTGGGGAGACAAGGTCTCTTTGCCCGGACGCAACAACACCTGAGAAAAACCAATCATGGCATGGAGGGGCGTCCGAATTTCATGGGAAAGGGTAGCCAGGAACTGAGATTTAAGCCAGGACACTTCCAGGAGTTTTAGATGTTGCAGGAAGATTTGTTGTCGTTGTTCCTCCAGTTCCTGATCCTTGCGCCTGAGCAACTCATTACTTTCCCGCAATTGCTGAGTCGCCAGATCAGCCTGATGTTCTGCCTGATAGATCCGAATCGCACTCCGCAGGGTCTGAGCCAGCCTTTGAGGGGAAATTCCCGACCTGGGCAGAAACTCTACAGCCTCTACTCCCATCCCCTTGGCCCCCATCTGGGCCTTATCCTCCGTCATCAGGATGACCAGAGGCACCTGGCAGCCCCAATGCCGAATATTGTTGACCAGAGCTAACCCGTCATGTTCCGGAAACCGATCGCTGAGGAAGATGCCATCGAAGGGATATTGCTGCAACAGCACGATCGCGGTTTCAAAATCTTCTGCCTCATACACTGTTACCTGGATTTCTGCCTGGATAAACCCGTGATGCAACGCCCTACGATCGGCCGCATTGTCGTCAACAATCAGAATGTTCAGGCTCCCGTTCATCATACCGCTTAGTGAATAAAGACTTATTGATCAGGCATTTCAAACAGCATCCATCCTGCTCCAGAGCTGGGCTCAGTTCAGCCACATTCAAACAGATCAAAGCGGCGGACCAGATATCCCGACCCCTTTAAGGAATGCACTTCAACCCGGCGTTGATGATAATTCTGAGATTAACTACAAGTTAGGGGTGTGGCACAGCAGCAGTACCGACTCTATGGCTGTATAGGATGGTTAGCCAGTGGCCCGTAATATCCACCAAGATTGTAGTCCTTCCCGTTTTACCTGCACTCAACCGTCAGGCAGAGGATTTGAGCCCTCAACTGTTAAAAATGGTTCAGGTATCGCCCCCTCATCCATCAGATTCATCTTAGTTTTGCAACTGCTTATCTTTTGACCGGAGAAATGAGAATATATAGACATCAGACCTATCCTGCGCAAGGAAGGATTTTGCCCAGGTTCAACCTCTTTTTATCATTCGTTGGATAGAGCCACCCTACCCTTCTATTGATAGACGCGATCTGGATCAGGGTCTTGCATAATGCTTCTAGATTGGCTGTCTCACCTTAAAAACGCTATGAGCGATATTCGCATCGTTTTGATTGAAGATCACGACCTGGCTCGGATTGGTTTACGAACAGCGTTGCAACAGCGAGAAGGGATTAAGGTCATTGGTGAAGCCGCAAATGGATTTCAGGGACTGAAGCTCTTACAAACAGCCCAACCTGATGTTGCGATCGTGGATATCGGCCTGCCTGACATGGATGGCATTGAACTGACCCGAAAGTTCAGACAATATCAGTCAGAGGCTGATATTGGCAGCTCTGGTGAACCCCCAGCAACGAAGATTCTAGTGCTGACCATGCATGATTCAGAGGATGCTGTCCTGGCAGCTTTTGCAGCAGGCGCAGATTCCTACTGCATGAAAGATATCAGCATTGATCGCCTATCAGACGCGATCCAATCGACCCACGAGGGTAACTCCTGGGTCGATCCTGCGATCGCCAGTGTCGTGCTGTATCAGGTACGGCAACATAGTTCTGATCTGGCAGGGACTGCCAAAACAGTGGCGATCGCAGCCATTGACCCGGAATATGAACAAACCCTGGAAGCTTATCCCCTGACAGAGCGAGAATTGGAGATCCTGGAATTGATTGTGGCCGGTCACAGTAATGCTGCGATCGCCGAAAAACTTTATATCACCCTGGGAACAGTGAAGACCCATGTGCGGAATATTCTGAGTAAACTCTGTGCGGACGATCGCACCCAGGCGGCGGTCCGGGCACTCCGGGCTGGTCTGGTTTCCTGAATCAGAGGGAAACCCTCTATCCGGCTCAGGTCTTGGACCTTCTGCGAATTTCTTCGGCCAAGCCTGATTCCTGAACGCAAATCGCGTACAGTTGGACGGAACTGAGCCCTGGAACCATTGTCTGAGCCTGCTTCACAGGCATTCCCGGTGGCGTACAGAAATTCTCGACCACCCGGCGATACTGATCACTCGTCCCCAGCACCTGCTTAAACGTACTGGGGCTCTTCAGACTCGGTTCAACCCGTTGAATCACCTTGTCTGTGAGCAGGTTAACGGATTGAGGCGAGCTTTTTGCCACCAATTCTGACTGGGTGATGACCTTACGGAGCTGGCTCCGCAGTGCCGTTTTCCCATTGGGGGTATTCAAAAGGGTGATGATGGTCTCTGGCTTGAGACGGGGATTATCTTTCAGCAGCGTTTGTAAGCCAATCAAACCGCTGGCAGCCACAATATCGGAGTAGGTCGTGACAAATTCGCTGAAGAGAACGGTCGAATTTCGAGACCCATTACCACAAATTACAGAACCATCCTGATCAGCTCCTGCAGCCAGATCCACCTTGCCCTCCTCCTGACAGGCTTTCAAGACGCTCTGGATAGCTGGAGAGAACATCTTTTGCAGCCGCTGGATGGCGAGGGACGCTGCATCAGGGGGCTCGATCGCCCTGGCCACCTCAATTGGCGGATTGAGACTACAGGCAAGACCCAGGATCAGGCCCAAATAGACAAATCTGCCCCGTTGTCGAGCGGAAGATGGAAATAAGCGCATAGGTCAAGTGCATCGGGTGAATGAACTGCACCAATTCCTCTAAATACTACACAGCACCTGGCGCATTCGCCGCAGGTTAGCCGGTAAATCCAGTTGAATGGCCTGCTGGATAAACACAGATGGAACTGGGATCAATGGCGTTGCCCGAACTGTGTACATCAGCAGGGTGCCATTGCCACAGTCCTGCAATTTCAATTCTGCCGAAAAATCTGAGAAACTGCCGCTCTCTAAGCGAAATTGAATCTGACGATGGAGGGTTTCAAACACACTGAGATAAATCTCAACCTGGGCCGTGAAGAAGAGGAACGCTTTCCGGGCCACCTGATAGAGTTGCTTTCGCTTTGACCCTGTAGCAACCCTGAACGCAGGGACCTGAGCATCCTTGTTGGACAGAACTTCGCTGCGGATCAGGTCAGGGAAGTATTGCACCCAGCGGGGATAGTCTGTTAAGCCCTGCCAGGCCTGCGATCGTCCAACGGGCAGGTACATCCAGGCCGTCACCGCCGCCCCCCAGGCGGAATGGGATTGGGTTTTTAGTAAAATTTCGCCGCGAATCAGTTCTTCTTGATCTAGAAAATGCCAGTCTGCATCGGCGGTAACCGGTATCAATTCAGAAGAAAGAGCGTCAGTCATGCCAGTTCAGCCATCCGAATGTGTTGTGCAAATGTGCGACATTCATGGGTGCAACAGCCAAGCCTTCCGAGGGAGCTACGTTGACTCTTGTTAACCCTGAGCTTCTATCCAAAGATACCCAGGATTACGAAGAAACGTATCGATGATCTGTGAAGATTGCGCAAATTTTAGTGGAGCCCACCCTACCAATAAGATGAAGAATCTCATGCCCCCTGCAGTCTGATCGACTCCATGCCACAATGGGCATGATGTTTTACCCCTGATGGAGAGTCTTTGTGGGACGATACATCAGCCCTGCCACGGCCCTATTCCTCGTCTTCTTCGGCCTCACAGCTCTGGTCTGGATGCTGCGAGGCTGGAAACTGCTGTCGTTTCTGCCCAGTTCAGTGATCTGGGTGCTTTTGTTGCTGACGATCGGAGCGGGCATTGTCAGTGGGTTACAGGCAACCCGTTAAGCCGATGGGAATGTCATAATCTGAAATAATTCACTCATCATTACAATTCCTTAACCAGGTTTCTTGAACATGACTCATCCATTCCTGGCTCGACTCCACAGCCCAGAGCGTCCGGTCATTGTCTTTGATGGGGCCATGGGTACCTCTCTACAGACCCAGAACCTGACTGCTGACGATTTTGGGGGACCGGAATATGAGGGGTGTAATGAGTACCTGGTGAAAACCAAACCAGAAGCGGTTGCCCAGGTCCATCGCAGCTACCTGGAAGCGGGCGCAGATGTGATTGAGACAGATACTTTTGGGGGCAGCACCTTTGTTCTGGCGGAATATGACCTGGCTGATCAGGCCTATGACCTGAATCGGGCAGCAGCAGAACTGGCTAAACGGGTCACAGCAGAGTTCTCCACTCCAGAAAAGCCCCGCTTTGTGGCAGGCTCCATGGGGCCGGGGACCAAGCTACCAACGCTGGGTAATATCGACTATGACACCCTGAGAGCAGCGTTTACGGTTCAGGCTGAGGGGCTGTATGACGGTGGGGTCGATCTGTTCATTGTAGAAACCTGCCAGGATGTGCTGCAAATTAAGGCGGCCCTGAATGCGATCGAGGATGTCTTCAAGAGCCGAGGAGAGCGTCGTCCCCTGATGGTTTCCGTGACCATGGAAATTCAGGGCACCATGCTGGTGGGTTCAGATATCAGCGCGGTCCTGGCAATTCTAGAGCCCTACCCGATCGATATTCTGGGCTTGAACTGTGCCACGGGGCCAGATCGGATGGCGGAGCACATTCGCTATCTGTCTGCCCATTCCCCCTTTGTGATCTCCTGTATTCCCAATGCGGGGCTGCCAGAAAATGTAGGGGGGCACGCCCACTACAAGCTGACGCCCATGGAATTGCGGCTGTCCCTGATGCATTTTGTCGAGGATCTGGGGGTACAGGTGATTGGGGGGTGCTGTGGTACCCGCCCCGATCACATTCGGGCGATGGCTGAAATTGCCCCCACGCTACAACCTAAGGCCCGCCCAGTACGCATCGATTATTTCGATCGTAAAGCCTTGCAATATGTCCCTGCGGCAGCATCCATCTATTCAGCCCAGCCCTATGAGCAGGACAATTCCTTCCTGATTGTGGGAGAGCGCCTGAACGCCAGTGGGTCCAAAAAGTGTCGCGACCTGCTGAATGCAGAAGACTGGGATGGGCTGGTGGCCCTGGCTCGAACCCAGGTGCGGGAGGGGGCACATATCCTGGATGTGAATGTGGACTATGTGGGTCGCGATGGAGAGCGGGACATGCGGGAACTGGTCTCTCGCTTGGTGACGAACGTTACCCTGCCCCTGATGCTGGATTCCACCGAATGGGAAAAGATGGAAGCCGGACTGAAGGTGGCTGGGGGGAAATGTCTGCTCAACTCCACCAACTACGAAGATGGAGAACCCCGGTTTTTCAAGGTTCTGGAACTGGCTCGCCAGTATGGAGCCGGGGTGGTGGTGGGGACGATCGATGAAGAGGGCATGGCCCGCACCGCCGACAAGAAGTTTGCGATCGCGCAGCGGGCTTACCGTCAGGCCGTGGAGTTTGGCATTCCGGCCCATGAGATTTTCTTTGACCCCTTGGCCTTGCCAATTTCAACCGGCATTGAGGAGGATCGGGTGAATGGACGGGAGACCATTCTGGCCACTCGCCGCATTCGGGAGGAACTACCGGGATGTCATGTCATTCTGGGGGTTTCCAATGTGTCGTTTGGGTTGAACCCGGCTGCCCGGATTGTGCTGAATTCCATGTTTTTGCATGAGGCGATCGGGGCTGGTCTGGATGCAGCCATCATCAGCGCCAACAAGATCCTACCCGTGGCTAAAATCGAACCTCGCCATCAGGAGGTCTGCCGCCAGCTCATCTTTGATCAGCGTCGATTTGAAGGGGACATCTGTGTCTATGATCCGCTAACGGAACTGACAACCCTGTTTGAGGGGGCGACCACAAAACAGAACCGAACTCAGGATGACAACCTCCCCCTGGAGGAGAAGCTCAAGCGTCACATTATCGATGGCGAACGAATTGGCCTGGAACAGGTTCTGGCCAAGGCCCTGGAACAGTATCCGCCCCTGGAAATTATCAATACCTTCTTGCTGGATGGGATGAAGGTGGTGGGAGAACTGTTTGGTTCGGGTCAGATGCAGTTACCTTTTGTGCTGCAGTCAGCCGAGACGATGAAGTCGGCAGTGGCTTATCTGGAACCCTTTATGGAAAAGAAAGAGGCAGGTCAGGCCAAGGGCACGGTGGTCATCGCGACGGTGAAGGGGGATGTCCATGACATTGGGAAAAACCTGGTCGATATTATCTTGTCGAACAATGGCTATAAAGTGATCAACCTGGGAATTAAACAGCCTGTAGACCATATCATCGATGCCTACCAGGCCCACCAGGCAGACTGTATTGCCATGAGCGGCCTGCTGGTGAAGTCCACCGCATTTATGAAAGAGAATCTCCAGGTGTTTAATGATCGGGGGATCACCGTTCCCGTCATTCTGGGAGGGGCCGCCCTCACCGCTCGATTTGTCTCAGATGATTGTCAGAAAACCTACCAGGGGCGGGTGATTTACGGAAAGGACGCCTTCTCTGACCTGCACTTCATGGACAAACTGATGTCGGCCAAGGCCCAGGAACAGTGGGACGATCGCCTCGGCTTCTTAAATGAAATAGACGCCACGATCGGAGGAGAGCCCGCGATTTTGACGGCTGCTTCTTCTGACCATCTCCCTGTTCCGGATAATGGCCATACCCCAGGGGCTGACGCTGTTCCAGTTGAAAATACCCAGAGATCGGAGGCCGTTGACCCCCAGATTCCTCGACCTGTCCCGCCTTTTTGGGGAACGCAGGTGTTGCGATCGCAGGATATTCCTTTAGAAGAGATCTTCGGCTATCTGGATCTGCAGGCATTGATTGCGGGTCAATGGCAGTTTCGTAAGCCCCGAGAACAATCCCGAGAAGAGTATGACGCCTTTCTGGCTGAGAAGGTCTATCCCATTCTGGAAGACTGGAAGCAGCGCATCCTGGATCAGCGCTTGCTGGATCCTCAGGTCGTCTATGGATACTTCCCCTGTCAGTCTGTAGGCAATACCGTTCATCTATATCCTCCAGAGGGGATGGATGGGCTGGTGCAGGGAGATGGGGGCACCTCTTTATCTGCTATCGCGTCTTTCACCTTCCCGCGCCAGAAATCCATGCGTCGCCTCTGCATTGCCGACTTCTATGCCCCTCAGGAGTTGGGAGTGATGGATGTCTTGCCCATGCAGGCTGTGACTGTGGGAGAAATTGCCACAGCGTATGCCCAGAAATTGTTTGAGTCGAATGAGTACACCGACTATCTCTATTTCCATGGGTTGGCCGTTCAGGTGGCTGAAGCTCTAGCTGAGTGGCTACATGCCCGCATCCGACGGGAATTAGGCTTTGGAGCAGCAGAACCGGAGCAGATTCGGGATATCCTCGCCCAACGGTATCAGGGGTCTCGGTATAGCTTTGGGTATCCAGCCTGTCCCAACATCCAAGATCAGTATAAACTCCTGGATTTACTCCAGAGTGAACGTATTAATTTATACATGGATGAGAGTGAGCAACTCTATCCCGAACAATCAACAACAGCGCTGATTGCTTATCATCCGGTTGCCAAGTACTTCAGTGCGTAAGTAGAACTAGGCAGGTTCAACGGACAGGGTTGCAGCATGGAGGGCAGAGCTCAACTGAGACTAATCCTGAGCCACCTCCAGTTCAAATCTGGAGTCTATACCCTACAGCCAAATACAGCGCTAGAATTGAGCCAAGGAGTTGGGTTGGAATTATGTCATCCCGTAAGCAATCTTCCCCTATCCTGCGTCGCCTTCGGGCCCGGGCCAGATCTCTGGGTCGGCCTGAGTTCCTGGCTTCCATGGCTGGCCTAGTTCTGATGGGCTTGTTTGTCTGGCAATATCTGGTCCCCCCAGACCAGAAGAATCTGTTAGAGCAAATTGTCGATCGCACCTCCAACGATAGTCTCGATCAGGAAGATCGGTCGATTGGTGCGGATATTGACAACCTGCCAACCCTGTTATCAGAGATTAATTCTGAATCCCCGTCCCTAAACCCGATCGAACTCTCAGACCCAAAGCAACGGGATAAACCTGCCACCCCGGAGACTCAGAATTCAGTCCCCCGATCGGGCTCTGGCCCATCGGCAAACCCATTGCCCATTCCCAATAATCCTTTTGCAGATTCCACCCTGTTGGGGCTCCCAGATTACCAGGTGCTCAACTTCAATTCAGCGTTTAATCCCAACCGGGTTGGTTCATCCAATCCTGCGATCGGCTCCAATTCCCTACTGCGCCCTGGCCTTTCCCAGTCAGGTCGTCAATCTGCCACTCCTGCACGGGTCAGTGCCCTGCAGGCAGAGATCAATCAGTATGCAGCCTCCCAAGTTCAACCCGGTTCGCCCTCTCAGACAGGGCAAAACAATTCCCTGTCTGGTTCTAATATCCAGACAGGGCAATTCTTCCCCTCCAGCACCAACCAAACCTATTTCGGTCCCGCCACATCCTACTTCTCACCGAGTGGAACGGATACTCAGACCATCCCTTCGGCACTGGGGATCAACTACCAGTCCATTCCAACAACCAGTCCTTCCACGATCCCTCTGACTAATTCCACGGGTGAAGTGTCCACCCTCCGACGCCCGACCCAGGTGCCCCTCCCAGGCATAACAACCCTCCCCACAGCCCCTTCAGCGGCCCCCGTGACCTTACCGGTTGACCCCATTAACGTCAACTCCCTGCGCCAGACCACTGTCCCCAGTGCCATTGGGCCTAGTACAGACAGCCTGGGAACTGCCAACTTTGGCAATCGCCCAACCCAGATTTTACAGACGGCTCCGGCCCCGTTCTCTGTGCCTCGATCGATCGGGAACGGCCAGATCAATACTTTCTCCAATCCCTGAGGACCGTGACCGGGATGGGGTTTGACCGTGACCAATTTGACGCTGCCCTCCGCTCCTGGTGGGAACGCAGTCCGAATCTGGCCCACTCAACCCTCCAACCTGCCACTTTAGCACTGCATCTGTTTCCTACTCTGCCCTCTACCAACCAGACAGCTTGGGAACTGTTGCAGCAGGGAGCCACTTCAGGCACCGTAGTCATTGCCCTGGAGCAGCAGGCTGGCAGGGGGCAGTGGGGGCGGCAGTGGAAGTCCGCCCCGGGGGGACTCTATCTGTCGATCGGGTTGGCTCCCGAACTGGAGGCAACAGAGGCCGCTCAACTCACCTTCGCCACGGCCTGGGGGATTGCATCCAGTCTACGGTTGGTGGGGGTTCCAGTCCAATTAAAATGGCCGAACGATCTGGTGCTACAGGCTCGAAAACTGGGTGGAATCCTCACGGAAACCAGAATTCAACAGGGACGGATCACCCAGGCCGTTGTGGGCGTGGGCCTTAACTGGAATAATCCGGTGCCCAAATCAGGTATCAATCTACAAACATTCTGGGCCAATGCATCTGCCACGCCATTGAACTCACTAGAAGAATTGGCGGCTCTAGTGTTGTACGGGATCGTTCTGGGGCAGGAATTTCGCCAATCTCAAGCTATCCAGTCCCTACTCACCGCCTACCTGGAGTTCCTAGTTAACCTGGGAGACTCTGTGGTGATCGAAGGGCGATCGGGAACTATTACCGGTGTTTCTCCGACTGGAGAGTTGCAGGTTCGGTTACAACCGGATCCTGATCATTTAACTTCTGGCCCTGATGGAGTTGCTTCTGAAGATGTTGAAACAAAAATCTGGTTGAAGCCCGGTACAATCAGTTTGGGTTATGGTGGTCCAGACCATCCTGACTCATCCAAAAGTAGGATGCAGGGTAGCCCTGTGTCCGATTAAATTCTGTAACGTTACGCAATGATTTGCATAAGACGGACACCATCTGCTTGAGCAAAGCATCAGGGTAGGTCTCTCAAGGAACCAGAGGGATTGCCCGGTCCAGTCCAGTTTCTTTCACTTGTAGAACTGGCATTTCCCTAACCACAGATCTGAATTCAAGCATCTAGCGTCTGTAAGGACTGATTCATGACAGAGCCAATCAATTCCAGCCACCCTGCACCCCATACTCCTTATCGGCCATCCCTCTGGCTTCGTAGCCTGGGTGTTGTGGGAAGTTTCAGTCTTCTCAGCAGTGGCATAATCTGGGCCCAAACCCCACCGGAACTCTCACCTCAGGCTCCCCAGGAAACTGGGGTTGCTCCGGTTGCCCCGGCTCAGCCTGCACCGATCGCAGAGCCTGCTCCCTCCAGTCCAGCCCCGGTCCGGGTGGCTGAACCCCAGATTCCCATCCAGCCTCCCTCCTACGACCCACCCACCTCTGTCCTACCCGTTGCCCCCTCGCCCGAAACGGCTATTCCTATTGGTGATCCGGCAGTTCCGGCAGCAACAGCTCCGGCCCCCGGAGATGCCTATATCGATAAGACCCGCTATAACCTGGGGGCTACCCCCTATGAGGCACCCAGCTCGGTTGTCCTCAACGAACGGTCCAGTGGGTGTCAGACTGTGCTGCAGTCCGGGCAGGAAGTGCCCAATGGACTCTGTACTCCCGCCCGATCGTCCTCTGCTTCAAGCTACCCTGGGCCTGAATCTGTCCGTCAGACGGCTGCTGCCACCTGGGCCAATCGCTCTATCTCACCGGTGCCTCTGGTCCCCCCCAATCGCCGGACGGCCCTTTCCTACAACACCCTGAGACCCAACTTTTCTCTAATGCCGATCGCGCCCCTGGATTCGGCTTCAGCTTACAATCGCTCGGTTCGCCCGATCGGTCGTCTGGGTAATAATAATCTCAACTTACTCTTCCCGCTGTCAATTCCGGCACCCATTACCTCCCTATTCGGCTGGCGGACTCACCCCATCACTGGAGATATGCGCTTCCACTCCGGGACAGATTTGGGAGCTCCCATGGGAACCCCCGTTTTGGCTGCCTATTCCGGCCAGGTGACTGTGGCGGATGTTCTGGGTGGGTATGGCTTAGCGGTAGTGATCGACCACAATCAGGCCCAGCAGGAAACCCTGTATGGTCACCTTTCAGAAATCTTTGTTCGGCAGGGTGAGTGGGTTAAACAGGGAGAGGTGATCGGTCTGGTCGGTAGTACTGGCGATTCCACAGGGCCTCACCTGCACTTTGAGTTGCGTCAGTGGACCTCGGAAGGCTGGGTGTCTGTTGATCCCAGCAGTTTTCTGGATCTGGCAATGGCCCAGTTGGATCAGTCTCTCCAGCAAGCGATCGTGGAGGTTGCCAACCTGGGAATTTCAGAGACCTTGATCAAGCTCAGCCCGGAAGCAGATTTCCTCTCAGAACACCTGACCCTGGGCACCTCTGTTGAGGCGGTTCTGACCAATAGGGTCAGCCCTGGCCCTAATCAGGCTGGGGTTCGTTCCAGTCAGGGCAGTCAACCCATTCCAGAGTCAGTCCCTGTGCAACAATTTAGCCAAGACTCCCGGGTAGAGATAGCGGTTGCGCATCGGCAAGGCCCAGGCATCCAATTTGAAGCCAACCTGGCCCAACTGGTCGATTCCCTGCCTGTAGTTCCCCAGGCTGGGCTGAAACCGGCTATCCCTCCTGTACCACAGACAGCGCCGTAAAAATACCATCCGAAAAAACTCTGAACGATCGTGTAGGGAACGATTAAGCTAATCCTTAATCTCACCGTTCTCTTTTATGGCTGCAGAATTGGTCATCTCGACCCAGGGCTTAACCAAGCAGTACGATCGCCACATTGCGGTCAATGATGTGGATATCCACATTGAAGCGGCTTCAGTCTATGGGCTGATGGGACCGAATGGGGCAGGCAAAACGACCTTAATCCGGATGTTGGCCATGGCCGAGGAACCCTCCAAGGGGGAAATCCGCATCAATGGCGAACTCTCCCGTCACGATCGCCATCACCCCAGTCTGAAACGCTGTATTGGCTATCTGCCCGATGATTTCCCCCTCTACGACGATCTGAAAGTCTGGGACTACCTGGACTATTTTGCCCGCCTGTACAAGTTGCGGGAACCTCGCCGTACCCAGCGCATCAAAGAGGTGCTGGAACTGGTGCAATTGACCCACAAGCGTCATAGTTTGATCGCCACCCTGTCCCGAGGCATGAAGCAACGGCTCAGTTTAGCCCGGACGATCGTCCATGAGCCGTTGGTGTTATTGCTGGATGAACCCGTTTCGGGCCTCGATCCGATCGCCCGGATGCAGTTTCGGGATATCATTCGTGCCCTGCAGGAAGCTGGAATGTCGATTCTGATTTCGTCCCATGTGCTGAGTGACCTAGCAGAGCTCTGTACCTGTATTGGCATCATGGAACTGGGCTTTCTGGTGGAAAGTGCCCCTCTCCAGGATTTGTATAGCCGCCTCAGCCGCCAGCAAATTGTCCTGTCTACCTTAGGAGATTTGCAAACTTTGCGCTCTGAACTCCGGCACTGGTCTCAGGTTGAGGAAATCGAAATCCTGCCCGATCAGGCCAGCCTCAAGGTAAATTTTTCTGGAAACCGAGAAGATGCAGCAGCCCTGCTAGCAGCCCTGATCCAGGCAGGGGTTCCCCTGACTGAATTCCACTCTACCCAGGAAGACCTGGAATCCATTTTCATGAAACTGGAGCACCAGCAAAGCTCCTAACCTGCCCCGTTTCCCTTGCCCTGGTAAAGAGGCAAGTTTTGTCATAATCAAAGCATTCGGATCATAGATTGCGGACAACCGTTTCCCCTCCTCCCCATCCCCTGGAGATCTTCCCATGGCTCTAAATTTGCTAGATCACATTGGCGACTGGAACCCCCAACTCTTTCGGGAGCTGAAAGGCCGCCTCCAATCCCGTAACCTACTTCTGACCCTGGGTGGCTCCCTTCTGGGGCAAACTCTGACGCTCCTGTACTACTGGAATGAGGTCTCCAACGACAGTTATCGCTACTGTTTGCGGTTAGGCGTTGATGGACAGCAGATGGCCTGTAATGGAGAGGGAGTAGCTAATCTGGAACGCTTGATCAACTGGTCCTTCTGGTGGCAGGATATCTTTTTCTTCATCAGTCTGGTCGGTCTGTTTGTTTTGTCGATCGGTGGCATTTATTTACTGGTCAGCGATTTGGATTGGGAGCACCGCCGGGGTACCCTCAATTTCATTCGCCTCAGCCCCCAATCGGCCTCGAAGGTGCTGGTGGGAAAGCTGCTGGGTGTTCCCATCCTGCTCTATCTGACGGCGATTCTGGCCGTTCCCCTCCATCTCTGGGCTGGATTCTCGGCAGGGATTCCGATCGGCCAGATCCTCGGCTTTTACGCAGTTCTGATTGGCTGCTGCGCCTTTTTCTACAGCGCCGCCCTGCTCTGGGGCTTAACCAGTACCTGGCTGGGTGGTTTCCAGGCTTGGCTGAGTGCTGGCCTACTAGGCATGCTGTTCTTATTACTGTGTGGGGATTCTGGCTTTGCCTCCCAGAATCAAGTCCTGAATTACGGGTTTGCACTTCTGTGCCCTGCTGCCCTGTTTCCCCATTTCAATCAAGTCTTTTCTGTTAACCATACCTCATCCCTTCCACCTGGATTTGAAAACCTGAGTCACTGGCAGTTTTTCTATGCGCCTCTAGGCAGTAGCTTCCTGGGGACTGCTTGCTTTATGTTGCTAAGTTATGGATTGTGGACGTATTGGTGCTGGCAGGGTCTGGAGCGTTGTTTCCATCACCCAGGTGCGCCCGTACTTAGCAAAGGGCAAAGCTATGGTCTGGTGGCCTGCTTTAATCTTTTCCTTCTGGGATTTGCCGTTCAGGACTACACCCTGAACGATCGATATGCCTACGATATTCAGCACACGTCAAATACTCTTGGGCTGATTGCCACCTGGGTACTGAAAAACTATCAACAAATTTTTCTACTAAATTTGGTTCTGTTCCTAGGTCTGGCCCTGGCCCTCTCACCCCAGCGCCAGAGTATCATCGACTGGGCCCGCTATCGGCGAGAACAAGGGGAAACTGGTAAAACATCCCTCTGGCAGGACTTAGTCTGGGGAGAAAAGAGTCCGGCTGTGCTGACGATCGGTCTGGGAACACTGATCATGGGCCTGATCCTGGCCCCGTGGATTCTATTGGGGACAAATGCAGCTTTTCCTAAGGCATCCGCCTTGCTCAGCCTGGGCTTGAATACCCTGGTATGGTTGGTCTATGGGACGATCGCCCAACTCCTGCTCTTGCTCCGCTCCCCGAAACGGAGTATGTGGGCCACGATTAACCTGAGTCTGTTGCTGGTCTTGCCCTCCATGGTTCTAGCTATTTTGTCCATGGAACCCGAATTTTCGCCCCAGTGGTGGTTATTAACCGGGTTTCACTGGATCGCCCTGGAGCATGGGGTTCTATCGGGCTTTGTATTCAGTCTGCTGGCTCAATGTTCCGCCCTAGTGCTGTTGAACCTGAAGCTGATCCGCCAGATCAATCATCTAGGGGCATCGGCAACCCAAACCCTACTAGCAGACCGGAAAGCTCTGGTGGCTGGACGTTAACAGGGTGGGGGGACTTATCCCCCCATGCCTGGAATCAGGTTAGCGCTCAGGCGTTTGATGGCACTGCCTGCAACTTCGCTGTATCGGAGTTCTCCACAGAGGATTTTGCCCATCTTCTGGGTAGCTGTGGGACGTTTGACCCCAATCTTGTAACCAATACCAGGAATCCGATAAAACAGCCCTGCCAATCGTTGAGCCCAAACCATATCGCTCCCCCATTCTGCTGCAATCAGGTGGGTATAGGCTTCCAAGGCATTCAGATCGCCCCCCAGGGCCTGGTCGATCGCAGCGGCTGCCTTCACACCGGTAAACATGGAAGGCCGAATGCCCTCTGCTGTGAATGGATCAACCACACAGGCCGCCTCTCCAGCCAGAAGCGCATTCTGGGTATGGAGTTTTTGATCGCCATCCCAAAGACAAAGCGGGTGGCCATATTGCTTGCTGGTTGACACATTGACCCCAAACAGGGTGCCGTACTGATTGAGAATACCCTTGAAGTCTTGCTGCTCGCCCCCACCTCGAAAGGTCCCAACGCCGATCGAGTACCCATCCGCCTTGGGGAAATTCCAGATATAACCGTTTTTAACCAGACCAAATTCAAAGTGGGCGATATGCCCATTCTCAATTTGAGCTGGGGTTTCTGCTTCCAGAGCCCCGGCCAGGCGACGCTTCCGCTCCTTAAAGCCCAACCACTTAGCCATCGGTCCCTTGGCTCCATCCGCCGCAATCAGATAGCGCCCCTCCACAGGCCCCTGAGCCGTATTCACCTGCCAGTGATCGCTCTTGAATTCGACGCCAGTCACCTCCGTGTGCTGTCGGAGTTCAGCCCCCTGTTTCTGGGCCTGCTGGACCAGAAAGTGGTCAAAGACATCTCGCCGCACCATCCACACCGGCTCACTGGTATGAAGTTTGGCCTCCACGGGGTCTTCCATTTTCCAGGTATAGCGAATCGTGCTCACCTTCAAAGAAATAGCTGGAGTGAAATCAAAGTCAAACCATTGGGCAACGATCGGAGAAACACCACCCCCACAGGGTTTATAGCGGGGTAAGGCTTCCTTCTCCACAATCAGAACGGAACGTCCCCGTTTGGCCAGATGGTAAGCCGCACTGGCACCTGCAGGACCCGCGCCCACGATAATGCAGTCGTACATGGTTCAAGTTCACTCCAAATAAGCAGCCGCGATCGGGACTCGTTTCCCTCGTCTAGCAGTGTAGGAAAATCCCTGCCAATCTGCAAATCTCACGGGCTAGAGAAGGGCTATAAAAGAGCCAGCAATAGCAATGGCAGTAAAATCGGCAGATAGGTTGGCAAGAGGACAAATCCAGCCACTGTCCAGGCCCTTTGCTGGTCTTTGAACTGTTGAATACTACGCCACTTCTTACTTTGCCAGGCCCATTGATTGCCCTTAATCCCCAGGAGACTGGCAACACCCATATGAGCTGCTGCAAACAGGCCTAAAAAAACTGCAGGGTTCCAGGGAATGGCTGCAGCTGCAACGGTCATCGGTAAGCAAATGGCCCAGGGCAGAGTTCCCCACCAGAGTCGGTGATCCAGACACCAGAGCGGAGCCAGAAAAAAGGCTCCCCAGTTCCAGGCTGGAATCTCAGGTGGAATCGGTACAGACAGCTTCCCATGGCCTGAATTGTTGGGAGGTAGCAGAGGGAGTTCTGAGACTGGCTGATACCAGAGGGTATTCGATTCTAGGGCGGCCAGGGCTTCCTTGGCCGTGGCAAAGCGTTGCTTCAGTGCAGGTTCTGTTAGGCGTTGCACCCAGCCTTCAAAAGCAGGTGTAAAGTGACTGGGAAACTGGAACTGGACCCTTAAGCCATCCTGAGGTAAATCTGCTGGGGCTATCCCTATCGCCAGATGCATCAGGGTCATTCCCAGGGCATATAGATCTGAGGATGGAACCGCTCGTCCCCCAAACTGTTCCATCGGAGTATATCCGTAGGTACCGACTACGGTGAAACTCGCCCCGTCTGCCATCCCCCGGTCTTGCACTGCTCCAAAATCCACCAGATAAATCTCATGGTCTTCTCCCAGAATCAAGTTACCGGGCTTCAGATCTCGGTGTAGCAGGGGAGGGAACATACCATGGAGATAGTCCAAAATTTGCAGCGTAGCTATAGCAATCCGGCGTAATTCAGCTTCTGTAAAGCGGTTGCCCTGATGCAGCAGTTGCCGCAGGGACGAACCCGGAATATACGTTTCAACCAGCCCAAACCAGAGTGATCGATCGTCGATCGAAAAATAATCTCGGTATTTGGGAATTCGGGGATGATCGAGTTGCTTTAGCACCTGAGCTTCCCGCTCAAACAGCTTCAGCTGCTCCCACTGCACATCTCCCCCAAAAGCCAGTAGTTTAACGACCACTGGAATGGACGGCTCAACTTGCAAATCTTCCGCCAGCCAGGTCTGCCGCCCTGGATTCTGGCCCAGTTTCTGACTGAGTCGATAACGATCGTGCAGGAGTTGACCGGATTCCAGCATAAACCATCACCTGTAATGCAGACAAACAGCAGATATCTTCAACTGTAGCTTGTCTGCATTACAGGTGGCCCTGGCACTTGGGCACCTCAAACAGTGGTGATGTCTTTCTCTTTCTCAGCCAGTAAGTCTTCAACTTTGGCGATATATTTATCCGTCAACTTCTGGATCTTATCCTGCAGATCTCTGGCTTCATCCTCCGGGAGGTCGCCTGCTTTCTCCTGCTTGCGGACGGAATCAACCGCATCCCGGCGAATATTCCGGACGGATACTTTTCCTTCTTCCGCATACTTAGAGGCCAGCTTGACAAACTCCTTACGCCGCTCTGTGGTTAGAGGGGGGACATTGAGCCGAATCATGGAGCCATCGTTATTGGGGGTCAGCCCAATATCGGACAGAGAGATGGCTTTCTCGATCGCATTCACACTACTGCGATCGAAGGGTTGAATGGTAATGGTGCTGGCATCTGGTGTGTTGATATTCGCCAGTGTCTTCAGAGGGGTCGGGGATCCATAATAATCAACCATGACTCGATCGAGCAGTGACGTACTGGCCCTGCCCGTCCGAATGGTATTGAAGGACCGCTGCGTCGCTTCAACTGCTTTTTGCATCAACAATTCAACTTCAGCTAACTTCACAGAAACCTCCAACAACTGTTCCAATGGGTTCCCCCATCACAGCCCGATGAATATTACCCCGCACAGAGAGGTCAAAAACCATGATGGGAATGTTGTTATCTTTGCAAAGGGCAATGGCTGTGCCATCCATGACCTTTAAGTCCTGAGTCAGGACATGGCTATAGGTCAAAGTCTGATAGCGTTTGGCAGTTGGATTCAACTTGGGATCGGAATCATAAACGCCATCCACTTTTGTAGCTTTGAACAATACATCTGCGCTAATCTCGGCAGCCCGGAGTGCGGCTGTGGTATCAGTGGTGAAAAATGGATTACCGGAGCCCGCACCAAATATTACGACTCGCCCCTTCTCCAGGTGGCGGATAGCTCGCCGCCGAATATAGGGCTCAGCGACCTCCTGCATGGCGATCGCGGTCTGCACCCGAGTTGGCACACCAGCCTGCTCCAGGGAATCCTGCAGGGTCATAGCATTCATCACCGTTGCAATCATACCAATATAGTCAGCAGTGGCTCGATCCATACCGGCAGCAGCTCCCTTGACCCCCCGGAAAATATTGCCCCCGCCAACCACGATCGCCATTTGCACACCACTGGCTGTAACCGCTGACACTTCTTGAGCAATAGCCTGTACGACTGCCGGATCGATGCCATAATTCAAGTCGCCCATGAGGGCTTCACCGCTCAACTTAAGCAAAACCCGTCGGTAAGCTATCCCCATTTGGTGACCATTTATTTACTCAACTCAATTTGCCTCCAATTAAAGATACTCCTTAAGGGAATCGGAGGCAACGGTCTGGGAAGAGTGTCAGGCGAATCGAAGCAGGCCGATCCATCCCCCGATCAAACCGATTGAACTCAAGCAGGGCCACAGGTTAGGCAGAGTCGTCACACCGCAAATGGATCAGGTACGCCATTTAATGGAACAACCTACAGCAGGTCCAGAGGTGACTGAGACTGCCTTCCCCCGCAAAATTTCTAAGATCGCATCCTCTAGATAGCGATGGGGAATGGTTGACCCATTTTGCGGATCATCATCAATACCCCCCCCGTAACAGATGACACTTTGATGATTAATTAAAAAGACCTGAGGGGTTTTTTCAGCGTGAAATGAACGGGCCACATCCTGGGTGTCATCTCGCAGGTAAGGAAAATTCAACTGCCGTTCTGCCGCAAAAATCTTCATCTGATCGAAACTATCCTCAGGAAACTGAGTGGCATCATTGGAATTGATGCCGACCAGGGTAAACCCCTGAGCCTGAAATGTGGCCTGAATGGTTTTGAGGCGCTCCAGATACATCCCCACATAGGGACAGTGATTACACATGAAAACAACCCCAACCAGCTTCAGGTCCTCTAAATAACGAGCCAGGTGGTGTACAGAATCATCGATTCCCCTGAGTTCAAAATCTGGAGCATATCTGCCAATAAGGGTTGTGTTTTCCATAAGGTAGGCGCTATGAGGGTGAGGCAATGCCAGAGCTGATAGGCCCCAAAAGAGATCGGCAAGACTCTGACCTTAGAAATATTAAACTAATCTCTTGCTTGTTGTTTGCTGGTGACCCAATACCCAATCAGCTTATAAACAAGCTTAGCAGCTGTAAATTCCGACACGACCGAATCCACAATAGGGGCCAATTCCATTACATCACAACCAATGACCTCATGGGCCTGGAACAATCGGGCCAGAAAAGTCGTCAAACTATACCAGTTGAGCCCCCCTGGCTCAGGTGTTCCCACGCCAGGGATCAGAGTTGGATCAATCCCGTCAAGATCGATCGTGCAAAAGACTTTTCTGGTCGAAATGCTGGCTAGAGCTCTTTCCATCCAATCTGGCTGCAGGGCAATTTCTCGGGCCCGAAACACAGTCAGTTGCCTGTCCTTAATCAGGTCTGCCTCTTCCTTACAAATACTGCGAATGCCTAACTGAACGGTGGGTAACCCCATATCCACAACTCTTCGCATCACACAGGCGTGATTGTGGATAGATCCTTCGTACTCATGCCGTAAATCTCCATGGGCATCCACCTGAATCACTGTGAAGGGTTCTTTGGAATTTGTCTGCTGATAGGCTGCCACGATCGCCTCAGTAATGCTATGCTCACCCCCTAGAGCGATGACAAACTTGCCATCAAGGATTAATCTCTCTAAAGTCTGCTGTGTGATTTGCAGCATTTCCTCGGAGGAAATTTTGTGATTATAACGAGTATCAGCAATGGGAGGGTGGGTGTAGAGACCTGTTGGCCACAGTTCTTGCTCCAACTCTTCGTCGTAATACTCTACTTGATGGGAGGCTTTAAGGATTGCTGCAGGACCATTTTCGCAGCCACGCCGATAGGTTGTGGTGGCCTCAAAAGGAACCGGCAAAATTACAACGTTCGCATTCTCGTAAGTCGATGCCACTTCCGTCCCCAGGAATGGCAGCACAGAAACCGCAGATTGCACCATTTCGCCTTAGACCTCTGGCCAGAGTAAGTAGTCATCATGCTTAGTATAGATGCATTATGGGCATATTAGAAGCAGTGGTTCGGACAGAAGCATGAAGTTTGAAGATATTTATCAGTTTTTCCAGAATCCCCCACCGATCTATCTGACGAAAGAACAGGCAGTTTGCTATGTCCTTTCGATCCTGCTCAGGGGAGATTCCTACGGTACGGAGTTAATCCTGCTCCTGGAGAATGAGCACCCCACCTATCGCCTTTCAGATACCGTTCTCTACAGCGCCCTCAAGTTTCTTGAGGACGAGGAGGTGATCGCAGGTTACTGGAAGAAGGTAGAGGGACGGGGACGCCCTCGCAGGATGTATCAAATCCAGCCAGAATGGCGCACCCGATCCCAGGAGTTAGCCCTGCTCTGGCAGGAATACACCCGGGGTATCGTCCATCCCATGATTGCCAATCAGCACTGATGGTGGAGCAAGCTGGCGAGTGACGAATGACGGTTTTGTCATTTGTCATTTGTCATGCGCCATCTTAATCGCCGAAATCTACCTGTAGTTTTCGTGCTTTTTGTGATGGATTGAGCTTGGCCCTGAACAGTGCTGCTAAAGTATTTGTGCTACAGAAATTTCTGCAAGAGCATTTGACTGAAGTGGCGATCGCCATTCAGGCCAGATTTTCTGGGCAGGTCGTTTCAGGGCAGCTAGCCGCCCCAGATTTTCTCCAGAACTTTTTCAGGGGGGATATCTGCAGCCTTACCCGTGGAAGATTGAAGGCCGAGGAAACGATCGCTGACTGGGAGTAGCTTCGCTGGATCGGTAGGGCCAAAAATAGTCAGGGTAAACGCTTGGAGGGCAACAGCCAGGTTCATTGCTGTACTTTCGGTACAGAGCATCAAGCTAGATCCTGCAATCATCGCCGCCAGCTTGCCCAGCTCACCAGGTCTAGTCACCAGAGGGGCTGGCTTCAGGCTAACTTCCATCAGGTCATCAACCAGATCTGGGGGTTCCAATCCGCGCAGGAGCACGATCGGCAAATCGGGCTGCTTCTGCCGGAAATCCTGAATGATTTTGACCCAGCTTTTGATCGGATACGTCTTCTCTTGCTCAGCGGATGTTGCTGCCTGATGGGAACTGCCATGAATCAGAACATAGCCTCCTCCCTGCAAACCCAGACGCTTCTGTTCTGCTTCGGCCCATTCAATATCTTTTCGGGGCAAACTGATTGAAACCTCTGGGCAGGCTTCATGAATCCCCAGTCCCTGGAGCAGGTCATAGTACATCGCTGCTGTGTACTGTTCTGTTTTTTGAGCCACCGGATGGGTGAGAAACCCAGTACTTACGCCAGCGTACCCAATCCGAGTCGGAATACCGGTTAACCAAAGGAGCAGACCTACCCCCCAACTTGGCCGGACTGAAAAAGCCACATCGTATTCCCGATCGCGAATGACGCCCAGGAGATTGCCCCAGTCCGCCAGACTGTTATTCCCGCCAAAATCGAACAGGATAGTATCCCTGACTGCTTTAGAAACTCGGTAAGCTTCCTTAGCGCGAGGCTCAACGACGACATCAATCTGAGCTTCTGGGTAAACCCGTTTCAGGGTATCCAGGGCTGGAAAGAACAGGATTTGGTCGCCAATCCCACCGGGGACAAGGGCCAGTATTCGCATAAATCATTTTTTACCTGATTTTCGCTCCTTATTTTAGGGGATGATAGACGTGACGGAACAAGGAAGTTATTGATCTTTGGTCATTGGTCATTGGATAAATCCTCTTCTGAAAGCAGGGCCTATTCATTTTGGGAAGGCAAAGAGTTTGGTCAAGGGATTCCGATCTAGGCTCAAGGCCCGTGCGATCGATCTCGCCCCTGCCGCAGATCAGCCCAGGCAGTTGCTCCCCTCTGGGGAGGGGTGGCCTGGAGGGCCGGGTGGGTTTGGATGGGTCATAGACCCAATGACCTGTCATCAGTCAACCCAATGACCCATAACCAATGACCCATGACAAACTCCTGAGAGCAGCCACTCATAAAATTTATGTACTTACTCATTCCCGCTGCAGGCTCTGGTCGTCGCATGGGGCATCACCGCAACAAGCTCCTGCTGTCCTTGCTGGACAGACCAATTCTGGCCTGGACATTGGCAGCGGCGGCGGCTTCACAACAGATTCGCTGGATTGGTATTGTCAGCCAGCCGGAGGATTGGCCAGATTTTAAGGAGATTCTGGCCAGTCTCAGCTTTCCTTTTCCCCTGCATCTGATTCCCGGAGGATCAACGCGGCAGGAATCTGTTTACAACGGGCTGCAGGCCCTCCCCCCCGAGGCAGAACAGGTTCTGATCCACGATGGAGCCCGATGTCTAGCCACCCCAGAACTGCTGGATCGCTGTGCTGACGCAATTCTTCACTGTCCCGGCTTGATTGCAGCTGTGCCTGTGAAGGATACGATTAAGGTGGTTAAACCAGCCAGTCAACAGATTCAAAGTACCCCCGATCGGCGTTTGCTCTGGGCTGCCCAGACCCCGCAGGGGTTCTCAGTTCCACTGCTCAAGCAATGTCATGAGGAGGGGCGTCGTCAGGGGTGGGAAGTCACCGACGATGCCGCATTGTTTGAGCAGTGTAATCTACCCGTCCAGATTGTGGCTGGGGAAGAGACAAACCTGAAGGTCACCACCCCAGTTGACCTGGCGATCGCAGAGTTCATTCTCCGCCAGCGCCTCGCTCCAGCCCACTAAAATGGGAGGCAGAATTGAAGGGTCTGCTCCATGCCGCTACCACGCCTGCTGATCTTGCTTGTCGGTTTGGGGATCATCTTAGGATTGTTGATCTGGCTGATCAGTTCCCTGGCCCAACTGTATACCACTATCGCCCTGACCCAGCCCCTACTGGGTAATTTGCTGCTGATTGTGGTGATTGCCCTGCTGCTGGTGCTGGTGGGGGCCTTCCTGTATTACTTCTTGATCCTGCCCCAGGGTCGCAAGAAATCCCGTCGTCAACAGGCAACGCCCAAAGTTTCAGAGGTTCGGACAGAGGCCGCCGAGGAAACCCTGAAAGCAGTCCGCCGTCAGGTGGCTCAGATTCAGGATGAAGTCGCCCGCCAGGAACTCCTGAGTCGATCGCGGGAAATTGAACAAAACCTGAACCGGGGTGAAATTCGAGTCGTCGTGTTTGGCACGGGGTCAGCCGGAAAGACCTCTTTGGTGAATGCCCTTCTGGGTCGGATCGTCGGTCGGGTGGATGCCCCCATGGGCAGCACCACCGTGAGCGAAACCTACCTGCTCCGGTTCAAAGGGGTAGATCGGCAAATCCTGATCACCGATACGCCGGGCATTCTGGAGGTGGGGGTGGCGGGCACGGAACGGGAGCAGTTGGCCCGACAACTGGCTACAGATGCCAATTTGCTGTTATTTGTTGTGGACAATGACTTACGTCAGTCCGAATATGAGCCGTTAAAGGCCCTGGTCGAGATTGGGAAGCGATCGGTCCTGGTCTTCAACAAAACAGATCTGTATCCCGATGTCGATCGAGAAACCCTGCTGGCACGCCTGCGAGAGCGGGTGCGGGGGGTGATTCCGGCTCAGGATGTGGTTGCGATCGCGGCTAATCCCCAGCCCGTTCGCTTAGAAACCGGTGAACTGGTGCAGCCTGAGCCAGATGTGCTGCCCTTGTTACGCCGCATGGCGATCATTTTGCGATCGGAAGGGGAAGATCTGGTAGCCGACAATATTCTGCTGCAATCTCAACGGCTGGGAGCAGCGGCCCGACGGTTAATTGATGGGCAACGCCGCCGTCAGGCTGACAAAGTTGTAGACCGCTTCCAGTGGATTGGAGCGGGGGTGATCGCAGTGACACCCCTACCAGTCGTAGATATGTTAGCAGCGGCAGCGGTCAATGCCCAGATGGTGGTCGAAATTGGCAAGGTTTATGGCTGTGAGATCAACCTGGAGCGCGGTCGGGAAATGGCCCTTTCCCTGGCAAAAACACTGGTTGGCCTGGGAGTGGTGAAAGGAACATTTGAATTGCTCCAAGTGGCCCTCAATCTGAATCTGGGAACTCTGATTGTCAGTCGGGTGATTCAGGCGGTCAGTGCGGCTTATCTGACCCGTATTGCAGGCAAAAGTTTCATCGAGTATTTTCGCCACAATCAGGACTGGGGCGATGGGGGGATCACAGAAGTAGTCCAGCGTCAGTTTGAGCTGAATCGCCGGGATGAGTTCATTGGTGCCTTCATTCAGGAGGCGATCGCCCGAGTGGTTCGGCCCCTGACGGGAGAGGTTCGCTTCCCCTCCCCGATCGAGGAAGAGATTGAGCCGTAACGGGGCAACCTGCTTCCCGTAAATCCGGGGGATTTCTCAACCCTTCTGAGGTTGGGCTGCTTATAATGGGGAGATATTTCCTTACACACCCTACACAGTACCCTGCCATGATTCACACCAGGCAGGGGTTTTTATCGCTCCAAACTTCAAAGAATTGTGATTGAAGTAGAAGTCCATCAACGGTTAAGGGCCTTCCTGCGGGATCAGGGCGAACCCTACTGGCCCCATCATTTGACGATGGGCCGGTTTGTTGCTCGCGCTCTACGTCTGGAGCGAAGTGTGCTACTGCAAACAGGAGTTCCTTGCTTTGGCTATCACGGGCGCTATCGTCTCAGCTACCTGCTGCCTGCTCTGGTGTGGCCAGGCTCCGTCGTTGTGGTGGCCTCTGAAGTAGTTCAGCAACGACTGTTGATGGTAGAACTGCCCCAATTGCAGGAGTGGGTTCAATCGCCCAAGCCGATCCGGGCAGGCGATCGCTGGCCTGGAACTGACTTTCAGGGCATTCTGATGACTACACCAGAGGTCTGGTTGGCCGATCGATTGACCACAGGGGAGCGTTTCCCTAGGCGTATACCCACCATTCTGGACGGGGTGGATGATCTGGAACAATGGGCCTTCAATCAACTGACAACCTGTCTGCTGCCCGGAGACTGGAATGATCTTGTCCTGGCCTTTCCTACCTGCCTGGATGTGATTCGAGATGCTCGTGTTCAGTTAACCAAGGCGATCTTCCATCATCCTGCAAATCCCTACGAATGTTATCTCCTGGATGAGACAGAAAAGGACCTGTTGCATGGGCTGTACAGCCAGTTATGTCCTCCCGATCGGAAGTCTAGCTCCCTTCTACCACCCAACTGGAACCGTTTTTATCAGCAATTACAATCGGAGAACGCCCTGCCCTGGGCCACGATCGTCCGCAGCCAGGGGCAATTTTCCCTCTGTTGTGGCCCGGTAGAAGTGGCCTCAGCCCTGGCTCAGATCTGGCCTCAGCAGCCTGTAGTGCTGATTGGGAGCGCCCTGGATGCTGAGTCGGATGCGCCGATCTATCGTCAACGGGTCGGCCTGGAAGACATAACCTGCCTCAAGTTTGTCCCCGATCGACAAACGGAGCAAATCCAGCTCTACCTGCCTGATGGCTTGCCCATGCCCAACACCTCCCTATTTCAGAGTGCCTTAATGCGGGAAATCCGCATTTTGCTCAGTGTCAGCATCGCTGTTCAGGGAATTACGGTTCTACTAGTGGGAGATATGCCCCTCAAAGCCCAGGTCGGATCTCAACTGGCAGCTGAGTTTGGTTCCAGAGTGCAGGTGGAAAAGACCTGCCTGGACGACAATGGGATTCTGGTTACAGGCTGGGAATTTTGGCGACAGCACCAGGCTGTTCTGCCTTCCCCTCGGTTGCTGATAATTGCCACCCTGCCCATTCCTTCCCTGGAAAATCCCCTGGTAGCGGGTCGGGTCGCCTACTTTAAACGTCTGCGCCAGGATTGGTTTCGTCTGTATTTATTGCCCGCCGCTTTAAGCGAACTACAGCGAGCAGTTGCACCAGTCCGGGATTGTCAGGGTGTGGTCGCCCTGCTGGACAATCGCGTGATTCACCGCAGTTATGGCGCACAGGTTTTAACAGCCCTCAGCCCCTTGGCCCGCATCAATTATGTGGATGCCAGTCTATTTAGCCAATCTGACTGTTCTGTAGTGGACTAAGGCAGTATTATCTAGCTAAAAAGTTAGTTTCTACTCACCTTTACTGATTCAACTATGGGCGACTCTAAACGGCGTAAGGAAATACTGGGTGAAAAATATGGCCAGGATGAAAGAATTGCCTCCTGGCTCCCAGTGACTAAGGGGCAGGGGCAACAGTTCGTCAACTGGACCACGACCGGTGCCTGGATCGGGATTGGTGGCCTTGTTGTAGCCTGGGTCGTCATCCGATTTGTCGGACCTGCCATGGGATGGTGGCACCTCAGCTAGAAAGCGCGAGGGTTTGGGGACATCGCCCCCAAACCCCGATTGCTCCTTTTATTTAATCCCTGAGCCAAAGAAGCCCGACTGGGGCATCTTTCCTATGAGACCAGGAATCTAGCCGATCAGCGGTTGCGTTTCTCCCGTTCCTGGCGGCGGCGATCGCGCCAGGTGGCCATCGTCAGATAAGCAATACCACCGGTAACCGTAACCAGCAGGCCGAAAGCGACCAGCACCAGAATGCTTAGGGCTGAAGTCTCCACAGGCATTTGACTAGAAACCGTTACGGCCCCAAACCACCATGGAGATGGAGAAGGTAAAAACAACTAATAGAGAAACCCAGCCCAACGTCAAAATATCCATAGTTACCTGTAAAGCAGACTGTATTATGAGTTCGCTCTTTATATTAATTCAAAATTGAATCCTAAAAGCGTACACTGTAGCGTTCTTCGGCCCAGGGCTCTCCCCGATGATGATAACCATTACGTTCCCAGAACCCCAGCTCTGTATGGTCAAGGAATTCTAAGCCATTGATCCACTTAGCACTTTTCCAGGCATAGAGGTGGGGCACCACCAAGCGGAGGGGGCCGCCATGATCGGGGGACAGGGGTTGACCAAATAAGGTGTGGGCGAAGAAATTCTCTGCTCTATGAAAATCATCCATAGCGATGTTCGTGGTGTAGCCGCCATAGCAATGTTCCATGATGTGAACTGCTTGAGGGTCTACCTCGATCGCAGCCATGAAATCCGTCACCTTAACTCCCGTCCATTGCACATCCAGCTTAGACCAGGTCGTCACACAGTGAAAATCGGCTGTGAAGTCACTCTGGGGTAGGGCCATGAACTCTGCCCAGGTAAAAGTCTTTTCCTGCGCCAAACCCCAAACCCGGAATTGCCAGTCTACCGTGCTGACCTCAGGCGTTGAACCATAGGTCAGCACCGGAAACCCGGTAGTCAGCCGTTGACCGGGAGGGACGCGATTGGATGGCTCTGATTCTGATTTTCGAAAGAATTTGCCCAGCATCAGTTATTAGCCTATTCTTCTTCTGTTTCCTCGTTCCCCGGATAGACAAAGGTAGAGCGTCCAGTCAGAATGGATTTTCCGAGAGATAAAGCTCGCTGAGCTTGGAGTGCAGCTTTGCGTTTCCAGGTTGCTCGCCGCTGATCTCGCTTGAGTTTGGAAGTTTTCTTCTTAGGTTGAGCCATGGCAGTTGAGACTGCAGATTTGTAGACAACCCTCCTATTTTAGTGGATTGCGACCATCGTGTCACAGAAAATCAAGACAGAAAAAATCTTTCTCCCAACTGCCTCTCTGGAGGGAACCTTCCCCTGGCGTATCAGTCTAGAGGACGTAAATCAATACAGTTTTTATTTTTCTGGCAGCTCTTGATCTCGCCTTTTTCCTGTGGAATGCTGCTCCAGCGTAGGTTCAGATGATGTTTTACCTACCCCACCTGTTTTCCTTCGCTCTATCCAAACCTAACGCTATCCAAACCTAACAAAACCCTGGTGTATGACAAAGAGCAAATCTATAGTGACATCCAGATTGAGCCGTGAATGGATTGTCTCGACTCTGGCAGGTGTAACGTTGGCTGGTCTCTCTATGACTCCAGCCTTGGCCGAGCAGGTTCCGGAATTGGATTCAGCTTCAGAGGCGGAAGATCCAATGGCGCAAGTTACCTCTGTTTCCCAACTTTCAGATGTGCAACCCACTGACTGGGCCTTTCAATCTCTGCAGTCTCTGGTAGAGCGTTACGGGTGCATCGCTGGTTATCCCAATGGTACCTATCGTGGTGGCCGGGCCATGACGCGCTACGAATTTGCTGCAGGCTTGAATGCCTGTATGGATAGAATCAACGAGTTAATTGCATCAGCCACCGGAACTCTGGTTCAGAAGGAAGATCTGGAAGCCCTGGGGCGCTTGCAAGAAGAATTTGCCATGGAATTGAGCACCTTGCGGGGCCGGGTAGACCAACTGGAGGCCCGCACAGCGACCCTGGAAGCTCAGCAGTTCTCAACCACCACCAAGTTGTTTGGACAGGCGATCATCGGGGTCCAGGGTGGGGATGGGGGCTCCGCCGACTTTTTCCCGGTGGATGGGGTAAAAGATACCCGCGCCCAGTCCCAAATCTCAGCGGTCTATAACGTCCAACTCTCCCTGTTCACAGTCTTTGACCCCCGCAGCATTCTGTTCACCAGTCTGCAGGCCAGTAATGCGATCGGTCTGGAGGGTGTTCTGCTGACGAATATGGCACGACTGAGTTACACCGGCAGCACCAATAACTCCGTCGTGCTCAGTGACCTAACCTTCCGGCATTTGATTGGCAATAACTTTGCTGTCGTGGTTGGCCCCGTCGGGGTCAGTATGGTAAACGTGTTTCGGGGCGTTAACCGGATTGAGAGTGCAGGTCAGGGTCCCATTTCGTTCTTCGCCCAGCGCAACCCCATCCTGAATATTGGCAGCGGTCAGGGTGGGGTTGGCTTTGACTGGCAAATCACCGATTGGGCCAGCTTACAGGCTGTTTATTCTGCCACCACCCCTAATATCCCAACCGCTTCCAATGGTCTGTTCAATGGCGGCACCAACTTTGGGACCCAGCTCACCCTTACCCCCGTTGAGACCCTGGACATTTCCCTGAACTACGTCAACGCCTATTCCACCAATGGTTTTTTGGGGACTGGGATTGGGGATGATCAGCTTACGGTGGGTAGACCCCTGAACACGGATGCGATCGGAGGCACGATTTCCTGGCGCATCTCTCCGGCAGTAACCCTGGGAGGTTGGGCCGGTCGGACCTTCTCCAGTGTTCCAGGATTATCAGGTGGGGTCCGTACCTTCAACTGGATGGCCTTCCTCAACTTTCCTGACCTGTTTGGGGATGGAAATCTGGCAGGCATTTACGTGGGTCAACCTCCCAAGATTGACAGTAGTGACCTGCCAGCAGGGCTAAACATTCCCAGTCTGCTCGCCCTGACGGGGGGTGTTCCAGGGGGGCAACCTGGAACCTCCACCCATGTGGAAGCGTTCTACCGGATCCGCCTCTCCGACAACATCAGTCTCACCCCCGGCGTGCTGTTCATCTTCAACTCGAACCACACGACAAACAGTGACACGGTTACGGTTGGTGCCCTGCGGACCACCTTCAGCTTTTAGGAGTTCATCGATGCTGCTAAGTCCTGCCTAACCTGACCGCAACGTTGCAGCAACAGCGACAGGACTAGTCTGCATCAGTTCCTCGGACTTTGAACTCCCCAACGTTACCCCTGTTGGATCCCAAAACCCTACTATTCTTCATGAGGATTACAACTGTGATAGTTAAGTCAGCTCATTTTGCCGTTTATTTTGGCCTATTGGCTGGAAGCCTGGCCATTGCTCCTGCCGTTCGGGCCGATATCCCCATTCAAGGGGGTAAAGTCACCGGGGATGCGGCCTTTTTTGTGCCGACGCCCGCTGGCAGCCCGACTGTCTTGTTTGATGCCACCACTAAAACCCTCAGACTGGAAACCCCCAATGGAGTGACCGTCAATTCCATCTTCACCCCGACTGCGGGTAAGCTGAATGGCACAGCCAGCGCTACGGGTATCCCAGGCAGTGGTGATAGTGGCACCTTGCAGGGTGTTCTCTCTGGCCGAGCCTTCACCTCCTCTGGTCAACCCGTATTTTTCCAGGGCATTCCGACCACCCTCAATTTCACCCTCACCTCGTTTACAACGACGGATATCCTGGGAGGGACGCTGATCACACCGAAGCAGGTGGGTTCGGCTCCTCAAATCTTCCTGCCTGTAACAGGAGTGACCCTTTCCCCTGCTTCCAGCAATACCTTCAACTCATCCGGCGGAAATCTGCTGATTGGTCCCTATGAGGCCAATATTCCCAGTGGCAACATTGGTTTACCCTCTAACATTCAGTTCATTTCTTCTGGTCCTATTTTTGACAATCCGACCACAACCGGGAGACGGATCAAGTTTGAACTGGAAGGACAGGGCACAGCCCTGGCATCTTCCCAGGTAACGGCAAATACCATTACCTTCAACAGCAACAACGCAGTCACCCAGTTCAAGATCCAGAGCGTTGGTACACCGTCGTCTCAAGAATTCAAGCTGGAAGGAACCGCAACGGGAATCCAACTCTCGTTACAGGGAACCTCCACCAATCAGGGTAACTTCGCAGCTCAAAACACCACGTTTAAGGTCAAGGGAGAAGGAACAGGTCTGACCTCTCTGATCAACAACTCCTCTATTAGCTATTTGAGCAACAATGCTAAAACTCAGTACCAGTTTAATCAAGCAGGGCTAAATCTGAATGGAACTTCCCAGGGTAAAACCCAGTTTAATCTGGGTGTTCCCGTTCCGGGGCTGGGTTCCTTCACCCCCAGTTCCAATTCCCTCTCAACCAACTTTGGAACTGCGAATAATACCGTTGATAGCAATACTTCCACCAACACCTCTACCAACACCTCTACCAACACCTCTACCAACACCTCCAGCGACAGCAGCTCCAGTTCAACCATTGTGAGCTCCAGCACCACCTACATCCGGATCTTCACCCTGGCCTCTATCTCCAAATCAGGGAGCAAGTACAAAATCTACTCTTCCCAGTATGGGGAACAGGACCTGAGTGACGATGACGATGACGATGATGATGATGACGATCGGGAAGTGCGGGAAAACCGTCGCCGGGGACAAATTCTGGTACGAGGTCGGGGTCGCACCAAGATTGTATTTGTAGTCGTTGGTCCATCCAGCCGGATCTTTCCGGGGCTAGTTGGTTTGCGTCAGATTTCGACCACAACCACGACTAGCGAAAACAGTGGCAGCAACAACTCCAGTACCAATACCAGTAACAACGGCAGCAACAACTCCAGCAACAACTCCAGCAACAACTCCAGCAACAACGGCAGCAATAACAGTAGTACGAACACCAGTACCAACGACAGCAACAATTCCAGCAACAATTCCAGCAATAACAGTAGTACGAACACCAGTACCAACGGCAGCAACAACTCCAGCAACAATTCCAGTACTGACGACAGCAACAACTCCAGCCCGAATACCAGTACCAATAACAACAGTACTGGCACAACTGGCGTCACTGGCTTACCAGGTATACCTGAATCGACCGGTACGACCGGCACGACTGGTACAACCGGCACGACTGGTACGACCGGCACGACTGGCACGACTGGTACAACCGGCACGCCTGGCAACTAGAACATCAGTACGATATTGGAGCAACCCAGTTTCTGATGCATCCTGCTGATTCAACGTGAGGCCTTTGCAGCCAGGAACTGGGTTTGTGTGCCCGTGTTCTCGAGACAGACCTGTAGCCAGTTCCATCAAAGGGGCCAGAGCTCAGAACTGTCAGGATGATAAAATTTGTCTCCGCTTACGCGAATGGGGCACTGAAGAGTGCCCCTTTTTTATTCCCAGGTTGAGAGTGCATCTACCCAGTACCGTAACAGGGCTGTGAATTGACTGCGACGGGCTTCAAAATTGGCTGCCACCAAGATGAACAATAGACCCAGTACCCCCAGAATCGCCCACAGGACCAAAGCATAATTATCAATAAATAACCAGAGCTGGCGCAAGACCTTGAGGATAAACAGAGCCGTGCCAACATAGAGAAACGCCCGCACCCGCAAGGCCAGACCAGCCAGAACCAAACCGATCGCAAACCCGATCGTGCCCCCGCTCAGGGCCAGGGACGAGAAACTGAGATCGGAGCGATCGGACTGATAGAACGCAGTGAAGGCAATCAGACCGATGGCCAGACAGCGCAACCAGTGGCGTTTCTCCCGCTCCGGTTGGGCCTGCAGGTAAGGGTCAACCTGGGCGACAAACAGGAGAGATCCTCCCACAATCGCGGCAAACCAGAGAGGATCGGTGAGTTGGTACTGCTCCAGGATGCGGAGGAAGACGTAATCGGCCAGCAGAACCCCCACATAACTGAGACGCAGGCGACCTGAGGCTCTAGCCAACCAGGCATAAAAGGTAGCCACTAGGAGCAGACTCAGGGTGCTGGACGGAATAATCAAGGGTAAGGTCACCAACAGGGGTAAGCCCGCTGCAGATCGCCGCCAGGGAGAAACAGGCCAGCCCCAGCGCCCCCAGGGAAGACTGTACATGGGTAAGGCAAACAGACCGGCGATCGCACCCGCCCACTGTTCCAGCCCGGTTTTATCAGGCGTAACCAGATAGAGCAGGCCACTGAGGGACAGAACCGCTGCCGCAATACCCGCATAGGTCCAGAAGCGGGGAAAGGACAGGATTGTTCCTGGCTGCATCCGGCCCTGCAGCAGCCCATAGAGGGCCGTTGCAGCCAAGGTACCGCTCCAGAGATACCCTCCAGAAACGCTGAGGGGAAGAGTCAGGGCCATGAGTAGCAGGGCCGTAGCGAAGGCCCAGTGGAGATAGCCCCACGCCCGCAGACCCGGTTCCGTCAGGCGTAGGAAGGTAGCCAACCGACGGCACATCAGCCTGAAGCCGATCGCAAAGGTAACCGCCAGGATCGCCAGCAAAACCAACCCATCCCCTGCACTTCCCCCTTTAGCCTGTTGCAACTGGTAAATCAACAGCTCATAGGCTCCGACTGAAACTGCCAGCAGAGAGAGATAGGTGAGGGCATTGGCAGCCAAACGGCGACCAATCCCGATCCCGATCAGCGCCAGTCCCAGGGTAAACAACCCGGTCGTAGCCGTGAAGTCCCGATGTTGCAGCATAAATCCCAGCAGGCCATAGAGCAGGGGAATGATATGCCAACTGGCCGGATAGATGCGACTGGAGAAACGACGCATCCAGAAATCCCCCAGGAGTTGCAGTCCCAACCCCAGGGCCAGATTCCCCATCGCCAGCCGATCGATCGATGGCCCCAGCAACGCAATCCCTTGCAGGAGAACAGTCTCCAGACCCCAGGCCAGCCCAAAGTAGCCGAGGTTGGTCCCCTGGGGCAGGGTACGCAGGGCGATCGCCCCCGTCAGAACAGTAGCCGCTGTCAGGTGACGCCAGTCCGGCAATTCAGGGCTAAAAACCTTCAGATAGAGCCCCAAACTGTAAAGCGTCATCCATTGCAAGGTGATACCGCTGATGACAATGGCCCATCCGTCGCTGGCCAGACGGTAGGCAAGACTGAGGGGATTATCCCGCCGCAACAGGGCCAGCCGGAACAGCCAGAGGCCGAGGACCGCGATCGCCTGGATCAGTAACCAGACTCCGAAGGGGATTTCCCCCTGTTCCGTCAGAATTTCCCAGAGAACCACTGCCCCAAAGGACAGTCCCAGACCGATCGTCACCACAGCAGCCAGCAGATGCTGCAATTGGCGCATATTCAGCAGCATCAGGATTGTGGCGGTGCCTAGGCCCAGAATCCGCAGGGGCGCGGTAGGAACTGTGAGAACTTGCAAGGCCACCAGACCAACGGTACTGAACCAGGCGGCTGCAATCTGGGGAGGAAACCGCGATCGATAGGCCAGTGTGGTCAGACTTGCGGGAGCCACCAACCACATCCAGCCCCAGTCATACCCGTCAGAGACCCGATCAATCAGAAGCTGATAACCGATTCCGGCTAGAACCAAACCCAAGATCCAGGCACTGCGCCGCCAGCGAGTCCAGGGACCCAAAGCAGTGACTCCCCACTCGATGACCATTCCAGCCAGAAACAGGGCTGCCCAGAAATGCTGATCCAGCTCGGGGAACAGAACATCAATCCAGGTGGCGATCGCCGCCAGACCCAGGACATGGGTCAGGTAAATCAGCCAATCACCTAAGGGTGCGCGCTTCCAGATCACCAGGGCCAGGGTAACCGTAGTCAGAGACAGATTAATAGCCAGCACCGTCTGATTCAGGGAACTGGCCAGGGTCATACCAATCCCCAGCAGCAGGGCCAGTCGTTCAGTGCGCTGCACCAGGGGGAGGTATTCCCGCCGTCGCAGCCAGTCCACTGCCAGCAGGGTGAGCCAGAGATAGGGAAAGAGGGCAATTCCTGGCAGGGCATCGGGCATCCCGATCTCACCAACCTGCTGGATACAGAAGGCGACGATCGTCTGTCGTCGTTCCTCCGGAATCAGTTGGCGCAACAGGACATAGGTCTGTAACCCGACCAGGAAGAAAGCAGTCAGGGCAATGGGGCGTCTGTTTTTGAGCAGTCGATCGGCCAGCAACCAGAGACCGAGAACACTGACCCCGATCGCCTGCCAGGGAACTGGCGTTCCTATCGAGACGCCCCACCCAACCAGCATCAGCCCCACACCCGCCTGACTCCAAACGCGCCGCTGAAAATCGTGACGAGCCAGCCAGCAGAGCAGCCAGCCGCAAATGCCCAGGGCCAGTCCCAACTCACTCACTGGCACCCTTGCCATCAGGATGGCTCGTCCAATCAGAAGCAGGGTGGTGATCGTCAGGGTAATGAGGCCCAGATTGGGCGATCGATCTGGTTCTGGCTGTACCTCGGTTGATCGGGTTGTGGACTCATGGCGGTAGAACAGGGACAGGGCAGTGCCGATCGTCCCGATATAGGTGGCCCCCAGCGGAAAACCGGGCAAACTCCAGCCCCAGTGCAGCCAGCTCAGGCCAATGCTGTTCAGCAAGGTCAATTTCGGCAAAGGCCCGGTCGCCGATCGCAGCAGGAGGACATTGACCCCAGTGAGGGAAAGGGTGGCAACTATTCCCACGATCCGGCCCAGGTCGGTTGCCCACAGTTTGAAGCCATCCATCATCCAGAAGTTCACCGGGATAATCAACAGTGTCGTGATCTGGAGCATGCGAGCGGTCAGACCCAGATCAGGTCGCCGACCAGTCCAGGTGGCTGCAACCCAGAACGCCAGAGTATAAGCCAGTAAAATGCTGTACTGTCCTTCTGGGGGAACATGTTTCCACTGGCTGGCAGCCAGCACCGCTGACGACACCACCACCAGGAACACGCCCAGAAACAGCAGCCACAGGACACTGATCTCAGCCATCAGAGATTGCAATCCCTGGACCACTAATCCCGGCGATGAAGCGGGGGATGCCGGGACCAGGTCCAAAGCCAGTGACTCTGGTGCGGGTTGGGCCACGACGGGTTCTGGCACAGCACAGGTAAAGTGCTGCTGACTGAGTTGCTTGACCTGGGCATCGGAGAGGAGCCCCAAGTGAAGCAGGGCTTCTAATCCTGCCAGAAGTTGGGGGGCGTCCCCCTGAAGGGTCAGCAATAGCTTAATCGGACGATCGGGATCAGGGTGAACTGCCATTGGAATCACAGGGGACTATTTGGGCATCACCATAACCCGATCGCAGGTCATTTAAAAGCAGACTGTGACGCTTCTCCAGGTGGGAAAGTTGAGTAGCTGGTCAAGTTCAGACGGGATGGGGCAACCTACTACTATGGGGTCAGCCCCCCATTTTCGGTAGGGTCACTATGGCGCAGATCGATACCCACCCTGATTTGCATCAAGCAACGCTCCTCTCCATTGCCTTTTCACATACTCTGCCGGTGGTTCTGAGGCCCAATCGGCAGGATGAGACAGGCACAGCCATCATTATTGACCTGACCCAATGGTTGGGAATCCCCAGCACCTGTCTAATCATCAATCGGGTTCTGTCAAATCAGAACGATGAGTTGACAGACACTCCTGGCCTGTGTGACGATCTAAGTAACTCTTGAAAAAGATTCTCAACAGCACCCCTGGTCCTGTAACAGGAGGTAATGTTGAAAACCCTATCAAAGCCATTGTTCCGAGCTTTCTGGATGGATTATTTGCCCCATGCCTAAGCCCTATCCTCACCTGGCTGTGCTGAAGCCAGGACAAGTTGCTATCATTTCCAAGTTAAATACCTCCCATGGGTTGCATCAACGCTTACTGGCTCTGGGCTTTCGCTCGGGCCGTCAGATCACGATGTTGCGCCGATCGTGGTTTTCTGGTCCCCTGCATGTCCGGATTGGTACGACAGAAGTGATGTTACGTCAGCGTGATGCCCAGAAAGTGGAGATTACTCCTCTGGTGACTGGAGAGACAAGTTGAAGCGAATTGCAGTTTTGGGGATGCCCAACACGGGCAAATCTACTTTCTTTAATCGTTTTACAGGAGCCACTGCCAGCATCGGCAATTGGCCTGGAATTACGGTTGATTTGATGATCGCGCCTATCAGGATTGGAGATCAGCCCACAGAAGTGATTGACCTGCCGGGAATCTATGATCTGAGGGGCTTTTCTGAAGACGAAACCGTAGTACAGCGCTTCCTGGAATCGACACCCCTGAATTTAGTCATTATTATTCTGAACACCGCTCAGCTCGATCGCCAGCTCAGTCTGGCGCTGCAGGTTAAGCATTTGCAATTGCCCGCAGTATTGCTTCTGAATATGGCCGATGAAGCCCCAAAATTTGGGGTAACGGTTAACGCCGAAAAACTGACCCATCACCTGGGGATGCCGGTCATTCCGATGAGTGCCAAGTACGGAGGAGGCTACGAGGCCGCCCTGGTGGCGATCTCGGAGGCGTTGCAAGCCCAGGATCACCCTGTCTCAGTTCAGGACTTCTCCGATCGTCTGGCCACAGACGCCCACATTGCCACCGAACTGGAAACCATCCTGCAGGATGCCGTGCACCTGCCAGATCAGCATCAGGATACCCTGACCACCCGTCTGGACCGCATCCTGCTCCATCCAGTTCTGGGACTGCCTCTGTTTTTTGCGGCCATGTACCTGATGTTTCAAGTGGTTTATACCCTGGGAACGCCGCTCCAGGATCTGCTGGGCCAGGGGTTGGACTGGGGGAAAACCACCCTACTGGAGCCAGCTTTAGCCAGTTTCCCCTCGTTTCTGAAGGGATTTTTGATAGGTGGCCTCTATGACGGTATGGGCACAGTTGCCGCTTTCATTCCAGTGATTTTGCTGTTTTTCTTTTGTATGGCGATCGTGGAAGACAGCAGCTACCTGGCCCGGTCTGCCTTTCTGATGGATGCCTTCATGGAACGATTGGGCCTGGATGGACGGTCCTTTGTCATGTCATTGATGGGATTTGGGTGTAATGTCCCAGCTATCATGGGGACCCGCGTGATGCGATCGCCCGGATTACGGATGCTCTCCATGTTGGTGATTCCCTTTTCCCTCTGTTCAGCCCGGTTGAATGTATTTATCTTCATGACAACAGCCCTGTTTGCCCCTCAGGTTGCGCCCCTGGTGCTGTTCAGTCTGTATTTATTGAGCTTTGCTGCCGCCTTAATGACCGCTGCCCTGTTCAAGGGCCGCTTTGTTAACCAGGATCCCCTGGTGCTGGAACTCCCGCCCTATCGCTTTCCCACCTTCAAGCAGATGCTAATCCGCTCCTGGTGTGAGGTAAAACATTTTTTACGCTGGTCGAACCGCTTCATTATTGCCGGGGTGGTCGTGATCTGGTTGTTGAATAATCTTCCAGCAGGTGTGCCACCCGCCAGTGCCCAGACCCTCTCTGGCCTGATTGGGCAGGCCACTCAACCTGTACTCCAACCCCTGGGCATTAACTCCCAGTTAGCGATCGCCCTGATCTTCGGATTCATCGCCAAGGAAATCGTGCTGGGGGGATTGGCCGTCATCTATGGCGCCTCAACGGAGGATAGTCTGGGTGGGGCGATCGCCCAGCAAATCGACTGGGTACAGGCTTACAGTTTCATGCTATTTACCCTCCTCTATGTGCCCTGTCTATCTACCGTGGCGGTTCTCAAGAGCGAGTCCAAAAGTATCCGTTTTGCGACTTTCGCAGTGGCCTGGTCGATCGGTCTGGCCTGGGTCGCCAGTTTCATCTTTTACCAGGGAGCCCGTGCTCTGGGCTTTTGAGTCGGACTACATTCTGCAGCGTCCGCCAGGATGCCTCTGGGCGCTATAGAACTTCCTTACGAATAAGAATTAAATAAAATGTCAAACTTCTGCTTGCCCTCACCCCCTCCCCCCCTCCCGGCGGCTACCGCCTATACAGATCTCTGAAAAGTTTGGCTCAAGTCAGCAGACTCGCGTGAAATCCCCTCTGGGTAGGGGTGGCCCGCAGGGACGGGGTGGTTCCAGGAACGGGAGCAGGAGCGTTGAACCCACCCCTACCCCTCCCAGGAGGGGATTATGGGTACACAGTAGCTCCCGGCGGGGGAGGGCTGAAGAACTCCAGGTTATTTAATCCACGATCCTTACCAACAATAGAAGGGGCGACCTACCCTTTCGATCGAGATGGTCTGAATGGAAGACTGGAGGTGCGCGATCGCTCGGTTAAGGCTACCCTGCGCCTCATCAAATCGCCAGGTCGTTTCGTAGTCTCTGCAATTGATCACCAGCGTGTCTGCGGTGGCAAAGGCATAAATCACTCCATCATCATCCAAACCACTCGCAGTCAGAATTTTCTGCCCCAGCTTTTGGGCCTGGGTGATTTGCTCCAGCAAGATTTCTGCAACTGGGTTCATAGGTCATCTCCCTAACTTTTGCACATAAAAAAGAAGCTTTCTGGCACAGAGCCGAAAACCATATCTCTGATTTGCAAGGCAATGACCCCTACCTCCGACCAGTCATTGCCTGCGATTCGAGGTAAGGCCATTCAAGACTGCTGAAAAATTCTTGACAGAAAAACCAATAGTCTTCTATCTATTTCTGTATCCTATGTGACGAATTAGCCTCAAGCTATTTAAACCTGGGAAAAATTAACAAAGTTTCGCCCACTACCTGGACGAATAGCGCTTGCCAGCTTGGTTAAGTTATGAAAAATCCTGTCCATTTAATTGCTGCATGGTTATAGAGTTTAAGAGTTGCGCTGTAAAAATTCGTTATGAGTCAAAATTTAGCTCTGCGTCTGCGGGAAGATACCAAACAGTCTCACACCATGGCAGAAAACACTGCTTACATGAAATGTTTTCTGAAAGGCGTCGTGGAACGGGAACCCTTCCGAAAGCTGCTAGCCAATTTGTATCTGGTTTACAGCACACTGGAAGCAGAACTCCAGCGTCACCGCAATCATTCGGTGGTTGGGTTAATGGTGTTCCCAGAACTCGATCGCACCGCTAATCTGGAGAAGGATCTGGCTTTTTACTACGGGGACAACTGGCGGGAGCAGATTGCGCCATTGCCCGCAGGTCAGGTTTACGTCGATCGGATGCGGGAAGTCTCTGAAACCGATCCGGCCCTACTGGTAGCCCACGCCTATACCCGCTACATGGGCGATCTCTCGGGTGGCCAGAGTTTGAAAAACATTATTCGATCGGCATTGAATCTGCCACCGGATCAGGGCACCGGACTGCATGACTTTGACCAACTGCCGACGGTGGAAGCGAAACGGGCCTTCAAGGAGAAGTATCGGGATGCGCTCAATTCCTTGCCTGTGGATGAAGCTACGATTCAGCGCATCGTAGACGAAGCCAACTATGCTTTTCAATTGAATCGAGATGTGATGCATGACCTGGAGGATGATGTCAGAACGGCGATCGGGGAGCATGTGTTTGACCTGCTGACCCGTCAGGATAAGCCCGGTAGCACGGAGCATCCCCATCGGGGCGCTGCACCAGAGGCCACCCCTGAATACAGTGCCCGAGGATAATCATGGTGCAAGGACAGATAAACGCAATTGATTTCTTTAGCGATCCCTACCGGGATGCTTACAGTCGGGTGAATGGCATTGTCTTAGAAGGAGAGCAGCAAGCCTATGAGAATTTCGTCCGCTTGGCTGAGCTGTTGCCTGAGCATAAGGCTGAATTAAGTCATTTAGCTGAGATGGAGGCCCGTCATCGCAAAAGTTTTGAAGCCTGTGGTCGAAATCTGAAGGTGACCCCTGATCTGGATTTTGCCCAACGGTTTTTTGCGGATTTGCATGGAATTTTTCAGCATGCTGCGGATGCGGGGCAGACTGCCACCTGTTTACTGGTGCAGGCGTTGGTGATTGAATGTTTTGCGATCGCAGCTTACAACAGTTACATCCCAGTTGCTGATAAGTTTGCCCGTAAGATTACAGAGTCGGTGGTGAAGGACGAGTACAGTCATCTCAATTTTGGTGAGATCTGGCTGGCCAGATTCTTTGAACAGGTTAAGGAGGAGGTTGAGGCTGCGAATCGTCAGGTAATGCCAGTGATCTGGCGAATGTTGAATTGGGTAGAGTCGGATATGAAAGCCCTGGGGATGGTAAAGGCAACCTTAATCGAGGACTTTATCAGTCGCTATGGGGAGGCGCTGGGTCATATTGGCTTTACGACGCGGGATATCCTGCGGATGTCGGTCTATGGGTTGCGGGCGTAACAGGCAAGACCTGTTGCAGGCAATTTACGATCGGGGGATGATCGGGGGAGATGGTGTGAGTGATGCCTGTACCCTGGGAAGGGTGACAGTGAAGGTGCTTCCTTGGTCCAGGGTACTGTCTACGATGATCGTGCCCTGGTGCAGGTCTACGCAATGTTTGACGATCGAGAGGCCCAGTCCTGTACCCGGAACTTTGCCCACATTGCTGCATCGATGGAAGGACTCGAACAGACGGGATTGTTCTTCTGGCGCAATTCCAATCCCCTGATCACGGACTTGTATCAGGATCTGGTCGGGATGGATGGTGATGAAAAGGTGAACGGTCTGATCGGGGGCAGAATATTTCAGGGCATTGGAGAGGAGATTGGTGAGGATGTGATCTACCAGTTTTTCGTCGAGGGGCATAACTTTATCGCCCTGATAGGTCATCAGAATCGTGCGATCGGGCTCAGAGACGGTCAGGGATTCGACGCGCTCCTGGCAAAGCCGATGAAAATCAAGTGGGGCTGGGTTGAAGCTTAAGCGTCCTGCCTCAGCCTGGCCAATCAGCAACAAATCATCTAAAAGCTGGGTGAGGGCCTGAATGGCCTGACGGATCTTGTGGAAGTAATCTCGCCGTTTGGCGATCGGGGTTTGTTCATAAAACTGTTCCAGCAACTTCGTTGCCGTAGTGATCACGGTCAGGGGAGTACGAAATTCGTGGGATACGGTGGACACAAAGCGGGAGCGCAATTCGTTTAATTCCTGTTCTGCAGCCAGTGCTCGCCGGAGTTCTTGCTCTTGTTGTTGCAGGGCCACCTGTGCTGTTAGCAGAGATTGGGTGCGTTCCTGCACTTTAGCTTCTAGCTCCTGGTTAAAATTCTCCAGGGCTTGCTGGATTTGCTTACGGTGGGTAATCTCACGGGAGATGCTGACCAAACCGATGACATGGCCATCTGGAGTCTGGCAGAGGGCTTTGCTGACCAGAAACCAGCGGGGTTGTCCCTGGATCATGAGTTGATATTCAACTTCTGCGGCACAGCCGGTCTGGAAGACCTCCTGATCGGAGGCTTCGATCTGATTGGCTTCCTGGGGCAGTAAAAAGTCTGCATCGCTTTTGCCCAGGATGGCATAGGGTGGGCGATTCATCAGGTAGGCCAATCTGGCGTTAGCAATTAAATAGCGCCCCTGGCGATCTTTGACAAAGACGGCATCGGGGATGGAGTTGACGATCGTTTGCAGAAGCTGATGATTACGATTCAGGCGACGAATAGCAGCCTGGATAATGCCGTACAGAATTATGCTGCTGAAGAGGACAAATCCCCAGCCTTTGATGGTTTGTAATTGGGTCAGTAGGTCAATATCTGGAACAGTGTGCTTGAGTAAATCGTCAGAAAAGGCAATCCAGAGGCTACTGACAAAGGCATAGCCGAGGGCAATGGATAAGGCCAGGTTGGGAAGACGCAACAATCTCAGCATGGCAGGGGACCTGAGGAGTCCGGGAAATTACGATCGCAAATCCACGGATAGCCGGGTGCTGACCCATCACGATCGCAAACCATGCCAGCAAAGGCTTCTAGAAAAAAGCTCCGCGATGCTGTCAGAGTTATTCACCCTGAGACAATGATTTCATTATGCCTGTATTTCTACCGAGTTGGTGGAAGACAACGGACTGAAAATTGATAGATTATCTTCACATTTTTGACTTTACTACTATATAGTGATAAATAAATAGCCATCTATTCTTTCCAACGAAATCACTGCAGTCAGCCCCTATCCCCCCTCAGCAACCGTCATGACACTTCCCCCTTCTGCTCTGGCTCCCATTTCGGATTATTTCAAAGTGCTGTCTGAGTTAAGTCGGCTACAGGTTCTGTGTGCTTTACGATCGGGTGCCAAGAATGTGACGGAGATTATGGAAGAGACGGGTCTGGGTCAGGCGAATGTTTCCAAGCACCTGAAGGTTCTGGCTCAGGCGGGGATTGTCTCCCGGATGCCACAGGGGGTGAGTGTGTATTATGCGATCGCGGAACCGTTCATTTTTGATCTCTGTGAGTTGGTCAGTATGCGGCTGTCGGTGCGGTTGGAGGAGCAGTCGCAGCGGCTGAAGCAGTTTCAGGATCTGGGGCTGTCGGAATCTGGGAAGAGCAAGGCTACAGCAACTTAGGTGCCAGGGGATTACTGGGAAACTTGCTGACTGAGCGAGGTCGAAGCCAGCCCTCTAGCACGACAAGCTTAAACGGGTTGGGTTTGTTTTGCAGGGGGCCAGCCCCCTGCAACCCCCGCTGGAGGACACCGCGCGTCCTCCAGACCGCCTCCGCAAAAAGGTCTGAAGCTAACAGCTTGCCTGGATGCTTACGCCCCTGGCACAGATGGTCTCATGTGGATGCTGGGGCTGAGTCAGGGTTCTCAGGGATCGTTTCATTTTCCCTGAGGTCTCTTCCTGGGAAGCAGGCGTTGGAAGCTCAGGCCAATTATAAGAGTGAATACCGGGCTGGGGCGATCGTTCCAATGACCGGAGGCACCACCAACCACAATCAGCTAGCCGGAACGCTGTATGCCTGCCGAGGTTACCACGTCTACATTGGGGATGTGCGGTTGTGGATTCCCCAGCATCGGCAATATACCTATCCAGATGTGATGGTGATCCAGGGTACCCCTCTCTACACGGGCACCAGCACCACCACGGTTACGAATCCTCTGCTGATTGCCGAAGTCCTGTCTAAGTCAACCCAGAACTATGACCAGGGTGAGAAGTTTATGTACTATCGCTCCATTTCCGACCTACGAGAGTACATTTTGATTGACCAGGCCCGGTTTCATGTCATGCAGTATGCCAGGAATGCTGAAGGCAAGTGGGTGTTGACGGAATATGAAGCAGCAGAATCCGTTTTAAGTTTGAGCACGATCGAGTTTCACATCCCGTTCAGGGACCTGTATGCGGGGGTAGATTTCAGCGAGATCGAGGAATAATCCTCGCAGGAACGTCCCTCCCCTCTCGGGAGGGGTGGCGCGTAGCGCCGGGGTGGGTCCTATGGCCCGATCAGGGCCTGGAAACGGGCATCGGCCCGAATCGGATCAAAATCGGTATCTGTCTTAGCCATCTCCTGATACTTCGAATCCAGGTGCATGGCCTGTTTCAGGGCTGTCACTGCCAGTTCAACAGCTCCCTGAAGGCCGTAGCAACAGGCTTTGTTGTAATGAGCGCTCCCATCGTCCGGTTTGATTTGCAGGGCCTGGTCGTAGCTGGCGATCGCCTCCTCTTTGCGGCCTAAGKCMGACAGGGCAWWCCCCCGGTTGTACCAGGCTTCKTGCTTGTCCGGTTTGATTTGCAGGGCCTGGTCGTAGCTGGCGATCGCCTCCTCCTTGCGGCCTAAGTCAGACAGGGCAAACCCCCGGTTGTACCAGGCTTCGTGATAGTCCGGTTTGATTTGCAGGGCCTGGTCGTAGCTGGCGATCGCCTCCTCATGGCGGCCTAAGTCAGACAGGGCAAACCCCCGGTTGTTCCAGGCTTCGTGATAGTCCGGTTTGATTTGCAGGGCCTGGTCGTAGCTGGCGATCGCCTCCTCATGGCGGCCTAAGTCAGACAGGGCATTCCCCCGGTTGTWCCAGGCTTCGTGCTTGTCCGGTTTGATTTGCAGGGCCTGGTCGTAGCTGGCGATCGCCTCCTCWTKGCGGCCTAAGTCAGACAGGGCATTCCCCCGGTTGTACCAGGCTTCGTGMTYGTCCGGTTTGATTTGCAGGGCCTGGTCGTAGCTGGCGATCGCCTCCTCATGGCGGCCTAAGGCAGACAGGGCAACCCCCCGGTTGTACCAGGCTTCGTGATCGTCCGGTTTGATTTGCAGGGCATAATTCCAGCTCATGATGCCGTTCTCATAGTCCTGTCCAGCACAGAAGAGAAATCCCAGCTCAGAGAGAAGTTTTACCCTGAGATCATGATTAGGACAAAACTCCAGCAAGTCTTTGAGTTCCAGGATTTTCTCCACCCGCTCCTGGGGGGTCAGAAGTAGATATTTGCTGTAGTTGCCTACTGCCACAAGTCGATCTGCTTCTTGAGCGATCTCCTGGGGGTTTTTGGGAAAGCGGAACAGGCCGGAACGCCAATCCAGAAAGTCAGCGGCTCGCTGGATGAAATAATCCACGACAAAGGCAGGCACCAGGAAGACAAACCGGGCCGGAAAGTCATCCCGGAAATGTTCTCGCTGCTGGTTCAGGTGGTTCAGGATTTTCGGTACCCCTTTCCAACTGTAGGTATAGATATCGCTGCTGCTCCACCCACTGAGGCGTTTTGTGTCTTCATAGGCATAGAGGGATGCCTGCAACCCTTCAATCACCAGCAGATCGAAAGGCTGAGCCTGCCAGAGGGCGGCGACCTGGTCATAGAGGGTGTCTACTTCTCCCTGCAGGGGCAACTCCTGAATCCGTTGCTGGGGCAGATCTCGTCGTAAGTCTCTGACAATCTGCTGCCCCTGGGCCGGGGAGCACTGGACAAAAAACAGCCCAAACCCTTGCTTGCGACGTAAGGCCCGCAGCAAGGCCCGGTAGACCTCTTCCCTGGTTTCCGGGCTTAATTCTTCGTCCCAATCAAAGGCATTGGCCGTCATGGGTTCAGTTTAGCGAGTTCCTCCTGAAAGCGGGGAAGTTTGCGAATCAGGGGATGGATATCGTACCAGGTCAGGAGTTCCCCAACTTCATCCAGACAGCGATACTCCAGAATGCAGCGCCGCTGCAGCAGGCTGCGATGTTCGTTGTCATTAGGGATAATTCTAGTATGGGCAACCTGGGCCAGTTTCTCCCATTCTGGTTCTTCCACCGCCCGCTGGTAAACTGCCCGCAGTTCGGTGATGGCCCGCTGCACTTCCCTGGCGGTAATCGGCACCTGGTCGGCCCGGTTCACTGCTTCCTGCATCATCTGCATCAATTCGCGAATATGGCCGCCACAGGAAAGGCAGAGCCGCTCCAGGGTTTCAGGCGCATCAAACACCTGGGTCGCCAGATCCAGATCGGGGGCATGGGGATTCACCCGCAACCACACCGCCTCCCGCAGTTTCGCCAGCCCTGGTGGGAAAACCTCCCCAGTGTGCTGTTGCACCATCACCATGGGTAGCACCAGGGTTTTGTCATAGATGGTCTGTACCTCATTGGCCCATCTGGAATACACCAGAGCAATGGGCACGGTATAAACCATGTGGCAGTTCAACCCCTTTAACTGCTCACTCCGATCCAGAAAAATTTCCTCATGGTTGCTGCGGCCATTGTCCCGGAAGTCGATCGGAATTCGGTCCAGGTTATCCACAATCATCGCCAGTTTAGACTTGCCCTGGGGCAAATGCTGACGGGCATCAGCAATGAACTCATTCAGGGCCTGCAACAGGGTGATGGTGTGGGGATTCACCCGCTCCCGAATTTTGGCTCGCTGGGTCGGCTCGGCTCGAATACTGGCCGTCAGTTTGGTGAAGACCGACAGGGATTGTTCCAGACTGACATCGTCAATAGAAATTTCCATCTGGGCCAGATCTTTCAGATCTTGCCAGCGGTCCCGCAGCCAGTTTTGAATTGGGGCAGCATTGGCCGATCGAATTTCCTTCAGAAAGCGGCGGGTACAGGCCAGCAGGATATCGATATATTCGACGTTTTGCGGATCGATATCTTCTTCATCCGCCTCAAAGTAGACCACAAAAAAGCCATATTCTTCCAGGCTTTGCTGCAAGCGGCGCAGCTCTGTAGATTTGCCACTGCCCCGATGGCCGGTGTAGAGCTGGTAGGTGGCCTGGTTCGAGTTGCGAATCCGTTTGCCCAGATCACTGACAATGTCCTCATCGCCCCGCACGTCCCGGAAGTCTACGTATTGGGGATCCCCTGCCGGGAGGGGACGGGATGGATCAAAGGCGTTGTAGATCTGGGTTAAACGATCGCTCATAGCCAGGGTGCTTGGGTTTGGAACTTATTGTATCCATAAAATCCTCCCAGCTGATGGGATGGCCTGCAAACCCACCCCGGCCCTACGGGCCACCCCTCCCAAGAGGGGATTTTAAAGAGCGATTATTTCAGGTTCGAAGGTCAGGCTCACCGCGCCGGGTGCGTAGGCAATTTGGCGAGTTGTTAGGCTTTCCCTCCTTTGCGGAGGAGGTCTGGAGGACGCGCGGTGTCCTCCAGCGGGGGTGCAGGGGGCTGGCCCCCTGAAAAAAGTTCAATGGCGTCAGTCGCAAAGTACTTCGAGATTAAACCACAGTGGCCACCCAGACCCACCCCGGCCCTACGGGCCACCCCTCCCAAGAGGGGAAGGGGATCCAGAATTCTGCAAGGTCTGTGTATCCCTCCTGGGAGGGGCAGGGGTAGGTTAACTGACGGAATGGGAAGGAGGATGGAAAAAGGGCAATTCAGGGATCTGGGGAGTCTAATTCCATTTGAGTGAAGACCACCGAGAGATTCGCCCCCCGACAGGTTTCCCTATACTCAAAGTCAACGATATGGCACGGTTAGTTGACCTGGGTACGGAAGCGGATAAACCCATAAGATCCAGTCGGGGTGCCTGGAGCCGTAGCATAGGGAATACTCTGGGGACTCAGAGGGGCATCACGGGTGACATCCACGACGATCGTGCCATTGGGATTGTCCACCGTGTTGCACTTGGCCGGAACCGTCGGACTGGCCACGAATTCGCCCCGATCGGGGGCATCGGCCACATTCGTCAGGTAGGCGGTGGGGGCAGTAGATCCGATCGCCAGAGCCAGCCCCTGATTCGTGGCAGAGCCGCCGTCCCCAGGACTGGAGCCGTTATAGGCGGTGGGAACGAAGGTTTGATTCGGCTCCAGGCGATCGCACAGCCGTACCTTGCGGGCGTCCCGGCCCCCAGCATTGAGGAAGTAGATCGTGTACTCCACCTGATCCCCCGGTTTGATGGCCACGGCATCCACCGGATCCGCTGGACTCACCCCAGCATCGGGCACGCCGCCGCCCTGGAGATAGCCTGCAGGCCAGTTGGCATTGCCGTCATCATTATTAGGGTCGCTGATGATGGTGGTGGCAGCATTAAATACGGTGTTGAAGGGGGTCGTCACCCCGCCAGACACAACAGCAGTGATCCGCTTCACCAGCAACAGGTTGGGGGCACTACCGACGGTGAGGCTGGCGGAAGCAGGGTTCGGATTGTTACCAGAGGTGGTTTGCAGGCCCCCTGCCGGAATCGTGTTGGTGAAGCTACCCGAAATTGCGGAGGTGACCTGCACCGAGATCGTACAGCCCCCCACCGGAATCGTCGCGCCACTGGCGTAGGCGATCGTATTGCCCCCACCCACAGCCGTCACATTGGCGCTGGTACAGGTACCGCCAATATTGGGCGGATTGGCCACACTCACCCCCGCAGGCAGGGTGTCCGTCAGGACGGCGGTCAAAGTGATGGCAGCGGCGTTGGGGTTGCCCAATTGCAGGGTCAGGGTAGACAGCCCATTCTGGCTGATGGTCGTTGGGTTAAAGGTTTTGCTCAGGGTGGGGAAGTTGACCGCTGAGATACTGCCAGAGGTGGCCAGGGGATTGGTTACCCCTTCGGCGGTGGTGATGGCATTGGCGGGAATGACGTTGTTGTAGGTGCCGATCGCTGCCACGGTGACATTGACCGAGACGGTACAACTGGTGGAGGCCACCATGCTGCCCCCCGTGATCGTGACGCTGTCAGCCGTGGTGGTGACCGTGCCGCTGGTGCAGGTGGTGGTGCCATTGGGGATGGGGGCGATCGTCACGCCGCTGGGCAGAGTGTCCGTCAGGGAGAGGCTGGTCAGGTCGATCGGGTTGGCGTTGATAATGGTGATCGTGAGGAGGGCCGTATCCCCCGGTTGCACCAGGGAGGGGCTGAACGCCTTGCCCACGCCCAATCCGGGCAGGTTGGTCAGGGTGGCACTGGCGGCACTGGTGTTGGTCGCCCCCTGGAATGTCGTCACGCCCCCGATCGGAATCGTGTTGGTGCGGTTGCCCGTCACCGTAGACGTGACCTGCAGGGAGACATTGCAACTGGTGTTGGGAGCAATTTGCCCATTACTGAAGGTGAAAGTATTCGCCCCCGGCACTGCTGTCACAATCCCATTGGTACAGTTCGTCGTGGCATTGGGCACAGAAGCTACCTGCATCCCGGCGGGCATGGTGTCGGTGAAGGTGGTTTGCAGATAGGTCTGGGTAGTGGAGGGATTGGTCAGGGTGACGGTCATCGTGGAGGTACTGCCCCCGGAAACGGTCAGAGGGTTGAAACTCTTGATCACATTGACGGGTAGAGGCGTGAAGTTGAGGGTGGCCTGGGCCTGTAACAGGTTCGTCACCCCCTGGGTACTGGTCAACGCCCCACTGGGAATCGTATTGGTGTTATTGCTGCTGGATGCGGTGCTGGTGACCTCCACCTGGAAAGTGCAGATCCCCGGCACCGCGCCCTGGGCAGCGGGAATGGTGCCATTGCTGAGGGTAAAGCTGGTCGCGTTGGCAACGGCAGTGACGGTGCCCGTGCCGCAGGTGGTGGCGGCATTGTTGGGAGAGTTGGCAACCCGAATGGGGCGGGCTCCCTGGGGCAGGTTATCGGTCAACTGCACTCCGGTGACCGCGGTGGTCAGGTAGTTGGTCAGGGTGACAATCAGGGTGCTGCGCCCCCCAGGGGCGATCGTATTGGGAAAGAACGCCTTGCTGATCTCAACCCCAGAGGTGACATTCAGGGTGGCATTGGCGGCACTGGTATTCGTGCGGCCTTGGGCATTGGTGATGCTGTTTGCTGGAATGGAGTTGAGATAGGCCCCCGGTGCAGTACCCGTCACACTAACCAGCACATCACAATTGCTGTTGATGTTGAGAGTGCCGCCAGACAGGGTGACAGAATTGCCCCCAGCCGTGGCAGTGACCGTGCCGCCGCTACAGGTGGTGCTGGCATTAGGGGGATTGGCAATCACCACGTTCGTGGGCAGGGTGTCGGTGATGCCCAGGCTAGTCAGGACGTTGGGACTGCCATTGGGATTGGTCAACCGGATTCTCAAGACAGAGGGAGCCCCCACTGGGATTGGGTTGGTCAGGAAGGTTTTGGCCAGGGTGACCGGGTTGAGTCCGGCAACAACGGACAGGGTGGCCGATCCGGGGGCCACATTGGTGGCTCCCTGGGCTGTTGTCACCCCACCGGCAGGAATGGTGTTGGTGCGGTTGCCGGTGCTACTGGCGACGACACTGACGGTCACCGTGCAGGAACCAGGGGTCGCTCCTACTGCCGCCGGAATGGTCCCACCTGTGAGATTAAAAGAGCTGGCTCCGGCAGCGGCATTCACAGTGCCCGCACCACAGGTGGTACTGGTATTGGGAGGGCTGGCGACCAGCAAGCCGGAGGGCAGGTTATCGGTCACCCCCACCCCCGTATAGGCCGCCCCAGAGGGATTAAACAGGGTAATCGTCAGGGTGGAGGGGCTCCCTGGTATGTTGGTTGACGGGGAAAAGGCTTTCGTGACAGACAGGTTCTGAACGGTCAAATTGGCGGTGGCAACAGAGGCATTCGTCACCCCCTGGGTGTTGGTCAGGCTGCCGATCGGCAACGTATTGGTATAGCTACCTGTAACGGTGGAAGTTACTGGAACAGTCACAGTACAGTTAGCTCCAGGGTTGATGGAACCGCCCGTGAGGGTGACGGAAGTGGCGGTGGTGGCCGCCGTCCCACCAGTACAGTTGGTGGTAGCCGCACCCGCAACCGTGACATTGGTCGGCAGATTATCGGTCAGGGAGACAGCGGTCAGGACCACGTTCGCGTCATTATTCGTAACCCGAATCAACAGATTGGTGGTTTGACCCGCAAAGATGGTGTTGCTGGGGGTGAAGTTCTTACTCAGACCAGGGTTGGCCATGGTCCGCACTTGCAATGTAGCGCTGGCTGGGGTGGCATTGGTTTGACCCTGATCATTGGTGAAGGCGTTGACCGGAATCGTATTCACTGAGTTGCCCTGGACCGTCGTTGTGACGTTAACGGAGAAACTGCACTGGCCATCCACAGTCCCAACTTTAGCTGGAACGTTTCCCCCAGCCAGGGAAAAGGCGGTGCTGCCTGCGATCGCCGTGACGGTGCCACCACAGGTGTTGGTGATGGCAGGTGGATTGGCAATTCCCATCCCAGCAGGCAGGTTGTCGGTCACCGCAGCGTTGGTCAGGGCAGTGGTGGCAGAGTTGAACAGGGTCACGGTCAGGGTGGAACTCTGGCCGGGGTTAATCTGTAGGGGGGAGAAGCTCTTGTTGAGGGAGGCCACCTGGGCGATCGCGGGGGGCGTGGTGCCGAGATGGAACAGCAGGGTTCCCAGCAGGGCCACGATCGCAAGCAGTGCGTAGCGACAGGATCGAGAGAATTTGCTGAAGATGGGATGCATCATGATCATCGAATGTCTTTCTGGAGCTTCTCTAGAAGAACGGGGTCTACCAATGCCCCCTGGATTTCGGGCGGGTTGATGCCCAGGGTTCGCAACATGGCCTGCACCGTGGTCGTATCCCGACCGAGCAGGAGGTTGAGGGCCAGGGCTAGGCGCAGATTGGTGGCCCGATCGGCCTGGGCCGTCACAGTCGGGGTCGGGGTCTGGCTGAGGATCAGGTCCACCCGATTGGGGTCCTGGGCCTGAAGTTGGGTCACCTCTGGCGTCCGAATCAGGATGCGATCGGCTTCAATCCCCTGGTCCATCAGGTAGGTCCGGGCCACCAGAAGCCTGTCCAAGGCAGCATCCGGGTTTCCAATCCCATAGCCCTGCAGTTCGATCGTCTGATTGGGATTCGCTTTTAGCAATGAGATGACCTGATTCAAGGCCGGTTGCTCCGAGACAGACCCATTGGTATCCACGGCCAGGGCTAGTCCTGCGGGAGGAGAGGCAGTCGGACTCGTCGCCTGGGTTTGCACGGGGACAATCTGGCGCAGGGTATTCAAGGCTGGAGAGGCTGTTTCCCCATTTTCTAACTGAGCGGCCATAAAGCCAAATGTTTCCGAGGGGCCGGTCAGCACCAGGGAGAAATACTGGTTTTGTGACCCGCTGGCCTGTTGTCCCAGCGAACGGATAATCACCTGTTGGGCGCTGATGCCCTTTCCGAGCAGATAACCTCGGGCCGTAATGACCCGTTGGGTTTCCAGATCCGGAGCGGTGCTCCCGACCAGCAGGGAGGGCAGATAGGCTTGAATCTCCACCGCCACCGCCGGATATTGTTGCAGAATCACGGCAATCTGGTCCAGCACTTCCATATCCTGAGGGCTGAGATTAGCTTGTTTGTCAGCAAACCCTAGATTCTGGGCCAGATCTAGTCGCAATGGGGGGGAGGCTGCAGCCTGGATTATGGGAACTGGAGGCGGGGCTGTTGCCACCTGGGGAGCCGGGGGCAGGGGCTTTTGCAAGCCAAAGCCATCAAACAACTCGTTCAGTTTTACCGTCAACCCGGCATAAAAGCCACCGGCAGAGCGGTTCCCGGCCAGATCCCCGGCAACGATGCTGCCGGAACTGTACCCGATCGCCGCCCGCAGATTGGGGGTCAGGTAATACCCGGCTTCGATCGAAAATCCCGTTTCGCTGTAGCCCGTCGAGGGCTGGTTAATCCAGCGGCCTTCTCCCACCAAGTCCATGTTGTAGCCCAGGCGGTAGGTGGCCCGTAACTGGGCCAGGGAGATGGAACTGGTGCCGACTAAATCCCTGGCCAGATAGGTGGTGCTGCTGCGGACTGCGAACTTACCATAGAACTCCCACTGCCAGTCGGGGGCATAGATGGCCTCCAAAGCCAGGGTCTGGTCTTCTGAGCCGGTGCCGCTACCCAGCAGAATTGTGTTGGGAATCACCGAGGGATTCTTGCGGTATTCATAGCGCAGTAGGGCATTGAAACTGTCATTCTGCGGATCGCGATAGGCCAGCCCGATCTTCAGACTGGAGGTGTCTCCCAGGCCCTGCAGGAGCTGGTTCGAGGCATTAGCCTGCTGGTAGCGGAAGAGCACCGTCACCGCAGGGGAGAGCTTGCCCGCAGCAGCGGCGGAGATCACCGTATTACTGCCCGACGGGGAACTGCGAAATTCATAGCGGGCGCTGGCCTGGAAGTTAGGAGTATCGTTATACTCCAGGCCGACGCTGTAGCTCTCTCCCGGTTGTAGGGCCAGGGTAGCAGCGGACTGGCCCACGGCGAAGGGTTGCAGAAACTGGGTGCCGGTGCCAGTGGCGATCGGGAAATCTCCAAACACCCGCTCATAGGCCAGGTTGAGTCGCAGACCGGGGGCCAGAATCCAGCGGTGGTTCAGACCCACCATGCCCTGCATCGTCGTGCCATTGGCTCCCCCCAGAATGGAGTAGCGTCCGGTCAGGGTGGTGTCGGAGCCGAGGCTGTAGGAGCCGGTCAGGTCCATGCTGGTGAGGGAGTTACCCGCCAGGGGTCCGCTACCGAAAAACTGCTGAGCCACCCGCAGGTTCAACCCCTGAGTGATGGTCCAATCCACCCCTAGCAGGGTGCGATCGCCATACACCGGGTCCGACTGTCCAGACAGGGTGGTTTCGTTCTGGGCAATCAGGGTCAGGTTCTCGATCAAGGGTACAGTGAGGCGAGTGCGAAGCTGATCGGAACTGGTGTTGAGTAGGGCGATGCGGTCCTGCCGATCGCGATGGAATAGTTCCAGGGACAGATCCGCCAGCCCGATCTTCTGCTGCAGGCCAATGGAGTAGGTGGTGAGGGAGTTGTCCACCCGACTGCCCGGAACGGCTGTGGTGCGGGGAGCCAGGAAGGCTTCCAGGGTATTGAGGGGCTGGGGGGCAATCCCAAAGTTTTCTTCCCGATCGACCTGCAGTTTCACCGTCGTGCTGGGGGAGAGGACTGCATTCACCTGGGCTCCGTAGCGGGTCTGACCGGGGACAAAACTGGTGGTGGCGTTGTTGGCAAACCCGGTATCCGTAGAGCGGTAATACATCTGCAACTGCAGGTTGGGATTGAGCTGGGTATTCAGCTCGGCCCGCACCGCCGAGCCGGTGACTGGACCTGTGCTGTCAAGATCATTACGAGACTGGGCATATTCCAGAATCAACTGGCTGGCCGGTCCCAGGGTAATCAGGGCATCGGCCCCCACCAGTTCAAAGCTCCGATCACCCTGGTTCTCCCGCCAGTAGGTGGCTCCCAGCCAACTTTCCTGGTTAAAGGTGCGGGAAAAGTAGTAACGCACCCGTCCAGCGTAGATGGCATTGTTGCTGCCCGGACTGTCGAACTGGTAGGTGACCACAATCCGCCGTACCAGGGTTTGGCCCCGATCGTCCACTTCTGTCCGCAGGATGGGACGGCGGAACAGCAGGGTACCCCGATCATAATCAATCTCGTAATCCGGACCCCGCTGCAGAGCCAGCCGCTGGATCACGGTACCGGGTCGGTTCAGTTCTTCCAGTTCCAGAAACACATTCTCACTGCCCGCCAGCACCAGCCGCCGAGAGAGGAAGTAGTAGCCGCTGGTGCCATCGGGGGCGATCGTATCCCGCTGAAAGCCCTGGACATTATTGGCGTAGAGGGCGGTGACCTGAAGATCCCCGAAGTTGTAATTGCCCTTGAAGCCATGCAACTGGCGAGTGAAGGCCGTAAATTGCTGGGCACGGGTGGCAAATTCCTCCGTGTTGTAATCTCCCCACATGAAGAAGTTGGGGCTGGCGTTGGGGATACCGGAGGATTGCTCCAGGCGCAGATAGAGGCTGTCGATCGAGGGGCTGGTGACGCTGACGGTGGAACTGTCCCCATAGACGGGATAGTTCTGCTCACAAGCCTGGACATCCCGGAACAGGCGGTTGCCATCGCAGGTTTGGTTCAGGGGGCGCGTGTTGTTGAAGGAGCCGGTGAATAGCCAATCTCCTACTTTGCCAGTGGCGAACACGGCTGTCCGCAGATCCAGTTGGGTGCCGTTATTGCCATCCGCTGGCAGAAAGTCCTTCAGGCTGCCGTAGAAGTCAGTCCCCCGGGAACCCAGGCGCAGGTCAATCACCCCGGAAACCAGGGAGGGCCGGAGATTTGTCTCAAACTGGAGCTGGGTAAAAGCCTCCAGATTATTGCTGGTAGCCCGAATCTGCACCATCTGCGCTGTCAGATTCGATCGCAACTTGGCCTGGAACTGGCCCTGCTTGGCCTCGACCTGGAAACCGGGCTGATCTTTGTTCAGGTCTTCTCCAACGAAGTCTCCGGCATTGCTTTGAAGGGTGACGATCGCATCCCAGTTAGCCCGGTTGCCATTCTGATCCAGTAACTGGCCCTGCAGGGTGGCGGTCGATCGGCCATCCGCCGGAATGCGGGATTCCACCGGGCTGATCTGGAGCTGGGTGACCTTGCCCCGCACCTGCACTCGCACCGTCGTCTCCGTTTCTGGGTGGCCTTTGATGCGGGCGCTGAGGAGATTATCCCCCTGGCCCAGGGGCACCCCATACCAGGTCTGGCGGACCAGGTTGGTGCTGCTGTCGGATTCCACCCGACCCACCAGTTTTGGATCGATCGGGGTCCCATTCACCCGCAGTTCAATCTCCGGAGGCGGGGTGGTGGCGTCTCCAACCTGGAATTGCAGCGTGACGGTGGCGGCAGGCTGGTCCAGCACCTGGCTGGGGGCAGGGGTGAGAATCTGGAGTACCGGCAGGGGAGCCACCGCTGGGTCCATGGGCGGTGTCACCTGAGCCAGCAGCGGCAGGCAGGACTGGGCAGCAGCGCAGTTCTCCTGAACCTGCAGCACCGGTTCTGCCTGGGTGGACTCTGACCTGGCGATCGGAGCCAGCAGCAGCAGGCTCAGGGTTCCGGCAGTGGCTCCCATCTGGAAGAGGCGCTTCATGGCGTCCCTCCAGTCTGAACGGCAGGGACAACTCCGAAATTGATCCGGGCCAGTCCACCCGGTTCCAGGCGCACCAGGCGCACCTGACTGTTGCGCTCGATAAAGTAGGGATTGGGGGCCAGGGTGTACCCTGGGACTGAAGTCAGATCCAGAGTGGCAGTACGGGCACCAGCGATCACATTCGCCACTGAAAACAGCCCATTCACGTCGGTGACGATACGATTACCGTCGTCCATGAAAATGACCGCATTGGGAAGCCCTGGTTCGCCCGGTTGCTGTTCCCCATCAAAGTTCTTGTCGTAAAAGACACGGCCAATCAGGGTGCCACAGTCCGCCAGGATGCCCGCCCGGATAGCCAGCCGATGGATACTGGGGCCGTCTTTCACCAGCAACTGGTTGTCGGTTCGCTGTCCTGAGACGGCAGCGGAGTTCTGCCCGGAACCCCGAATGGCGTCAGGGGTGAGGGTGGCAGCGTAGGCGATCGTCAGCACCGAAGGCTGATTCTGGCTACCAGGAGGGAGAGCAAAGTTTTCAGCTTTGAACTGGAGGGTGGAACCAGACCGCTCGGTGGCAATGGAAACAGGAGTACCGTTAGATTCGCCCCGCACCGACCCCACCCCATAGGTAAAGCCGAGGGGCAGCACGTCCGTGACCGTCAGGTTAACCACGGCAGTACTGGAGAGGTTGCGAATGGCAAGGCGATAAATCACCGTATCCCCCGGTTCAGCAGCAGCCCGATCGCCACTCTTAACAATCTGCAGAGCCTGGTTCTGGCAAACACTCACGGTGGGAGCAATCACGGCAAGGGAAATACCTGCCTGATTCAAATCCGTCAGGCTCTGGGTGTAGCTAACAGAGGTCTGGCCATTGGGGGGATTCAGGGGCTTACCATCCAGGGCCGTGGCGGTGTAGATAAGGCTATTGCCAGTGGTAGCCCCGATCGTCACCTGCACCCGACGCTGGTCATATCCGGAACCAGCAGGTGGCGTAATAACCAGAATGTAGGTCTTGCCGAAGCTTTGCTGGCTGGCATTCAGGAGGAAGTTAAAACTGCCCTGGTTGCTGGGAAAGAGATTGATATTCTGGCTGTTGGGGACCAGTCCCAGGGGAATACCATTGCCTACAACATCGGGGACTTCGGTAGGCGTCAAGGGGGTTGGGTTGCCAGGAGAGGTGCCCGTGGGGTCTCCCATTAAAGGATCAAACAGGCTGACCTTAAAGCCGGTATAGGTGGGCAAGGTTTCCCCAGCACAACCCGTAATGCGACCAGGAGGCACAACGGTAGGCTGGGCCGCAACCACTCCGGAGACAGCCATAACGTCAATCAGGTCCGCCTGAATCCCATCGCCATAGGTAGCCGTTGCCCGGTTCTGGAGGGAGATCCCGGCCCTAGCGATCGGACTGAGGGGGAGCAGACTGCTGGTCAGCACGATCGCCGCCAGACTTCTGAGCCAGGGCGCTCTTAAGCGTTGGCTCCAGCTTAGCTGGAAACTCATGGTCTTTCCTGATTGGGGGGACTAGCGGACGCGCACCTGGTAACTGCCAGTAAAGCTGGCACTAGGACTGAGGGGCTGGGTTGCCGTCCAGCGAATCTGGGTGTAGGCAGACGGAGGAGCAGGCTGGGTCTGAACCTTACCATTGGCCAACCTGACCTGAATCGTGGGAGTCTCCACAAAAGTCTTGCCGTTGTCCGTGCTGTAGGTAATCTTGACGGGAATGGGTGCACTGCCCGTGGCAGAGTAGGGCAGATAAACCATCTGGCGGGGAATCGGCTGGGTCACAGCCAGATTTTTCACCGCCCGATCGCTGGTATTTTTCCCTGTGAAGCTATAACGCAGGGTATCCCCGGGCTGAACCGTGACATTGCCCTGCAGCGGTTGCCAGGCAATCTGCTGCTTGCCCTGGGTATCCCGCACCACCATTTGTTTTTCCACCAGCAGTTGCAAATCCACCTGAGCAGGTTTTTGACTGACGATCGGGGCTCCATTGCCCGTGCCACTCACCTGAAAGGGGGCAGCAGCAAGGCTAGTCGAGCCATTGATCCAGAAGACTGCTGTTAAAACCGTAACCAAACCTGAGCCAAGGATAATGTGTCGTTGCATGGGAATGGATTAAAAGGAATGCAATGGATTAAGGCCAATACCGTAGAGGGGTGATCAAGTAGAAGCGTTGCAGGCAACGCCTCTACTTCAACGGCAATTAATTCACCCGACGGCGGAAAGTGAATTGCCCCGATGCGCCAGGGGCCAGAGTGCCCGATACCGAGTCCCGGTAGCCCGTGGTCGCCGCCCCCGGATCCACCGCATTACCCCCACCTGGAGCCGCCGGAATCGGAGCCGTAAAATAGGTAATCACCCCGCCCGGATCAGCCGCTGAATTGGTGATATTGATCGTGAATTGGGCCCAGTTATTGGGAGCCGCCGTGCCATCCTCCGTAATCACCAGATTGTTGGCATTCAGCAGCACATTACCGCTGGCCGCACCGGTACTGGCCGTCGAGATATTGACGTAAGTAATCCGGTATTGAATAATCTGATTCGGCTGAGGCTGGACCGTAGCCACCTGCGTCGCATCCAGAGGATTCGCCGGGAAATCCTGCAGGACCGTAACCCCATCTGCCGCCAAAATCCGGAATTGTTTCACCAGACGAACAAAGCCGGTGTAAGCCCGATCGATCGTCAAGTTAAAGACAGGCTCTGAAGCCGGATCAAACTGACCCGGGTTGATACCGCTGTCGATAAAGCTGACGATCGGCACCGGAAAGGCCGTCGTTTGGCCGACCGTGGGCAGGTTGACTGCAACCGTATAGTTCTGGGAAACACCTGGAGCCAGGGTGGCGATCGTCACCGGTGCATCGGTGGTGGTAAAGGTGGTGCCGTTGTAAGTGTAGGTGGCGGTCTGTGCCCCCAGGGTAATGGTGACGGTGGTGCCTGCCGGGAGATCGGTGTTGGCTCCAAACCCACCGGCTGTGGCTGCAGCAGCTTCGCCTGGGGCGATCGGTTTCAGCACCACATTGCTCAGGTTGCTGGTATTACTGGGAGGATTCTGAACCGTATTCGTGAAGACAATGGGGGCCGGATCGTAGGTTCCGGCATTACCCGCCGGGGTATCCGTTGCCGTCTTGTTTGTAAAGTCGTCCTGCTGGTTGGTCGGCCCTGTGGCTCCCGGTTGGCCCTGGGGACCATTGAGAATGCTGCCGGGGGGTGAAATCACCACCACGTTATCTTCCCCGCCTGCTCCCTGGCCCGTGTTGTTGTTGCTGTTGTCCGTGCCCTGGGTGGTAGGGTTGGCAACGCCCGTATCTGTTACCGGGTTAAAGGCAGCACCAGGAGCGCTGCCGTCAAAGTTATTCGGGTTCTGGTCCCCGGATTCGTCGTAGACGATCGTGTTGGCGGCATCGCCCTGGGTTTCCCCAAATGCCTGGGCAATGTTCGCGACTTGGCCCCCCGTGGTCAGGTTCGTCGTCACCACCCGGAAGCGGAACCCATTGGCATCTGTTTCGGTGGTGGAACCGGGTGGCAGGGTGCCCCCATTGGCATCCGCAGCGGTACCCGCAGGCAGGTTGAGGATGAAACCCACACGGCGGATAGTGGCGGCAGCAGGTTGGGCGGTTTGCCACTGGGCGGCGATCGCGTTACCCGGGGCCGTAGTGCTGTACACCACCTGCCAGTTAGGCGGAGCCACCGGGGTGAAACCGGGGTCAAAGACTGTGCCTGCCGGGATGACATCAGACACCAGAATCCGGGTGACAGTGTTGCCGTTGACCGTGATCGCGGTACCTTCCAGGGTACCCACGGTGAAGCTGTTCCCAGGGGGCGGGCTGGAGGGAATGCGCAGATCTAACCGGTAGGTCACCTGGTCGTCTGTGGTAGCCGTACCCCCTGGACTGTAGGTGGCCATGGTTTTCAGGACAGTAGCCAAGGCTTGAGTGGTGACGGCAATGCCCAGAGTAGTGGCGTTCAGGGCACTGGCTTCCCGTTGACCGTTAACCGGGGTGGCACCCGTATTCACGGTTCGGACATCCGTGTTTACACCAGTACTGGCCTGGTTCTGGGTCGCCGCTGAGTTATCGTTGGGAGGGGTGTCTCCTAACCGAACCGAGACGGGAGCCCCAGCGGTGTTAGCGGTCACCGTACCCGTGACCCGCACCCGAATGCTGGCATCGGCGGCGATCGGGGTTGTGGTGGTAAAGTCGGTGCCTGGGGTGAAGGTGGTCTCAAAGGTACCGTTGTTGTCCAGGTCAGCTTGAATCGTGGTGATGGTCAGGCCCTGGGTCGTAATGTTGTTAGAACCGGGAATGAAGAGGTTGGTCGCGTCGTTCCCCACGTTTGTCACGAGGAAGTCGAAGCTCACCGTATCCCCTGTGGACACGCTACCGCCATTGGCATCTAAAATTCCGGCGGGGACGTTGGTCAGACCGGCGACTTCAGCCACCGTGATCGTGACCGTGTTGGAAGTGGTATTGATCTGTACGCCTGGATTGGTGGAGTCTTCGTAGGTAGCGGTGGCCCGGTTGTTGATCTGGGTGCCCGCCGGAGCTCCGATCGCCAGCACCGGCAGGGCGAGCTGGAAGAGACCCCCTGTGAGCAGGGCAGTCGAGATCAGGGCCGGATAGGACGGGTGAAAAGAACGGTTAGAATGCCGGGTCGTACTCATTGGAATGCTTTTACCTGAATAAGAATGCTGAAGTAAGGGGATACATGGGGCTCATTGGGGAGTGGGCAAGCTGCAATACTGAGTTCAATTTCTGATCCCAAGAACAGCTCAGAAGATAGGGTGGATGAGGTTGAAATTAGACCTCCTGTCGCCAAAGATCTTGCCGAATCAGGGATTCAGTGATAACCCAAATAGATATTCAGTAATACCAACTAGAGTGTTTCAGTACTATCAACTAGGCATTGAGAGTATTTTTTAATGCCATCTAGATGTTAACTCCAAATCTAAGGGAAAAAAATAAAAAACTTGTGTACAGGCTGGTGCTGTTTGAACCCTGTTGTCCGTGAAACGATCGGGAAGGGGTCCTGTAGGATGGGACTGGCCCCTATCCCTAACGATTCATGACCTTTGTTCTGACCAATGATGATGGAATCGACGCGCCAGGAATTAAGGCCCTGTATCAGGCCCTGCAGGACTATGGGGTGGATCATGAGGCGAATGAGGTAATCGTGGTGGCTCCCCAGGAGCATCATTCCGGCTGTGGACACCAGGTTACGACCTCCCACCCCATCCAGATTCATCCCCGATCGCAGCAGGAGTTTGCGATCGGGGGAACCCCAGCAGATTGCACCCGTGTTGCCCTCAGTCACCTCTGTTCGGAGGTGGATTGGGTGCTGTCTGGCATCAATGCAGGTGGAAATCTGGGTGCTGATACTTATATCTCTGGGACCGTTGCTGCGGTGCGGGAAGCTGCCCTCCATGGCATTCCGGGAATTGCCATCTCCCATTACCGCAAAGGCAAACGTCCCATCCATTGGGAGACGGCTGCTCGCTGGACTGCAACGGTGGTCAACCAGCTCCTGCGTCTGCCCCTGGACCCAGGGAGCTTCTGGAACGTGAATTTGCCCCATCTGGAACCGGATGATCCGGATCCGGAGCTGGTGTTTTGCCCGCTTTCGACCCAGCCTCTGCCCGTGAATTACCGGGTCGAGGGGGATCAATTGATTTATGTGGGGGACTATGCCCAGAGATCGCGGGAACCCGGGAGTGATGTGGATGTTTGCTTCTCAGGCCAGATTGCAGTGACTAAAATTCAGCTCTAAAAAAATGGGATTTTGAGCGGGAAATCTGCGGTCAGGGAAGAATAAAGAGGAAGCCATCTAAAAAATTTGACTCTTGTTTTCCATCTCCCCCGCCTGAATCTATGGTGAAAAGCAATACTCTGAAACCGGTCCAGCCTCAACGATCTCCAGCCAGTCTGGTTGCCCTGTGGTCAGCCCGTCAGCGTCAACTTGCGGCCATGGCTGTGTCTCTCTCCTTGCTGGCGGGCTGCGGAGCTGCACCTGTCCTCCAGGATTTAGACTCCCTGGCCCAAACCAACAAACCAGAGGATGATGCGACGGTCAAAATGACCTACTACACCATCACCGGATCGACAGCGCAAGAACTGCGTGAGCAGATGAATGCGGTGGGGCCAACTGATAGCAATGCCAATCGCCGCTTTGATGCCAGAACAGACTGGTATGTTCGCTGGAACTATCGCTATGAATCCAGAGGGGGAAATTGCCAGATCACGACAGCCCAGGTGAAGACGGAGGTGACCATCCTGATGCCGCAATGGCATCCGTCGAGTGAAGTATCCCAAGCCCTGGTGCAGCGATGGCAGCGTTATATTACAGCCCTGAAAGCCCATGAGGATGGCCACAAAGATCACGGGCTGAATGCAGGCCGGGAGATTTTAAGCAAACTACAGGGGTTTTCGGCCTATCCCACCTGTCCAGAATTGGAAAGTGCTGCCAATCAGGCGGCCCGATCGATCATCCAGCGCTATAACCAGAAAGATATTACCTACGATCAGACCACCGGTCACGGAGCCAGCCAGGGGGCTACTTTCCCTTAACTACGTTGATGGTATGCAGAGAACTCAGACAATCCCCCATCTCCCCTTCCACCATCCGATCGAGCGTCAAAGTAGTTTCTGAGACACCTATTGCACGGAGATATATGATAGGTTCGATTCCCAGGGATACGGAAGTTTCCCAAGCAGTGATTTCGACCTGCATGCCGCTAGTTCAATCCTCTCACTACTCCGTAGACCCATATGTACCGATTTCAGGTCAGAGCGCACACGCAGATAGGGGAAGCGATCGGGATTTTGGGCTCCACTGCCCAACTGGGTGCATGGGATGTGACCAAGTGTGTGCGGCTCCGTACCCGTTCAGACCAGTACCCCTTGTGGTGGGTTGATCTCGATCCGACCCTGGGGATTGCTGCCGCCGACCTCCCTACCAGCCTTGAATACAAGTACGTCCGCCTGCTCGCTGATGACACTCTAGACTGGGAAACCCAGGCCCACAACCGCTCCGTCCCCTTTGAACTCAACCATCAGGGAAACATGCTGGTGGTCGATGACGGGATGTTTGGCATTGTGCGTCCCCATCCTTACGGATATTTGGCTAATCCAGTCCCTCGGACTCCTCTGCCCCAAACCCCCCAGGGGCTGAAAATCATCATCATTGGGAGTTCTGTCGCTTTAGGCTGCAATGCCTGGTTGTTGAAAGGTTGGGCCTATCTTCTGGAACAAGCACTGCATAACCAGTTCGGACATCAGGTCGTCAATCTGTCGGAAATTGGGGCCAATGTCAGTCGAACGATTGATCGCTTTCCCCTCACGATCGCGCCCGAAAACCCCGATATCGTCATCGTATCCCTCTCCCTGGGCAATGAGGGACTGGCCCACTGTGCCCCCCACGATCGACGTGCTGTACAACGGCGCTTCGAAAGTGGCCTGCAGCAACTGGTGAAGATGATTCGAGAATTAGGGGCAATGCCCATGCTGGGTGGGGTCTATCCCAATGGCGATTACGGCCCCGAACACCACTGGTTATTGCGGGACACCCACAACCGCATGTTGAGCTGGGGCGTGCCCATTTTCGACTGGTTGGGGGTTCTGGATGACGGACAGGGGCGCTGGCAGGATGGACTTGCCATTGATCCGGCTCATCCCAATTCAGCAGGCCATCGACGCATGTTTGAGGCGATCGATCAGCAACTGTTCCAGATCGATACCCATCGCATGGCCCAGGAGAAACGCCTTCCTTACCAGAAATTGGAAGTCCCAATCTACTCCGATCACAAAGACTTTCACCTCTTTGTCTGCAACGAAGAGCGTTGCCTGCGAATTATCAATACCTCCAAATATCCCTACACCCTACACCCCGACTGGCAGGATTTGCAAACTGCCCTGCAAGAACGGGCCAAATTGGTACCGGGTCTGTATGTCCCTGCCAATGGCAGCGACCTCTCTTTCGCCGTTGACGATCGTGGCACGATCACTTCAGTCGTTGAAATTCCTCCCGCCTCTGACATTGAATATAGTGCGGCCTGCAACTTCTTCGCCCCCAGTCACTCCGAGATCTTGTACTATGACGGCAATGTAGGACTCTTGCAAGAGAGCGATCGTCTGCTGCGGGTGATCAACGAATCCGATCAGGAATACAACATCCATCCCATGTGGCAGGAAGTTCGCACGGCGCTCCAGGCAATGCCCCATGGCGTCTATGATGACCCCACCCGTCCAGACGCACCATTTAGCACGTTGTTAATTGGCAAACATGGCCTGGAAAGCCGGGTCAAAGCCGCGCCCCATTCCTCCATTCTTTTCCAATTCAAGTGCCCCCTTTCAGACATCAGTCGTGTGGCGATCCTGCCCCTTGGCGATCGCTGTGCGATTCGCATGCTTCTGTACAAACTGGAGTACGATGGTCCGGCTTTCCCCTTCGACCTGACCCGCACCACCAAAGTCAGTGATGTGGCTGATGCGATCGCCAGCAATTTCTACGACATGTGGAATCCAGCCCTCCTGCACTACAACCATGACCATCGACGGGTCTATCACACTCGCTGGTCCGGACTTTCCTTCGCGCACGAAGTGGAAGAGAGTGATGATCCGGTCAATCATATGCAACCCGTCTATGACCGCATGCGGGTTCGCTATTCTGCCCGTGCGGGTCGGTTCTGGTACACCCTGCGCCATTGCGATAAAGTCCTCTTTGTTCGTACAGGAATTGCCGATCGGGGCAGCATCATTGATCTGGCCAGCAAGTTAGAAAGCCGCTGCCAGGGAAAACCCTGGCGATTACTCGTCATCTCTCCCCAGTCTTCCGATGAATTTGCCGATCTTCCCAATGTGGTGCATTACGACCAGGAATTTAATCCCGATCGCATGTATGAGGACCTCGGATACTGGATGTATTGCACGGACATCATGCGGGAAATTCTAGATTCTCTGGGGGTCTCCAGTAAAAACCTCTTCTGGTGCCCGCCCAATCTGCCCAAAGAAGAATGGGAGCCCATCAGTTGAAGCCTTTCGCTTCTGGGGGATTATTGCATCCTAACAGCTAACCTGACACGAAGGGGGGGGTTGCGGCGGCATAACGGCTTGGGCTTCAGCGGGGGTAAGAGTCTTCGAGTCAACACCAGAGTATTGAGGCCATCCGCCGCAAGCGAATTGTTATACAGCCCAACTTGTACTGGAGCCACAGTTTCATCTTGACGAGCATTATTCTCCCCTTCTCGTTACCTGTAAATCAAGCCATTTGGGTATCCAGCAAAACTCTAGCCTGACATTTCAAGAAAAGAATCCAGAAAATAGTTGACAATGTCAGATACGTCGGTTAGCTTTGGGGTATCAAATAACTCCGAGAGGCGGAGGTTGTCATGCCCGATGGAGATATTGTCCATAGCAGACTCAGGCGGCTTTATCAAAAACCGTACAAGTGGCTATGTGAAGGAACTGCAACTAGCGATGAATGTGCAAGGGCTGTGCTGGAGAAACTCAAGCAAGATATCAAAGCTAAAGGTGATCTCCCCATCTTGTTGGCTCAGGCAATGGCGGCTAGTGTTGCACAAATAATTAGCAATCTTGAAGGATCTAGGGAAAGCGACTTTGCCAAACTTAGTGTGGAATTCGAAAATCTAGTTCAGCAGGCAGATGGATCACCCTACATCAAAGAGTTGATACTACGCGCAGGTAAGGGTGATCTCAACGACCTTAGAAGTGGACGAGAAGTAGATATCACCCATACTTCAGAGGCTATTTGGAGACGATTCAGTAAGGGTGGAAAGGAAACGCTATGGCTAACAACATTCTCGACAATATTGATTTACGAAAATTAGGAGAACTCCTACAACAAGCGCGGAAGAAGAGTGGGCTGACCCAAGCTGATGCGGCTAAGGTTATTGACGCTGCACGCACTACCATTGTTGCCATAGAAAAGGGAGAGCGGCGTCTTAAGCCGAATGAATTAATAAAATTAGCTCGTGCTTACGGGCAAGCTGTCAGCGATTTCGTTCGTTCCAGTCCTGTCACTGAGCCATTTGAGGTTCAGTTCCGCGCTGCTTATCAGCGAAATGAACAGGAAGAAGCACGAATCACTCCAATTATTGAGCGGTTTGAGGAACTGTGTCGCAACTATTTGGAGCTTGAAAAGATAATGGATGCTCCAATTCCACGTAACTACCCTCAGGAATATGACGTGGCTAATATGCAGATCGAAGCAGCGGCGGAAAGTATTGCGATCTCAGAGCGTCAGCGGCTTGGATTGGGTGATGGTCCTATCCCAATGCTGCGAGGCATCTTAGAGCAGAGTGTAGGGATTAGGGTATTTTACCTAAATATGCCAGCAAAATATTCAGAAATTTACAGCTACGATGAACAGCTTGGTGGCTGTATGGCAATAAACCTGGGGCACTACGAAGAACGGCGGCGTTGGTCTATGGCTCATGGTTATCTCCATTTTTTGGCTCATAGACGAAAGCCTGTTGTTGATTTTGAGGGACAGTACCAAAGAGTACCAGAGAGTGAACGCTTAGCTGAAGCTTTCCCAAAATATTTCCTAATGCCTACAAGTGGCTTGCTGAGTCGATTTAATGATATGTATCGGACTCATGGCAAGTTTACTCCAACTAATTTGTTTACCCTTGCTCATTATTATGGAGTGTCGATCGAAGCCCTTGGTTATCGGTTGGAAGATATGAAACTTATCCCGTCCGGAACTTTGGATCGTTTGCGAGATCGAGGATTGAAGGTTAGGAAGGTACAGCAAGAGTTAGGTTTAGAGGAAATCGATCAGCGGGATAATGTACTTCCTATTCATTATCAACACCTTGCTATTGAAGCTTTGGATCAAGGACTTATTACTGAAGGACGCTTTGCAGATTTCCTTGGTGTCGATCGCTTAGAAGCCCGACGCATAGCAGAAGCACTACGTGAACATTCCAGCGGGATGCTGGAAGAATCTGCTTATCTAGATTTGCGCCAGGCGTAAGACATTGGGAGATAGGTTATGGAAATCAAACACTCCCATATAGTTCTTGATGCCTGTTGTGTCTTGAACTTCTGTGCCTCTGGGCATTTGATTGAGATTATACAGTCCATACCAGCTCAAGTCGTAGTTACTGAAGTCGTTAGAGCAAGAGAATTGCTAACTCTCCGACGCTTGGCAGACGCAAATAACGAGGATATAAACCAGTTTGAAGCAGCTATGGAAAAGGGGCTACTTGCAGTTGCAGATTTTACTTCTGAGAGTGAGGAAGAAACCTTTGTAAACTATGTTTTTGAGCTGGGAGATGATGGTGAATCAGCGACCTGTGCAATTGCAGTTCACCGAGAATGGGCGATCGCTACCGATGATAAGAAAGCAAGTTCATTTTTTCAACGGGAAGCACCTAACCTGCAAATCCTATCGACTCTAGCAATAGTCAAGCATTGGTCAGAGGCAGAGAATGTTTCTTCTGCTACTTTACGATCTGTACTTACCGCCATACGAACCAGAGGACGCTACATCCCTCACCGCAACCATCCTTTACTCGGCTGGTGGGAGGATATGATGCGATGAACTCGAAACTGCAAGTAAGTTCATCTAATCCACTTGAATCCGCCAAACTTAGAGCAATCCAGCAATCTCCTACCTCTGATTCGTTGGGATAACATTGCTTCTGTTTTTTTGTACAAATGACCATAGCTCATCAGCACTCACTTCTGTCGTTGTGACCTGCTCAAGTCAGTCATTATGAACTAGCTGAGCCTTGCTGCTAGCTGAGCGGACAATGCTGACAACGGTATTGTACGCCAGTCCTGTAATTCGGCTAATGCCTCTCAAACTTGTTCCTTCGCTGTGAGCTTGGAGTACTTGTTGGATTTGCTCTGGACTCACGTGGCGATAGTAGTAAAGGGTGTCAAAACTTTCAGAAAAAGTTTGTTTGCACTCAGGACAGAAGTAGCGCTGATGACCGTTAGGCATCTTGCCGTGTTTATGAGTCTTAGAATGACCGCAGAGCTTACATTCCATAGTTTTAAGGAGTGAGCTGTTATCTGCTCATTTTACCAGACCCACATTGTTTTGATGCACCACCAGATTAACTTTCGACTGCCATCCATTGCGGATGAGTCACAGCTCAATGAAGCCAATTTTAGCTATACTGGCTGAACTCAGCAGAATTAGTAGCATCAGAAGTTTGTGAATCAGGGATTTCGAGAACTTAAGGCACTTAATTAATGAGCATTCAATTTAGTGGCACGTTGACCGAACAGCAATTTAATCGCTTTCAGCAATGTTGTATGCCAGCCCTTTTAAGGTGGATCTTAAAAGGCTTTCCCTGGTTCTGGCTTGGATTTGCTCTAATAAAAGTGCTAAGTCTCTCTGGCTACATTACAAGTTTTGGATTGGCTTTTGATATTTTTTTGTTTGTGTATTTTCTTGTGGTTATACCAAAACTCAGAGAGCGCCAGATCAAACGAGCATGGCAAAGCAACAAGCTGATTCAAGGAGAAATATCTGGAGTCGTTGATCAAGAACGTATTGTTTGGAGTCATGCCTATGGTGAGTTGAGGTGCCCCTGGGAAATAATACTAAAGTATCGAGAAGTAGCCGATATTTTTCTGCTTTATACCTCTCTCAATCAAGCTATTTTATTGCCACGTAGTTTTTTTCAATCTGACGCAGATTGGCACCAATTCAGGCAGCTCGTTGCCGAGAAACTGCCAAAGAAATAGAGTCAAACCAGATCAGGCTTTATCGTTTCAAGGTATGACATTGCTCCCAGTCCCCTGATTGATAGACAACTGGGCAATGACTCCACCGGTCGATCGCCTGCCGATCGACTCAGGAAAGGTTCAGGAGGTATGTTGCTGGCGCACGGCTCCCGCCTGCACCAGCAGAGATTCGGCGAAGGCGATCGCCTCACTTCCAGTTCGCCCCCCCGCAATTTGAGCCAGTTCCTGTCGTCGGTTGTCCCCATCCAGGGGCCTGACTCGCACCACAGTCCGCACGTCGTCTCCAGCGCCATTCTGGTTGCCTTTGCCTCTGACTCCCGTCCCATCCCCGATCGTTTCCTTATTGACGCGAAAATGATGATCGGCCATGGCTGCGACGATCGGTTGGTGAGTCACACACAAAACCTGATGTTGCAGGCTGAGCTGGTAGAGTTTCTCAGCGATCGCCTGGGCCACCCGTCCCGACACCCCCACGTCAATTTCATCGAAAACCATCGTTCCGATCGCATCCACCTGGGAGAAGCAGGCTTTCAGGGCCAGCAGGAAGCGGCTCATCTCCCCACCGGAGGCGATTGCCGTCAGTGGCTGTAAGGGTTCTCCGGGATTGGGGCTGAATAGAAAGGTGATCTGGTCAGCCCCATGGCTGGCCGGTGTCGCAGGCATGATTTCCACCTGGAACTGCACTTTCTCCATGGCCAGGGGCTTTAACTCTTCCACCAGACGAGTTTCCAGAATCTGGGCAGCGGACTGGCGCAGTTGGGTTAACCGGATACAGGCTTCGGTCAGAACGGCCTTTTTGGCCTGATAGTCTTGCTCCAGATCTTCGATCGATTGGCCTTCTCCGTTCAGATCCTGGAGTTGCGATCGGAGTTTGTCGTAATGAGCTAACGCATCTGTCAGGGTCGGACCATATTTGCGGCAAATCTTCTTCAATTCAGCTATGCGTTCTTCGACTTCCTCCAGGCGCTGGGGATCGGTTTCCAACTGTTCCCCGTAGTCATTGATCCGGCGTCCGGCCTCCTGAACCTGAGCCAGCGCCTCACTCACCAAATCCAGCATGGGTTGGACGGCATTATCGTACTGCAGCATGCCACTCAATAGGGTTTCTGCCTGTCCTAATAGATCGGCACAGGCCCGTCCAGTTTCGTTTTCATAGAGGGCCTGATACACCAGATAGCTTTGCTGCTGCAAATCAACGCTGTGATTCAGCCGCTGATGCTCTTGCTGGAGTTGGACCAGCTCCTCCGGGTCCTGCAAATTAGCCTCTTTCAGTTCTCGGAACTGATAGTCCAGCAAATCGAGTTGTTGCAGTCGCTGTTGTTCAGAGTGTCGTCTGCGCTCCAGGATTTGCAGCGCCTGTTGACAGTGGGTATAGGCGGAGGCGACGATCGCGCGCTGTTCCTGCAGAGTCGTGCCACCATAGCTGTCCAGCCATTCCCGCTGGATGGCCACCTGGCCCAACTGGACTGTTTGGCCTTGGGCGGTGATCTCGACCAGATGGGTCCGCAATTCCTCCATCTGCTGCTTGTTGACTAGAACCCCATTCAGACGGGAACGGCTGCGGAAGTTGCCCTGAGTCAGGGACAACTCCCGACTGCAGACCAGCATCTCCCCGTCCATCGGGTCAATGTCTTGTTTTCCTAACCACTCGACCAGGGCGGGTTCCAGGGCAAAGACAGCTTCGATCAGGGAGCGCTCTGTACCGGTACGAATAGCTCGCCCGGTCATCTTCCCCCCCAGAACCGCATCGATCGCATCCAGGATAATTGACTTGCCTGCACCCGTTTCCCCCGTCAAGACATGTAATCCGGAGCCGAATTCCAACTCCAACCGATCGATGAGGGCAAAGTTCTCAATTCGCAAGGAGAGTAACATAGGGCAGAGTAAATCGCTGTCTCAATTTCTAGCATTTTTGGGTAAATATCCCCTCTGATAGAGGGGAACATCCCTACTCCAGCTTTGAATGTCTCAAGTCCTATCCTTAGGGGAGGGCTCAAACCTGAAGGCTTCTTGTTACAATACTTAATAGTGTTCTGCCCCAGCAACCCTCTTTAAACCTCCATGACTGCTAAAACCGTGCCTGCTGACCCAACGCGCTCCGATTCCAGGCCAACGCCCCAGCGATCGGTCTTATCTGGTGGGCCAGAAGCTGTAGAAATCATGGCTGATATCGATAGCGAACTACATCCGGCTCTGGGTAAAACCCTGAAGCCTGCCCATGCTGCCGTGACCGATGAAGCGTTAAGCTACGATGCCGCTGCGATAGCGGCCTACTACAGATACCGTCCCCTGCAAGCGATCGGACGTTTCCTGGGGATTATCTGGCCGTTTTTGACCTTTTATGTTGCCCTCTGGTGGGATCGGCGCACCGATCGCTTGCAGCAGAATGAACGGCAACGGGCAGTGCAACTGCGGGAAATGCTGACCGATCTCGGCCCTGCCTATATCAAAATTGGCCAAGCTCTTTCAACACGCCCGGATCTGGTGTCCCCAATTTATCTGGAAGAGTTGACCCAACTCCAGGATCAACTGCCCCCCTTCCCCAACGAAGTGGCGTTTCGGTTCATTGAAGAGGAATTGGGCGATCGACCGGATAAGTTGTATGCCGAGCTGAGTCCCCAACCGATCGCGGCAGCTTCCCTGGGGCAGGTGTATAAGGGCAAATTGCCGACGGGGGAAGTGGTGGCGGTGAAAGTCCAACGACCTGGGCTGGCCGAGCGTATCACCCTGGATCTCTACATTCTGCGACGGCTGGCTGCCTGGATGATGGGCAATATGAAGCGGGTCCGGAGCGATCTGGTCGGTATTTTGGATGAGTTCGGGTCTCGCATTTTTGAAGAAATGGACTATATCCAGGAGGGGCACAACGCCGAGCGGTTTGCTCAACTGTATGGCCATCTTCAGGATATTTATGTGCCCCGCATTTACTGGAAATATACTCAGCGGCGGGTGCTGACGATGGAGTGGGTGACGGGGACCAAGCTGACTCAGCCAGAGGTGATTCATGCCCAGGGAATTGATGCCCGCTATCTGATTGATGTGGGCGTGCAGTGTTCCCTGCGGCAACTGCTGGAGCATGGGTTCTTCCATGCCGATCCCCATCCCGGTAATTTGCTGGCAACTCCAGAGGGCAAGCTGGCCTATCTGGATTTTGGCATGATGAGTGAGGTCAAACCAGCCCAGCGCTATGGCCTGATTGAGGCCGTGGTGCACATGGTCAATCGAGATTTTGAAGGTTTGGCCCATGATTATGTCAAGCTGGAGTTTCTGTCAGCGGACACGGACCTGACACCAATTATTCCCGCTTTGGGAAATGTGTTTGGCAATGCCCTGGGGGCCAGTGTGGCTGAGTTGAACTTCAAGAGCATTACGGATCAGCTTTCAGCCCTGATGTACGAATACCCCTTCCGGGTGCCAGCCTACTATGCCCTGATCATTCGATCGTTGGTCACCCTGGAAGGGATTGCGATTAATGTGGACCCAAATTTTAAGGTTTTGAGCAATGCCTATCCTTACATTTCGAAGCGGCTGCTCACAGACCCGGCACCCCAGTTGCGGAACTCTCTGCGCGATCTGCTGTTTAAGGATGGTAGTTTCCGCTGGAACCGCCTGGAGAATCTGCTCCGCAATGCCCGCAATAGCTCGGACTATGACCTCAACCGGGTCATGGATCAGGCGGTGGATTTCCTCTTCTCGGAGCGGGGTGTTTTTATTCGGGAGCACTTAGTCGAGGAAATTGTCAAAACGGTCGATAACTTTGGCCGCAATATCTTCCAGAGTGTGACCTATGCCTTACAAGAGCGAATTGGTCTGGCTGTGAATCCGCCGACCCTGCCGACTGAAGATCAAAAAAGCCTGGAGCATATCAAGCGCATCTGGGATATTCTGCGGGAGACTCCTGGTTTTGACCCTGCTCGAATTCTGCCCCTGATTCCCCGGTTATTGCTGAATCCAGAAGTGCAACACATGGGGCAGCGGGTTGGGGTTGGGTTGATGCAGCGATCGCTGGCTCGCTTTATTCGGGAGTTTCTTCTGGAGGATGAGACGATCGTCCGACCCACTTCCCCTGGAGCCGAGTCCCGTGGGGGTGGATCCCTGGTGGTTAGGGGACAATGAAGCCCCACCCTTCTGCGATCTCAGCCTTTGGGGTTTTGTTATTAGGCGGGTGGTTACACAGTATCCTAGAATAATTAATTGCTTTGCTAATACAGGTTAGTTCAAATCAATGGTTCAAGAACGGACATTACCGATCGCTCAGGTTACGGCCAAGGTTACAAGGGAAGAAGGACTGATCCTGTACGAAGATATGGTCCTTGGACGCCTGTTTGAGGATAAGTGCGCTGAGATGTATTACCGGGGCAAAATGTTTGGTTTTGTCCACCTTTACAACGGGCAGGAAGCTGTCTCCAGTGGGGTGGTCAAGGCTATGCGCCCAGATGATTTTGTCTGCAGCACCTATCGCGATCACGTCCATGCCCTGAGTGCAGGGGTGCCAGCGCGGGAAGTCATGGCAGAACTGTTTGGCAAGGCGACGGGCTGCAGCAAAGGCCGGGGTGGTTCCATGCACCTGTTTTCAGCGGAACATAATCTCCTGGGGGGCTTTGCTTTCGTCTCCGAAGGAATTCCTGTGGCCACAGGAGCTGCGTTTCAGAGCCGCTACCGCCGGGAAGTGATGGGAGATAGTGGGGCTGATCAGGTCACCGCCTGCTTCTTTGGGGATGGGGCGGCTAATAATGGCCAGTTCTTCGAATGCCTGAATATGGCTGTGTTGTGGAAGCTCCCCATTATTTACGTGGTGGAAAACAACAAGTGGGCGATCGGTATGGCCCATGAGCGGGCGACTTCTATTCCAGAGATTTACAAGAAAGCATCTGCCTTTGGCATGCCTGGGATTGAGGTGGATGGGATGGACGTGCTGGCGGTGCATGCTGTCGCCCAGGAAGCGGTGGCCCGTGCCCGCGCTGGGGAAGGCCCTACCCTGATTGAAGCCCTCACCTACCGCTTCCGGGGGCACTCCTTGGCCGATCCGGATGAACTGCGAGCCAAAGCCGAGAAGGAATTCTGGTTTGCCCGTGATCCGATCAAGAAAATGGCCGCCTATCTGGTTGAGCAAAATCTGGCCACTCAGGAAGAATTGAAAGCGATCGATAAGCGGATTCAGACGCTGGTTGAGGAAGCTGTGAAGTTTGCGGAAAGCAGCCCTGAACCCGATCCGAGTGAGCTATACCGCTATATTTTTGCGGAAGACTAGATCACCCAGGCAATTAAGAAAGAAGCGGCAATGTAGGAGAAGGCTTCAATTAAGCCCGCTCCTACATTTGGGATTTCTTGATGAACGATTTCATCGGAGATTTTCACTCCTGGGACCAGGATTAAATCAGCCAGCCAGCGAATCAGGACCAGGGCCAGGAGGGAAATACTCAGGGTGAGGCCGTAATCCAGCAGGCTGGTTGTCCAACTGTGGAATTCCGGACTGAAGGCGACCCGGACCAGGTTCCCTGTCGCAATTAATAGACCAGCAAAGGCCACGCCAGCCGCTGGATTATTGCGGTTGCGGATCTCACCAAACACGTCATAGCGGGTGACGCGAGGATAGATCAGGCTGACCAGATACAGCACCCCCAATCCAATCACCCAGCAGATCACCGCCACGAGCCAGCCGCCCTGGTCCCCTCCCAGTGCCGCCTGGAGAACCAGGCCGTTGGCAATATGGGTTCCGGCTTCAGCGGTAGCAGCCCCCAGATTCTGTTCTTCCCGGGTTTCACGGGCACAGTCAAAGTGCCTCAGGATCAGCCGATCGCCAACCCAGGCCCCCACCAACATCAGGACGATCGCCATCACACCATAGCTGAGCAGGGTCAGAATCTGGTCTTGCCAGGAAACGAAAGATTTGCCCAGCACTCCCCCGATCGCCATCACAATCCCGAGATAGTAGCCAACCAGGGCGATCGCCACGGCTGGATTATCCCGGACGAACAGTTCCTCGTTCAGGGCAATGCGGCGGAACAGGCGTTGGTAGAGAAATTGACCCAGCCAGAAGAGGCCAAAGCCGACCGCCAGTTCCATCAGGATCAGGATGGTCTGATTGAGCATGTTCAGCATTACAGGGTTCATAGGTCACACCGATTCAAAATGGGTTGTCATCGTGGGTCTAGTAGAGGCGCTGCATGCATTGCCTATAAACAGATTATGAAGGTGGGGCAAGTTTCCGGAACAGGGTAATCAGGGTATTCGCAAGCTGGTCGTAGAAAACCAGATCATGGGCTCCGATCGTTGTCACGGGCTGCCCCCCAAACTGACTTTTAAACCGTGAGAAGCGGCTATAGGCATGGTCAGGGGTACGACTGAACCCATAAAAATCATAAACCGTACATCCCCGTGCTTTGGCCCGTTGCATGGCAACCCAATGGAGCTGATAAGGGGCCATCACCTCTGGATAGGCATCACTGCGGCCCCCATAGAGATAGGTGGCTCGCTGCCCCCAGTAGAGGACCAGAATGCCTGCCAGGGGTTTGCCGTGCCAGGTCGCCAGTCCGATTTCTGCCATTCCCGCTGGAAAAAGGGTCTGGCAGAGGTTGATGAAAAAGCCGTAGGGTTCCCCAAAAAAATCCTGCCGTCTCACCGTTTCCCAGAACAGATCGTAGAATCGGGGAATCGCCTGGGGATCCGTCGTAAATTCTGTTTTGACACCCCGGCGCTGGCTTAAGCGCAGGTTATAGCGCCCCTTGGGTTTCATGGCGGCTAGCCGATCGACCTCAGCCGGTCGCAGATCCACCAGCAGGGTCTCTGACGGAAGGAGATCAACGGGAGCCCGGACAAAAGCTGCCATCCCATCGGGTTTCTGGGACCAGAGAGGTTCAATGCGGAGGGCGATCGCCCCCAACGATCGGGCCAGCGCTTCTGCCTGCTGGGTCAGGAGGGCCATGGCTGTAGGGGTCAAGCCTGGGGGTAGCAGGGGACCACCGGGGGCCAGGAGGAGATTGCTGGGGTTGGGGTTCGGATAGAAATAGAAGATGCACCCACCCACCAGAGCTGTGCTTGGGGGAGAACCCCCAGAGACAGTAGCTGCAAACAGACCATACCGGAAGGTCTGATACCCTTCCAGTTCTTTGAAATCAGCCCAAGTCCAGGATTGCATGAAGCACCCCTCAGGGGCTGCTTGAACCAGAGCATCCCAGGCGAGGCGATCGTGGACAGTCAATGCTCGCAGCACCAGGCTCCCCTGACCGGACCTTGCTGGATCAGCCAGACAATTAGTTCCGTCCATCATTGTCTTGCAACAAACTGAAGAGCCAGAAGCCTCCGGCGGCGGTGAGGGCAAATCCCAGCCCTTTCATATCGCTGCCCCCTGAACCGGAGTAGCCGTCATTGTAGTAAGACGAACTGGAATAGCCCTTGGCAAAAACGGCATCGGGGGTGACCAAGTTAGCCATTAATAGGGACAGAGACAGCAGCATCACCAGTTCTGGGTTGACCGTAGCCCATCGATCGACAGTGCCAGATCGCAGGTGTTCAGCTAACTGGCGCAGGTTCTGGACCACTTTAGGCGGTAGCTCGGAACTACGGTCCAGTAAACTGGCCAGCAGTTTAGCCGGGTCGATTTCTGCCAGCAACTGACGCAGATAGGTGAGCCATTCCTGCGTCATGCGAGGACTGTGGTAGCGATGTTGAATCGGCAGCAGATGGCTCAAATCTGGACGATCGGTGGCTTCTCCCTCCAGAGCATAGATCTGTTCCAACCAGAGTCGGGCTGTGGTTTCCAGATCCAGCAGATTGTGTCCCATCTGGGCAGTCCCGGTTTCTTCTAGGTCTAGAAAATCCACGGACAGGGCCAGGGTGGAACTGGGATCAGAGGTGGTACCTGGATTGAGCAAGTAGTAGAACAGTTGAGGCGCATCCAGGGTATGAATCAAAACCTGATGCCGCAACTCAGCGATCGTGGCTGTGAACACAAAGCTCTGCCGGAGCTGTTCTGGTGTCAGGGTTTGCAATCCTGCTGGCAGGGAGATGGCCGCCATTTCGGACTGATGAATCGAGGTCGAGGAGGCCAGGAAAAAACCCCAATTCCCATAGCCATGCTGACGAAAAGAGGGAATTGCCAACTGCATGGGGCGGGGAAAAAGACTGGCTGCAAACAGGGTTTGGTAAAGGCACCAGAACCCCAGGGTGCGGTTCTCCGGGGAGACCCCATTGGTGTTGATCAATCCGGCAGGCTGGAGAATCCGCTGCAGATGGGCAAACCATTCCTGACTATAAACCCGCGTTTCCTCCGCACAGGTGGGATAGGTAAAATCACAGAGAATGACATGGTAAGCTGCCGTTGGGCATGCGGCCACGAAGTCAAAAGCATCTTGCACATGCACTGTGAGCCGATCGTTCGCCAGACTGTTCTGGTTGAAGGGCTGAAAGGTGGTTTCTCCCAGGTGGATCACCTCTGGGCTGTAGTCCACCAGATCGATCTGATGCACCTGAGGAAAACGCAAGACATCCCTGGCTGCCAGTCCATCCCCACCCCCACAGATCAGAACCCGCAGGTCCGTTTTGGGAAAGCGTTGCACCGCTAGGGCCATTGCTGGAACAACCAGGTATTCATGGTAGAGCGCTTCATCTGTGGTGTCGAATTGCAGGTCCCCATTCAGGTAGAAGGCTAGACCCTGGTCATGGTGCTCAACAAAGAGTGACGTTGGCATAGCTCCCCTATCCAAAGATCATGAACAGGATACCGGTAAACGTCATCCCGATCGCAATCAGGACTTGCCAGGTCCGGGAATCAGGTGAGCCTGGATTGGGACGGGACGAATAGGCTGACCGAATCGCCGGAGGTGCCTTCTGGACAGCAGAGAAATCTTCGGGCTGGACCACCCGGGTAGAGTAAATTGCCAGGGTGTGATCAGGCCAGGCTTCGATCGCCAGATTCCACTGATGTTCCTGGTCCCAGTAGTCCCAGGTGATGCGTCCGGATCGTCCTTCCTCACCTTGATAGCTGCCCTGGGTGCTGGATTCAAAGGCATAGGTACGGCTGAAGACCTTGAGTTCCGGATAAGGTTCTCGCTGGTCTCGCATCTCTTCCCAGAGCTTGACGGTGACATCCTGAGAAGTGGTCGGCTCAAACACTTTGGGCTGCTTGAGTTCTTCGGAAATGTACCAGTTAATCCGGTTCTCTGGATGTTGGGGATCGACCTCGCGGAGCAGGTAGTATTCCTTGCCTGTCGGGGACTTGAGCAGCCATTCTCGGGTTTCGTAGCCATTCGGGTCGTCATAGGTACTGTAGTCTTCGACGGTCCAGATCACCCCGTGATACTGCAGCCGATCGCCCGGGTGCAACTGCATCAGTTGAGATTGAGTTGTGGCAGTGGGCATAAGCTGAGCCAGATTCACTAACTCGATTGTCCAGCATTATACGGTTTGAATTTGCTTCAGGTAGCAAATTAGAAATAATCTTCTCAGGCCGATTTTCTGACCAGGACCTGTCTGACCAGGTCAGGAATCTGGGAGGGCCGATCGGCCACAGGAATCTGGGCCCGCTTCATGGCCGCTATTTTATTTTCCACAGAACTGGAATCAGGCACATAAACAGCATCCTGGATGCCGGTAGCAATCTGGGAGGCAATAATGGCACTAGCATGGCCCAGGTGTTTGCCCCGGGGAGCATGCTGACCGGCAATATAAGCCACCACAGGTTTATCGATCGCCTCACTCACATACCGGGCTGCCAGTTCCTCTCCATCCCCCCCAATTTCCCCAATCAGGACAATGACTTCCGTATTCTCATCCTCATCTAGAATCTGTAGCCACTGGGAGAAAGAGGAGCCAACGATCGCATCACTGCCAATGCCAACGCTGATGGATTGGCCCAGGTTGCAGCGGGTCAGTTCCAGGGCCACCTCATAGGTGAGGGTGCCACTGCGGCTAATAATGCCAACCGGGCCAGGGGTATAGAATTCGCTGGGATGGGTACCTAAAAGCACCTGTCCGGGAACGATAATCCCAGGACTGGTCGGACCCACAATCAGGGTCTCGGTAGCTTCAGCTTTGCGCAGCAGATGCACCATATCCAGAGGGGGAACCCCTTCTGTAATGATGATGATGTGGCGAATGCCAGCCGCGATCGCTTCCAGGGCGGCATCCAGGGTCTGATAGGGATGAACGAAGAGCACCGTCGTGTCCACAGGCCCAATCTGGGCCAAAGCCTGCTCCACCATGTCAAAGACTAAAATACCGCCAATTTTCTGCCCCCCACAGCCAGGGCTGACACCTGCAACCACGCGGGTCCCATAGTTTGTCATCAAAGGTGTGTAGGCAGACCCTAATGGCTCTGTAATCCCCTGGATTAGTACCTTGCTGGTGGCAGTAAAATTCATAACTCTTAGTATAGAACCAGGAACCCAGGAACTCCTAGCGACGGGATGTAGCCCGTCCAGCACGGGGTGGTTTTGCCAGAGCAATAATCTGCGCTACCGCATCATCCAAACGATCGGAGAGGAAGACCTGATCTCCCAGAATCGCCTGCAGTTGTTCGATCGCCCGTTGATTCGGGCAGCGGATTACGAAATGGGGTGAAGGCATCGCTGGCGATTTAGGCCGCAAATGCACCCCGATCGCAGCAGCAACGCCATTGGAATTGTTCAGACTGTTCAGGAGATTGATCAACACAACTTTGACCCGCTTATCCTGCAGGATCAGGTCTAACCCCTGCTGGACCCGTTCTGTCAGGTCGATGGTGGGCCAGCCGCAGTGAAACTCTCCCCCGATATTCAAAAAGTTAGCTGTTTTGCCGCCGCCCTGAGCCACCAGATCCAGGGTCGTCATCGTTAGCCCGGCCCCATTGCAGAGGATGCCGATATTACCATCCAGCCTAACCAGAGGGGGAAGGGTAGGTTCTGACCTGGGGGCTGGTGGTTCTGCCCTGAAACCCAGGCTACTATGGCTGCCAGCGCTGGTTTTAGACATGCGATTGGTGAGCAGCGCAATCTCTGAATGCCGCCCCAGTGCCCCATCATTCACTGTGACTTTGCCATCGAGAGCCATGACTGCGCCACTGGCGTCGATCGCCAAGGGATTAATCTCAATCAGATCCAGGTCTTTCTGAACAAAGAGCTGGTACATTTTCTCCACCACCGTGCTGATCGATTGCACCAGTACTCCCTGCAGGCCCATCTTGAGAGCCAGCCGACGGGCATAAAATGGTGAGAAATCCTGATCTACGACAACCTGCTGCATTTGGTGTAAGGCGGCTTCCAGGTTTTCGCCTCCTTGTTGGGAACCCAGCAGCACCGGACGACGGACGGAGCTATCCAGGGCGACAGCCAGGAAAAATTCCCGCTCCGCATCATATTTAGCTTCTGCCAGCAACAGTTCCGGGTAATCTCCAGAGATCGAAAGATGAAAAATCGCCTGGGCAGCGGCAATGGCGTCGATCGTGTTTTCCACGAACCGGATGCCCCCCAATCGACCTCTACCCCCACGGCGCACCTGGGATTTAAGGACGATCGGATAAGGGATTTTCAACCCCTTCAAATCTTTGGGCTGGTAAATCCGCTGGGAGGGAAGAACCGGGATACCCATTTCCTGGAACAGGGCTTTTGCCTGGTATTCGAGCAGATCCATCCTGACTGGCGTTATGAGTTTTAAGGGATGAGTTAAGAATACTGGTTCAAAACTCAAAATTCAAAGTTAAGGGTTCTCCGGGGTCGGGGTCTGTTCAATCTGAGCAATGGCTTCTGAAGGACTGACATTGGCATAGATGACGGACATCAGCCCCGGCAGATACCGATCCATTGTCATCACATTCACAAAAACCAGTTGCCCGATGAGTTGAGAGCTGAGGTCAGTCCCCTGGTTGACGATACTGGCAGTTTTGTACAAGACACCACCCCCCTCAAAGTCCAGCTCAAAATTACCGATAATCAGATCATAATTAGCCCTGGTTAAGAATTCAGCCACCGCCAGACGCTTCTTTTCCGGCACCATAACTGGACAGGCAGAGTAGAACACAACCTGCCCTGGCATCTCCCTGACCCGAACGGTAAAGAGCCATTCCCCATTCTCCCCCTGATACTGCATTTGCAGGATCGGTTCCGTCTCGTGTTGGGAGAAGGACCAATCATTCGCCTGAAAAAAGGCAACCACAGATGCCAGAATGGCATCCTGAGTCACTGTTGCAGAGGGGGAAGGCAGAGGTTCTTTCATTTAGAATGCATCTGACCCGTGGACGGTTTCATCCTTGCTGATCTTGCCAAGGTCAGAGCCCACCACACCAGGAGCCATCTTCTGCTTCACATCCCAGGACATGCTGGGGAAGATCTTGCTGAAGCAGTAGGTCTTCAGGGAAGGACCACCCTTCGGATTATGCCAGTCTTCCAGTTTGGTCACATCGCTGAACCCTTTCACCTTCACATAAGCGGGAAGGCGATTGATGATCTTCGTAGTGGGTATCCCGGCCTCAGTCCCGGTTGCGATCATATTGAGCACGGAATCCCGCGACATATTGGCTGTTTCCCCAGAGTGTTTCACCCCAGCAGCACTTTCCTGATTGAACATGGCATCATCGCCATAGACCTTAAAGACGGGCTGACCTTCACCAGAGCTGACTTCTAAGCCCTTCTGACAGAAGGCGTCATGCAGGGCATTCGTCGATTTTTGGATAAAGCCACTCTTCATGAACTCAAAGTAATCTCCATAGGTGACAGAGGCCGCCATCTTCTGATACTGGCTATCATCTCCCTGAGCACTGGCTACCAGGGCCTGCTTAAAGTTCTTCTTGTTTTTCGGAACGTAGTCATCCCGCAACGTAAAGTCTAGCTTTTTGAATTCATTCGAGGCCGTGCCCGGAATGGTAATCGTACTGGAGTCTCGCATGGCCAGCCCTCGGCTTTCTAAGGAGGATCCAGACATCTTGATAATGCCGTCATGCAGCAAGCTCTTGAGCGCACTTCTCAGGGGCTGACCTTGCAGGGGGCTCTTGGTTTGTAACGTATCCCCTGACTTCTTGCGGCTGCCTAGCATTTTCATCGCCTCTTTTTGCCACCACTCAACCAGTTGCCGTTCTGGAGACCCAGCGGTTTGCAAAGATGTAGGTACCTGTAGCCCCAGCGCCTTAAACCGGGTCAGCCAGTCTCCTGCCATATTTTCTACAGATTGGGGATTTCTGGCCTCCCTTGCAGGAAGCACGGGTCCCTGCTTCCCACCTCCCACAGAGGTATTGCCCCGGTGCCCTTTAACCCTTGACTTATCATATTGACCCGAATCAACTATTCCTGGCTGCTTGTAGGCCATTTGCTGAACCTTGCGCCAGTTCTTGTCCTTGAAGTAGTCAAAGGTCTTACTCGTCTCAATGTATTCGATGTACCACTGCATAATCTGCGTCTTATTGATCATGTGACCAGACGCATAGGAATCTTGCAGGTAGTGATCCCCAAAGCCATTATTCAATAGGGCTTCATTGGCTAGCTCGCTAGATTCCTCTCGCAGCTTCTTCGCTGTGCCTCGGTAGCCATCAGCACTGGCGGGATCCTGTTTGGCCTTGCGGGCATAGGGGATAGCCGCCATCTTCTTATCAAAAGCCTGTCTTGCTAAACCCAGGGCAATATTGTGGTAGTTGGCCCAGCTATGCCAGCTTTCTGGGACAAAGTGGCACGCATTACGGGCCAGAGTGGCACCATAGGAGTTGGTATCCCCTTTAGCCCCTGTCCCTTGCCCAATCAGGGGCTTATCTCCCGCAAGGAGGTCTAATTGGCCCTTGAGACTACTGATATAGTCTGGGGTCATGGCTCCCTTGAATTTGAACCCGACCTTCTGATTAACCAGTTTATTCCCCTGCATCATGGCTTCAGCAGACTGCACGTCCTGATCCTGCTTATCCGTATCAGAGAGGCTGCCCTGTAACTTGGTATAAATATCCTTTAAGCGGAAGAAAGTTTCCTGACGCACGCTTTGCACAATTTGCCAGCGGTTGGTTGGATCTGCGTTCTTCATAATATCGGCACTGCCATAGTAGTCAGCCAGGGTATTCAGTTCCCCGTAAGTGACCACCAGGGGTTCTTTCGGATTTTTCGTATTCGGTAGGGAAACCAGTACCACATCCCAGGTAGGGTCATGCTGTTTCAATCCCTGCTTATCCGTATCAGATGCTCCTTTGGGAGGATTCTTTTGCCAGACTTCCAGACGCTTGAGTTCCTGGGCAATGACGTGCATAACGTTGCCCTTTTTAATCTTCCCAACGCCCTGAATATCCACCTCTGGCGTATCGATGTGCTTGCCTTTCTTAATCAGATCCTGCCAGCTTCCTAACTGGGCCAGCTTGTCTGGGGGGACATCTCCGAGCAATTGGTGTTCCCAGGAGGAGTGGCGTTGAATCCTGCCACTGGCTGCTCCAGCTTGCTGTACAGACACAGGCGTGACCATCGGTTTCGTCTGGGCCTGATCATCGTGGTCCTCATGGCGCTGGGCGATCGGGGTGATGGTATCGCCGATCGCCTTGGTTTGGGCCTGGTCTTCTTCTTCGTGCCGCTGGGCCTGATCGTCGTGGTCCCCATGACGTTGGGCCTGGTCCTCATGGCCCTGGCCATGCCGCTGCACGGAATGCACAGGCTGGGGCTGAGGGGCAGGCATTTGCATCACTTGGGCCGCGACCCGATCGGCTTCCTGCTCATACTGATCCTGGGGGGCTCCTACCGTCAGCTTGGTCTGGACCTTGCCCCCCTGGCCCGCACAATTGGGGCAGGAACAGCCTGGACCATGGCTGGCCTCCTTCCGCTGCACCTGGCCTGCTGCCGGACCACAGGTGGGGCAGGAGCAGCCCGTGCTATGGGCCGCAGTATCTGCCTGCCGCTGAATGTGCTGAATCGGTAAGGGGAGCAAGTCTGTCAATTTACGATGCAAGAGGGACGATCGAGTCAAGGCAGGCTGCCGCTGCACTCGGGATATAGCCGGACCACAGGACGGACAGGAGCAACCGGAGCAATGGCCTCCCTCCTTCCGCTGCAACTTGCTGCCCCCTGTTTGCTGAATGGTGTGGGTCAATTCATGGGCCAGCAACTGCTTGCCACTGCCGGAGTTCGGATTATATTTGCCCTCATTGAAGTAAATATGTTGCCCATTGGTAAAGGCTTCAGCATGCAACTCCCGATTCATCTGAACGGAATCACCATCAGCATGCACCCGCACATCTGCAAAACTGTGGCCAAAACGCGGTTCCATGAAAGATCGCACGCCCTGATCCAGGGGTTGGCCCCCTCCCCGTTTCTCCTTAATGCGAGTCTCTAAATGGTTGCCTGCTTCAAAGCTCCCATTGCCCTCAGCCTGACGCTGGAGCGAATCCTCTTCTTCAGGAACCAACCCACTCAAAGGGGGTAAGTCAGCATTTTGTCGCCGTCGCTTGCGGGGAGCGGAGACGGTGTCTGTGGTACTGGTAGTATGGACAGCAATCTGGCTGAGGTGATGGCCAAAGCGCTGAGCCTGCAGGAAGGACTGATTCAGGCTGGCTCTTGGGTGGGACTGTTCAGCCGATTGGTGAGTGGGGGTGGCAGAGATTGACTCCGCCTGGGTTTGCACTGTGAAGGGACGGGACTCAAACAACCCGGTTTCAATTGGAGCGGGAGAGACAGTGTTGCTTTGCCGTCTCTTTCTGCCAGCGTAGGTGCGTTTTGTAGCCATAGGGGTCAGTAAAGGGGTGAGGAATCGTTACCCAGTACGGATCACGGGACTGAAAAACCTATCGCACACGCACTTGCAAAACCTGAGGCAGGTGCGATCGTCCCCCAAGACTGTCAGAATGATTTTGCAGCCCAGCAATAACTTATACCGTTATATCACTCTTCCTCATTGCGTTTCGTATGAGTTTTCTCGGCTGTGAAGGTAGGATCCTTCAAGTCATTGGCCTCCTTGAAGTAAGTAAACAACTCCAGGGCCAATTGGGGCCAGGCAGTGTGGGGCAGATCCCCAGCCATGCGCCGAAATTCAAAGATAGGAGCTTCCGCTACCTCAGTGGAGGTACCGAAGAACTTCCGGCGCTGACCGACCTTATCCGTGCGTTTCCCTAATTTCCCTAACCCAAACAGATAAGCCGCAACATTTTGGTCTGGGAAGTTCTTCTCAGTCAGATAATCTGTCCCCTGGGAAATTCCCCTGACCCACTGCTCCCGACTCAGAGCATTTCTCAGATCAGTTAAATCAGTTCCCTGGGTATAGGTGACAGCCCCTGTGAAGAAAGGCTGATTTCCCTGACCCGTCATGCCCGCCACATGCAGCACTAGGGCCACCCATTCATTCGGATAGCTACGATAGTACGTGGCTTCGGGCATTAGGTTGAAGGTTTTGGCAAAATCTGTCCGCGCCATTAAAGGAGCCATGGTTTTGGCATAGGCCATCGATCGGGATGCCCGATCCAGATAGGCCCTCATCAGGGCCAGCAGACTGATCAGGCTATCACTGGCGGTGTCAGGAGAGCGGAGGTTTTTTCCAGGGAAATCGGCGAATCGGGCTCTTGCTTCTGCCGGAGAACTGGAAACCAGTTGGGTGTCCGTAACGTTTTTATAACCCAGGTAGGCGGCTCCCTGTTTTCGTTGTTGACTCTTGGCCGGGGTTTCTCCGGGGAGATTGGCGGGTGACATTTTCTCCATGATGCTGGCCAACTGATCCAGGCGGATGCCTGCGGTAACCTGAGGTTCGGCAGGCATGGTACTGAAGGGTGTAATCAGCACATCCCCCATGCCTAAGCCTGCATCAGCAGATAAAATGCGATGGAAGGGACTGTTTGTGCGCTTGATCTTGGCTTCACTCCTCATGCTAATCAGGAGATCCCCCAATCGCTTCATTTGATTCATGGTTGTTTTGAGCTGCTTCTTGCCAGAGGAGGTTTCGGGCAGGGGAGGTTCAATCACAAACTCAATATGCCAGCCATCGTCCCCCTGATCAGGTTTGAGGTTAAAGTTGGGACCTGCATGGACAACCGTATCCTTATTCAGGCCATTCGGATCGATCTGGGCATTTTTAACTGTTTTTTTGCCAGTTTTTTGCTTGGGGGTGAGGGGAGCGTTCAGTTTTTCTAAATTCCATTTCCCCACTTCAAACTCAAAGCCCACATCCCGTTGAATCACCTGGGGAGAGCGCTGGGCCAGGGAGCCTGCGATCGGCCTGGTGTCTCCCTGTCCCGGCTGACCCTGGCGAACCCGACCATTCTGTTGCACCACATGGGTCAGCTCATGGGCTAACAACTCTTTCCCACTCCGACTGCTGGGGCTATATTCTCCAGATCGGAAGAAAATATCCTGCTGGGTGGTGAAGGCCCTGGAACTCAGGGATCGATTGAGCTGATCCGAGTCAGCATCCATGTGAACATTAACGCCACTAAAGTCAGCTCCAAAGGAACGTTCCATCGGTTCCCGCACGTCTTCGGATAAGGGAATTCCCCTGCCCCGTTTGCGTTCGATCGACTGTTCCAGGGCTGGATTGGCAGAGACTGGAGCCTCCGTGGTTTGAGATTGGGCCAAAGGCTGAATATCCAAGGTTGTAGCTGCGGGTCTGCCGCGATCGTCCTCTGTAGGTTTCTTGCGGATAGGCAGATCATGAAGCGAGGGTGAGGAAGCCGCAACCTGCTGGGCCACCGCATCTGCCTGTTGTTCATAGACATCTCTGGGCTTGCCTACAGTTAGCTTGGTTTGGATTCCAGGAGCAATCCCAGGTTGCCTGGAAACAACCGAGATCTGATGGGGGTGATGACCGAACTTCTCTGCCTTGGCTAGAATTGCCCGGGATGCTTGAGAACTCTGCTGGTTTTTTGCTGGCGTTACTTGAGCCTGAACTGGAAATGGGCGAGGTTGGAATAAACCCTGGGCAGGCTGAATCAAAAACTTAACAGGGGTTTCCTGGCGGTCAAGGCGTTTGCGATATCTGGCCATAGATTCAGCTAAAAAGCAATGAGGGCAGGGCTTGTATCCTTGGTAAAACCCACAACCTTAAATCTATGAAATTTTTCTACCATTTTCCACAGTGTTGGGATGGTTGCTTCAGAAACCTCCAGGGTGATGGGTATATGCCAGGGTGCCTAATTGGGTGAACGGGTCCGCCACTCCTGGGCCACTTTATCCAAGGCATAGAACCGTTGCCAGAACCGATCGACCACCTTCGTGGGCAACACCTTCCGCATCACGAACAGCATCAGATCCCCCTGGGTGGCGGCCACGTAACGGGGGCGGGGGGTGCGATCGGTGATGGCCTGCAGGATCACCTCAGCCACCTGTTCTGAAGTCCAGGCCCGACTACTGGTTTGCTGCTCCAGGGTCTCTAGATTTCTAAAAGCAGCCGCATAGGGGGTTTTGAAGGGGTGGGGAATAATCTGCTGAATCTGTTCGGCCACCACCTGAAAGAAAGGCGTGGTAACTGGCCCCGGTTCAATCACACTAACCTGAATGTTAAACGCCTCCAGTTCCATCCGCAGGGCATCACTGAGAGCTTCCAGAGCGAATTTAGAACCACTGTAGAGGCCGCCAAAGGGGAAAGCAATCCGCCCCCCCAGGGAACTGACATTGAGAATGCGACCTCCTCCCTGCTCCCGCAGGGCAGGAATCAAAGCCTGGGTCAGCGCCAGGGGACCGAAGAGATTCACCTGAAACTGGTTTTGCACGGCAGCAGGGGGCATCAGTTCGATCGGTCCCATCTGGCCATATCCGGCATTATTGACCAATATATCCACCCGCCCAAATGTCTCCAAGGCAGTCCGGGCGAGAGCTTGAGCCTGCTCAATCTGTGCAAAATCGGTGGGCACCGGAGCAACCTCTGCCCCCGCTAGACGGCAGGTTTCAGCGATCGTCATCAACTTCTCGCGACTCCGGGCAGCCAGCACCAGGCGAATGCCTGGATAGCGTTTGGCCAGGACTTTTGCCAGGGCGGCCCCAATGCCGGTCGAAGCCCCCGTAATCAGAACCACCTGCTCAGGGAGGGGGAGGGAAATTGTCATCTTTACGCTACAGAGTTGCCGTACTAGAGGATGCTACCATCTGCGCTACTATGCTAGGTCTATATTTCTGGGGAAAGCAATAATTGGGATTTCCTGTCTTTTCTTACCTTATGCCCTGTGGGGAAACATGTATTTTGCGGGAATGCTGAGGGGGAAATACAGGTGTCCTGGAAGTCTATGTTCTCCACCCAAGTTGAGTCTGTGATTTCTGGTCTGCGGCAGCAATTCCAATTCCGGTTTAATGTTCGCCGATCGCTGGGGTTTCTGCTGGTGCTGGGCTTTTTCGTGAGTCTGGCGCTGCATGGCTGCAGTGGGGCTTCTAATAAGACATTACAGCCCCTCAAAGTGGGGATTACCACCTGGCCAGGCTTTGACATTGTGCTTTATGCCGAAGAAGCTGGATTATTCAAACAGCGAGGGTTGAATGTCGAACTGGTGCGGTTTGAAAACCAGCAGGATTCTTCTCGCGCTGTGATGCGAGGCTCCCTGGATGCGGCTTTTGCATCACTCTGGGATGTGGTACAGATTGATCCAGGCAACGACAAACCTGTGGTTTTGCTGGTGACGAATATCTCAGCGGGTTCAGATGGAATTGTGGCTCAGGCTCCCATCAAGTCGGTTAAAGATCTGCGGGGCAAGCGAGTCGGTGCGAAACTGGGAACGGTTAACCATTTAATTCTCCTGGAAGCCTTGAAACTGCATGGCCTCAAACCTGAGGAAGTTAAGATTGAGGACATTTCCAATGAAAGTGCTGTGCAGTTGATGGAGGAGAAACGCTTGGATGCAGCCGTGATCTGGCAACCTCTGCTGGGAGAAACCGCTCAGAAAATTAAGGGGAACATTGTCTTCACTACGAAGGAAGTAGACAGTTTGGTGATTGATACCTTCCTCAGTCGATCGACCCTGATGGCCTCGAAAAAAGCGGAGTTCACCCAATTTCTGGGGGCATGGTTAGATGTCATGCATGCGGTGGAGACCAAGCCATCTGAGGTTTTTGAAAAGGTAGGCAAGCGCCTGAACCAGGAACCAGCAGCTTTCGCCAGTGACTATGCTGGCCTTAAAAAAGGGGACATGGCCATGCAAAAGCGCATGTTTCAGTCTCAAAGTCGGTTGAAGGAAGCCATGGAACAGATGGGTCAGCTCCTGCAGGCAGATCCCCGGGCTGGCCGAGCCCTCCGGCAGGATATCGAAATCAACGGTGAACCCATCTCAACGGCGATCGAACAATGGAAATCTTGAAGAAACTACCCTGGATTGGCAATCAGAGTCTGTCCAGGCAACTCCTGCTGGGTTTTGGGGTCTCTCTGGCTACAGTGGGCCTGGGGACCCTCTGGATTAACTATCGTCTGATTCATCTGGATCTGGAAAAGCAGGTTCAGGCGAGGGCAGAATCGATTACCCAGTCCCTGGAATTTGCAACCGAAGGGCTGCTGGAACTGGAGCAACGGAGTACCTTGCGACGGGTGGTGCAGAATTATGCCACCCTGCCTGCCGTGATGGAGGTGGCGATCGTCAATCCAGACGGGCTGATTCTGGCCCACAGCCATCGGATGGACAAGAATCTTCCCTATCGATCTCTGCACCCAGAACTCCTGCAGACGATGAACCAGGCTTCGCAACAGGGGATCCCGACCACCCAGGAAATTGTCATCAATGATAAACCTGCTCTGGTTCAAGTTCTGCCCTTTACCAGTGTCCTGTTTGGCACCTCTGGAAAGCGAGGGCTGGCTATTGCGATCGTGGACCTGAAGCAAATGCAGCAAGAAGCGGGGAATACCTTCCTGGCCTCAACATTGACGCTGACTGCCGGGATTGTGATCATCCTACTATTCATGGGCATTTTGATTCGCCGCAATGTCTTGCGTCCCTTAGAAGGGCTGAACCAGGCGGTAATCGCGAGCAAGAAGACAGGCACTTTTACCGTACCCTCAGCCCTGCCTGCCAATGAAATCCAGTTTCTGGCAACCTCATTTCAGAAGACCTTCGAACTGGTGGAAGCCTATGACCAGTTGAAGGCTGAAATTACCCATCGTAAGCAAGTAGAAGCGGTGCTGAGAGACAGTGAAGCCAGGGAGCGGAATAAATCTCAAGAGTTAGAGGCCACCCTGACGGAGCTTAGGCAGGCTCAGACTCGCCTGGTGCAGAGTGAGAAAATGTCCAGTCTGGGGCAACTGGTGGCAGGGGTGGCCCATGAAATTAATAATCCAATTAACTTTATTCATGGCAATATCCACCATGCCGATCAGTACATGCAGGATTTAATGGATCTGCTGCAATTGTATGAGCAGTACTATCCTCAACCTGTGTCTGAGGTGCGAGATCGGTCTGAGGAGATTGATCTGCCTTTCCTGCGGACTGATTTGCCCAAACTCTTGTCTTCAATGAAGGTGGGAGCCGATCGGATTCGGGAAATTGTCCAATCTCTCCGCACTTTCTCGCGGTTGGATGAGGCTGAAGTCAAAAATGTGGATATTCACCAGGGCCTCGATAGTACCTTGATGATTTTGCACAATCGCTTGAAGGCAAAGTCCGATCATCCGGAGATTCAGGTAGTGAAGGACTATGGCAATTTGCCTCTGATCGAATGCTATGCTGGCCAGTTAAATCAGGTGTTCATGAATATTCTGGTGAATGCGATTGATGCCCTGGAGGAGTTTGGGCATCAGCGCCAGAAGATTGATCAGGATTCCCTGTCCCCTAAAATTACCATTCGCACTGAAGTTGTGGCCCCCCATCACATTGCGATTCATATTGCCGATAATGGACCGGGAATGCCCGAGGCTGTGCAAAAGCGGTTGTTTGACCCCTTCTTCACGACAAAACCTGTCGGTAAGGGGACAGGGATGGGCATGTCAATTAGCTATCAAATTATTACCGAGAAACATCAGGGCACGCTGCATTGCCATTCTGCTCCTGGTGAAGGCACAGAATTCACCATCCAGATTCCAGTACATCAGCCCAAACAACAGACTGGGACGCTGAATAGTTCGCGCAAGGCGACTGAAGGGGTTGTGGTTGAACCTCAGGTGGTTACTTCGAATGGATAAAAAACTTGCGATCGGGTTGAACCCTTTTTGAAGCTCCTCAGTCTTAAGTGCAGAACTGGAGAACTTGCTCATCACACTTAAGCAAAACGAGGTTATGCCCTATGTTCAAACACTTCAGACCCGGATTACGTGGACTGGTTGGTTTGGCAATGCTGATGGCGATCGTCGCCGGAACCCTTAGTTTAGGAACAGGGCCAGCCAGCGCCCGCGATCGGGACAACAATCCACCGGGTCAGGTCGGTGGTCCCGGCACTAACTGGGAAAATCCCCGTGGCCCTGTGGGAGGTCCAGGAGCCAGCCCCAATCGTCCACATCGGTAGCACCTATCCAGCCAGGCCCCATCCAGTAACGTCCCGACTGAAGATGGGAATACTGCAGGTAGAGTGTTGCCTCACTTAGACGAAGGGAGTCCCACGGGTGGATGCATTAATGGATGATCAGTCCGCTGGCCAGTCTGATAATCGTCCTGATAATTATCTGGTCCAGCTCTGTTTAAAAGGAGATCGTCAGAGCTTTCGTCAGCTCTATCGTCGTCACCAGCAGCGGGTTCGGTCCATTCTTTACCAACTCTGTGGGTCTTCTACCCTGGATGATTTGGTTCAGGAAGTTTTCCTCCGGGCCTGGAAAGGGTTACCCCAGTTTCGCCAGAGTGCCAAGTTTGCCACTTGGCTGTATCGCATTACCTGGAATGTGGCCTCCGACCAGCGCCAGTCCTTTGCTCAGGGGCGATCGCGGCTGCAGATGATCACCAATATGGCGTCTGTCCAGCACGAAGGGCCGGATCTGATGCATCTCCACTATCAGGATCTGGTACAACGGGGGTTAACCCATCTCAGTCTGGAGCATCGCAGTGTGCTGGTGCTTCACGATTTGGAAGAAGTTCCCCAGAAGGAGGTTGCCGAGGTTCTGGGAATTCCAGTGGGTACGGTAAAATCTCGGTTATTTCATGCCCGTGCTGCCATGCGGCAGTTTTTAGAGAAAGAAGGAGTCCAGCCATGACTCAATTGCCTGAGAATGATCAGCGTCTAACGGCTTTTCTGCGGCAGCATCGGCCTGATGTGCCTCCTGGTGCACCCGATCTGGAGGACCGGATCATGGCGGCTCTGGAGGCACCTCCTCATCGCTCTGGAACGGTTGCCCTGCTGGAACGTCCCCCAAAAGGTCCACGATCGGTCCAGCGACCCCGTCCCCTTACCCGGCCTGCATGGTGGCTGGTGCCGCCTGCGATCGCCGCCAGTTTACTGGTTGCCTTAATCACCTATCGGACAACGCCCCCCCCCCAACCCAACTCAGAAGATCTGACCCAATTGGAAGCGTTTCTGGAAAAGAACTGGAATGGGGCGGTTTACGATGATACGTCAACCATGGAGTTCTTTCCCCCAGAAGACTCCCAGAATAATTCCGACTCTTAAAAGCAGGTGATTTCAATGTTTTTACCTCGTGTATTGGCCCTGACCAGTGTTTTGCTGTGCTTGGGGGCACCCACAACCCTAGGGCAATCGCTCCCTTTGCCTACCGAGGTTGAGGCTCCCCTGTTGTTGGCTCAGCGTCGTCCTGCCGGAGGCATCCTCAAAGAGCTGAACCTTTCCCAGTCTCAGATTCAGCGGATGCAGGCCATTCGCAACCAGTACAAAAGCCAAATTGCCCAGAAACGGGAAGTCCTCCAGCAGGCACAACGCGAACTACGTGGTCTGATGGCAGGAACCGCTTCCAAAGGGCAGGTTCTGGATAAATTTCGCCAGGTCGAGAGCCTGCGTCAGCAACTGACCGAAATCCAGTTCAACAGTATGCTCGACATCCGCGACATCCTGACCCCAGAGCAGCGGCGCAAATTTGCTGAAATTATGCAAAACCGCCGCGACAATCGATCGGACTTCTAGCAAATTCTCCGTGCCTCTGCGGTTAATTTCCTCCCCAACCCCCCCATATGCCCCCAAGATACTGGATCATCACCCTTCTCCTGATATGCGGCACATCATTCTCCGCCCAGGCAGCCAGCCAACCTGCCGATCCCCAGGTCCTGCATGTGTTGAATCGCCTGGGGTATGGTCCCCGCCCTGGAGATATAGACCGGGTAGCCACGATCGGAGTCAAACGCTACATCCAGGAGCAGCTATCCCCCGACTCTATCCAGGAACCCGCCACCCTGACTGCAAAACTGACCCAATTGGAAACCTTGAAACTCCCCCCCACCCAGTTAATCCAGAGTTTCCGGTTAGCCCGCATGCAGCGCCAACAGGGACAATCCGCCACTGCAAATCTGCCCCGGCAGGTGCTGGAAGAGGCCATGACAGCACGACTTCTGCGGGCGATCGACAGCCCCCGCCAGCTTCAGGAAGTGCTGACCGACTTCTGGTATAACCACTTCAACGTCTTTGCCGGGAAAGGACTGGACCGGGTTTTGGTAGGCTCCTACGAACAACAGGCGATCCGTCCCCATACCTTGGGACGCTTCCGCGATCTTCTGGAGGCCACCGCTCGCCATCCAGCCATGCTGTTTTACCTGGATAACTGGCAGAATACAGCCCCCAATAGCTCTGGGGCCCGTGGCCGCTTCCGGGGGTTAAACGAGAACTATGCCCGTGAATTGATGGAACTCCATACGCTGGGGGTGAAAGGAGGATACACCCAGCAGGATGTGATTGCCCTGGCTCGTATCCTGACTGGATGGGGGTTCTGCCGTCCCAACCAGCCAGAGGCAGTGACTAACAACGGATTTTGCTTTGAAGCCCAACGCCATGACTTTGGGGATAAGGTCTTCCTCGGACAAACCATCAAAGGAAGCGGTATTGCCGAAGTAGAAACAGCCCTGGACATCCTGGCCCGCCATCCAGCCACTGCCCGCCACATCAGCTACAAACTGGCTCAGTATTTTGTCGCCGATCGGCCTCCTCAGACCCTGGTCGAACGCTTAACCCAGCGGTTTCAGGCCACCGATGGTGATCTGCGGGAAGTTCTGCGCACCCTGTTCCAGAGTCCAGAATTCTGGGATACCCAGTCCTATGGAGCCAAGTTTAAGACACCCTATCAGTACGTGGTGTCTTCGCTGCGGGCCACAGGCACAGACCTCCCCAACTTCCGACCGATCCTGGGGCAGTTGCAGCAGATGGGCATGCCCCTCTATGGCTGCCAGACTCCCGATGGCTACAAGAACACTCAGGACGCCTGGTTGAATGCCGATGCCATGACCCGTCGCCTCAATTTTGCTACGGTCCTAGCTAGCGGTCGCCTGCCCGCATTATCGGCGGGTATTAAGGCCAGCGGGAAGCCTGTTCCATCCGTAGATGGGATCCGTCTGGCCCAAACCCTGGGCGATCGGTTTTCACCGAATACCACCACTGCGATCGCCCAGAGTCCACCCCAGCTCCGGGCGGCACTGATTCTCGGTAGTCCTGAGTTTATGAGGCGCTAATCCATGCACAGACGCCAGTTTCTTCAACAAACAACTCTGGGTGCCACGGCGACGATCGTAACGGTCGGAGTCCAGGGCTGGGCCTACCGTAGTCCAGCCCAGACAGCTAAGCCCAAACGTCTGATTGTCGTCTTCCTGCGGGGAGCGGTGGATGGTCTGAGCGTGGTTGTCCCCTACAGGGAGACGGCCTATTACGAGGCCCGTCCCCGGATTGCCCTGCCCCGTCCTGGTGGGGAGGGCAGTATTCTCCCGTTAGATAAACGTTTTGGGCTCCATCCTGCCCTGCGATCGCTGTTTCCCCTCTGGCAACAGCGCAGTCTGGCCTTTGTCCAGGCCTGTGGTTCCCCCGATGCCACCCGTTCCCACTTCGAGGCTCAGGACTACATGGAGACAGGTACACCCGGGATCAAAACCACCCGTGACGGTTGGATGAACCGGTTGATGGCCACCCTGCCGGGTCGTAGCCCCGTCCGAGCTGTGAATGTCGGGAGTACCACACCCCGGATCCTGAGTGGGCCGATGACAGTGGCCAGTCTGCCCACAGGTCGGAATGCAACCCGGCTCACGCCTCTGGATCGCTCCCAGATCAGGACGGCCTTCGATCGGCTTTACAATGGCAAAGATACCCTCAGTCAGGCTTACCAGGAAGGCCAACTAGCCCGCCAGGAAATCCTGAAGGAGTTACAGGCTGATATGCAAATGGCCGACAACGGGGCTCCTGGGGCAGCAGGCCTAGCTGGGGATGCTCGCCGGTTGGCCCGCCTGATGGTACGGGATCCCCAGGTACAACTGGGCTTTCTGGCCGTGGGAGGCTGGGATACCCATGTGAATCAGGGAAGCAGTAAGGGCCAGTTAGCCACCCGATTGAACTGGCTGGCCCAGGGGCTGGCCACTCTAGTGGAGGAACTGAAGCCCATTTACGGGGAAACCGTGATTCTAGTGATGTCAGAATTTGGTCGAACCCTGCGGGAGAATGGAAATGGGGGGACGGATCATGGCCATGGCAATGTTCTGTGGGCTATGGGGGGACCGATCAAAGGGGGGCAGGTTTATGGTCAGTGGCCTGGTCTGGCAACGGCCCAATTGTATGAAGGTCGGGATCTGGCCATCACCACAGATTTCCGATCGGTGCTCAGCCCTCTGTTACAGAACCATCTGGGCCTGGATCAGGCGCAACTGGCCCAGGTTTTCCCAAAATATGGCTTCGATCAGTCAGTCAAAATCATGTGATGGGGTCAATGACCACCTACCTTTACCTGCATGGATTTGCCTCTGGCCCTCGATCTGCGAAGGCTCAATATTTGGCAAATCGCTTCACTGAGTTGGGTCTTGCCCTCCAGATCCCAGATTTGAATCAGGGGGATTTCTCCCACCTGACCCTAACCCGTCAGATTCAGCAGGTAGAAGCCGAATTGCCAGTCACCCCAGTGACTCTGATTGGTTCCAGTTTTGGAGGGCTGACGGCGGCTTGGCTGGCCCAGCGCCAGCGCCAGGTAGAGCGGCTGGTGCTACTGGCTCCCGCCTTTCAGTTCTTGGATCACTGGTTGCCCCGCCTGGGCGCGGCCCAGCAACAACTCTGGGCAACAGAAGGTTATCTGTCAATTTATCACTACATTGAACAGAGTAGGCTCCCCCTCCACTATGGGTTTATGACTGATGCCCAGCAGTATCGGGATGAGGACCTGCAGCGATCGGTGCCAACCCTGATTCTGCATGGCCGATCGGATGACACGATTCCGATTGCCGCCAGTCGTCGGTTTGCATCTGCCCGCCCCTGGGTCACCTTAATGGAACTGGAGAGCGACCATGGGCTGACCGATGTGATCGCTTCCATCTGGATAGAGATTCAGAAATTCTGTGCTTTGGCACAAGTTATGTAGCTTGTGGCAATAAAAGGAGAGCATCCCAGTTTTGCAAGGTTGCCCACCCAAGGGGAAGCCGCTGCGCGTCTACATCCCCCAGCCCCTTCTCCCTTTTTGGGAGAAGGGGAGCCAGATTCAAAGTCCCTCTCCCGTTCTGGGAGAGGGATTTAGGGTGTAGCTTGCTTCCCGCAGGGTGGGCTACAAAAGTGGGATGCACTCAATAAAAGAGCTTGCGGAAACAAAGTCAGATATAAAGCAGTCCCGTTTGATTACCAATGCACTTAAAACTGCAATGCCATTCACAATATTTACTAACAAAGTCCACTCAGAGGCGTTCGACCAGTAAAAACCAGCATAAGTCAAGAGTTTTACTGGATAATGAGGAGTACCAGTTCCACCGGCCTGTGCTTTTTTAAACACCTGTACGATCGCCTAGCGGACGCTTCGGTATCAGGATGATGAGCCTGATCAAGGAGTACTTGGTAGCACAACATGTCTCAAGGAAAGGATTTAATGCGAGCACTGCTGATCTATCCCCTGTTTCCGAAAACCCTCTGGTCCTACGAAAAGATCCTGGAATTGGTTGACCGGAAGGTATTGCTTCCTCCCCTAGGCCTGATCACGGTGGCGGCAATTTTACCTCAGGACTGGGAGTTCAGGCTGGTCGATCGCAATGTGCGATCGGTGACGGAGGAAGAATGGGCCTGGGCTGATATCGTCATCTTCTCCGGCATGATTGTTCAGAAGGAAGACATGATTGCCCAGGTACAGGAAGCAAAGCGACGGGGTAAGCGGGTAGCTGTAGGCGGCCCATATCCCACCTCTATTCCTGCGGATATGGAGATGGCTGGGGCAGATTTTCTGATTCTGGATGAGGGGGAAATCACCTTGCCAATGTTTGTGGCAGCCCTGGAGCGCGGTGAAAGCCGGGGCGTCTTTACGGCCAATGGGGAGAAACCCGATGTCACCACGACGCCCATTCCTCGCTACGATTTGCTGGAAATGGCTGTCTACGACTCAATGTCGGTGCAATTTTCCCGAGGCTGCCCCTTCCAGTGCGAATTCTGCGACATTATTGTGCTTTATGGGCGCAAACCCCGAACTAAAAATCCATCCCAACTGATTGCCGAACTGCAGTGCCTGTATGATTTGGGCTGGCGTGGTGGCGTCTTTATGGTGGATGACAACTTCATTGGCAATAAGCGAAATGTCAAGCTGCTGCTGAAGGAATTGCAAGTCTGGCAGCGGGAGCACCAGTATCCCTTCCGATTTGACACAGAAGCCTCCCTGGATCTGGCTGAAGACGATGAGATGATTGATCTGATGCTGGCCTGCAACTTTGCAGCCGTGTTTATGGGGATCGAAACGCCGGATCAGGATAGTCTCTCTCTGACCAAGAAGTTTCAAAATACCCGCTCTCCCTTGCTGGAGTCGATCGACAAGGTGACCCGAGCGGGATTGCGCGTGATGGCCGGATTCATCATCGGCTTTGATGGGGAGAAGTCGGGGGCTGGTCAACGGATTGCGGAGTTTGCTGAACTGACGGCCATCCCTACCACCACGTTCTCCATGTTGCAGGCCCTGCCCCATACGGCCCTCTGGCATCGGCTCAAGAAAGAGGGGCGGCTGTGGGCTGAGGATAGTCTGCTGAATCAGACGAGTTTGATGAACTTTGTCCCAACTCGACCGGTGGAAGAAATTGCTCGGGAGTATGTGGAGGCGTTTTGCCAGCTCTATGAGCCGGTGCAGTATCTCGATCGGGTCTATCGCTATTTCTTGAAGCTGGGGGCACCCAGAGTCCAGCCTGCACCTAAGTGGCCAGAATGGGTGATGGTGCGGGCCTTGCTGCTGGTGTGCTGGCGGCAGGGGGTGGTGCGGAACACCCGCTGGAAGTTCTGGCATCATCTGGCCCATATTCTAATTGCCAACCCGAAGGTTGCCGAACAATATCTATCTGTTTGTGCCCATAATGAGCATTTCCTCGAATATCGAGAAATTGTGAGGCAGCAGGTTGAGGCCCAACTGGCTGCTTATCATCAGGCGCAAGCCCAAGAGGCCCAACAGCTTGCTCCCGTGAAAGTGACCGTTTAGTGCCTTGATGCATGAGGGTGTAAATTGAGGGTGGGGAGGGTAAAGCCCCCACCTTCTTTGCTTGCGGAGGCTAAACGGGCAAAATCCAGGACTGCCAATCGTTGGGTCGAGTAGACGATCTCCATTGATTATGCCTGGGTAGCGCTGTTTCGCTCCTCGTGCTTCTGGGAAAGGCTATAACGGTATTCGATCAGCTCTCAATTTGTGATAGCGGATGTCTAAGAACTTAGGCAGAATCAAAAAGACAGCATCTGTTGCAACGCCATTAGAACAGCAACTGGATCTGGGTCTGCATGAGCCTGAGCAACAAGAGGAACAGATCTTATCGTTTCGAGACTTGGGCTTGCAAAAGAAGTACTCCACCTATCGAGATAATCCCTATACAGAGTTTTATCTCCCAGTTTTGGGCCATGCTGTGCAGTACGATCGCAAGTCCGGTCACTTTTCCAGCGCCAATTTGAGCCGAGTTGCCCAGGGTCTGGAGTTGTTGCTAGACCATCCGGGCAAAATGCGCTTGCTGATGAGTTATCCATTCAACGATCGGGATTACCGGGAGATTGTCGGTGCTTATAAGCAGTACCATGGCAGTCGAGCGGCTAAAAAGTCAACGAAGTCTTCCCAGGAAGAGACTTTAGACGAGACATGCTTAGATACTGCACAAGCCTTACTGGTAGAGAATCTTCTGAAGACGCTACAAGAACCTGAAAATTCTTTTCAGGAGGATCAATTAAAGATTTTGGGCTTACTGGTTAAACAGAACCGTCTGGACATTCGGATTGCGATTCCAGTCAGTCCAGATGGCTTTCTGAATCCCAGTTATGACCAGTTTCATGAAAAGGTGGGAATTTTCACAGATGGTGTAGGCAATAAAATCGCCTTTAATGGTTCCAATAATGAAGCCCTGGCCGGTTGGGAGCGAAATCTAGAATCCTTCCATGTGTTTTGTAACTGGAAGCGGGGCGATCAGGAGCGGGTTCAAACTGAAGTCAAAGACTTTGAAGAGATGTGGACCAACAAACTTTATGAAATCGTGCTGGTACTGGAATTACCTGACGCTGTTTGCCAGAGATTGATGGCCTATGCGGAAACTCCACCAGAACCACCAGAGCCGCTGCTAGAATCGCCTCCCAGAAGATCAATGCGTCAGGTACACAAAATGGTCAGATAGGTTTCGGAAGGACCGATCGGCAATAGCCGCAATTTTTGTCGTTGCAAATCCAGTTCCAGGCCCAGGGCTTCCAGAGGAATCACACCCAGGAGGGGATTTCTGCCTGCAGGTAACTCCAGACATTCGAAGGTGCCTTCCCGTCCCAGACAGGAAATTTTGGCATCCTGAAACACTCGCGCTCGACTGATGCCTCTGGCTGTTTCCACTTCTACTTCTTTCAACAGCTCCAGGCCCAGGGTGGCGATGATATCAGCGGGCAGGCAGAGGGTGGTGGCTCCGCTGTCCACCAGCACGTTGTTCAGCGTGATAGAGCGGACTTGGCTGGCCGTAATGTAGTGGTTCGTAGCTAAAGCTTCATCAAAACGATTGGTCACGGTTAAAGTTGTGATGATTTTGCCCATGGAATTCTCGGCAGCATGTACCATAGCGATGTCTCCTGGCTAATCTACTTCTAATATGCCAGGTTTCTAATCCGCTGAACCAATGAGAAGATTCCTGAGATTCGCTGTACTGGGGCTTGCGATCGCCCTCCTCCTGTTTGCTATGAAGACTGTTCAGGCTGCTCCATCTCTATTTGTAGCCTATCCTCCCAATAACCATGAAACGACAGCCAGCCGGATTTTTCTCATTGGTACGGCTCCGCCCCAGCAACCGGTTCTGGTGAATGGTCAGCCCATTCCCCGTAGTGCGGCTGGTCACTTTGCCCCCAGTTTTCCTCTGAAACTGGGAGATAATCTGTTCATCCTCAGTTCTGGCAGCCAGGATCTGGCGTTGAAGGTGATTCGTCAGTCCACTGCTCCTGTGTTACCCCAGGGATTGGGATTTGCTCCGGATTCCCTGATGCCATCGGTGGATCTGGCCCGTCTGCCTGGGGAAGTGCTGTGTTTCAGTGCGATCGCGCCGGTTAATGGAACGGTGGCCGTGCGTCTGGGTAGCCTGACCCTGCCGTTGAAGCCCCAAGCTCAGACGGTTAACCTGCCGCCAAACTCTGCCGTGCTCACCCAGCAGGAGCACCCTGCCGTTACAGTCACCCCAGGGAAGTACCAGGGCTGTACCCGCATGGCAAGTCCCGGTCAGTTGGGACAGCCGGAGTATCAACTGACGATCGAGGGCAAGACCGTGACTCAAGTCGCTGCTGGAAATGTGGAAGTTCTGGCTCCAGAACAATTTGAAGTCATTGAGGTCACGGCAGAGAATGGGGTGGCCCGCACCGGCCCCAGTACGGATTATTCCCGTCTGACACCCCTACCCCAAGGGACTCAGTCTACGGTCACTGCCAGGGAGGGAACCTGGGTGCGATTGGATTACGGCGGCTGGATTAACCGCAAGGAGATCCGCACTCTGCCAGGAACTGCGCCACCGATCTCCCTGATTCGTGGTGTGCGAGCCCAGGCCATCCCTGGCTGGACTGAAATCCGGTTTCCTCTCCAGGTGCCTGTCCCTGTCAGCGTCAACCAGGACGATCGCAGTTTTACCCTCACCCTCCATAACACCACAGCTCAGACCGATACCATTCGCCTGGATGACGGTCCCCTGATTGCCCGCCTGGACTGGCAGCAACGGACTCCGGATCAATTGCAGTACACTTTCCAGTTGAAACCCCGACAACAGTGGGGCTACAAACTGCGCTACGAGGGCACCAGCCTGGTCCTGTCTCTGCGGCATGGCCCAGAATTACGGGGAGGCGGCAAGGGGCCACTCACAGGAACCAAAATTCTGCTGGATCCAGGGCATGGCAGTGCCAATGACCTGGGGGCCAGGGGACCTACAGGCTATCCGGAAAAGGATGTGACCCTGATGATGGCAAAGCGGCTGCGACAGCAGTTGGTTAACCGAGGGGCGACGGTGATCCTGACCCGCGAGGGGGATGAGGATTTGTTCCCGCAGGATCGGGTGGTGATGATCCAGAATCTGGAACCCACGATCGCCCTCAGCCTTCACTACAACGCCCTGCCCGACGAGGGAGATGCCCTCAAAACCAAAGGTGTGGGCACCTTCTGGTATCATCCTCAGTCTCACAGTCTGGCGGTGGCGCTGCACAATCACCTGACACAACAGTTAAACCGTCCTTCCTATGGCGTGTTCTGGAATAATCTGGCCCTGACCCGTCCAGCGGTAGCTCCTTCAGTGTTGCTGGAACTGGGGTTTATGATTAACCCGGATGAGTTTGAGTGGATCATCGATCCTCAGGAGCAGCAGAAACTGGCGGTGGCCCTGGCTGATGGGATTGTGCGGTGGTTTCAGGATAGCCCAGCTAAAATCTGACTCGTTTGGTGTGGAGTGATGACCCTTTACTGTAGCCAAAATCATACTAATCAACCGGGAAGCCGTTTCTGCTCCATCTGTGGTGAGCGACTGCCTCAGGCTCCGATCGGGGTAGTTACCCTGGGGATGGTGCTGGGCGATCGCTACCGAATTTTGCAGGAATTGGGTCGGGGGGGGTTTGGCCGCACCTATCTGGCAGAGGATATTAACCGCTTCAATGAAAAGTGTGTTCTCAAGCAGTTTGCCCCCCAGGTGCATGGAGAAGAGGCTCTCCGCAAGGCCCAGGAATTGTTTTCCCGCGAGGCAGGGGTGCTTTACAAGCTGCAGCATCCCCAGATTCCTCGGTTTCGGGAGCTGTTTCAATCCAGCGATCGGCTTTTTCTAGTGCAGGATTATGTTGCTGGTCCCACCTATCGCAATTTGCTCATGACGCGCAAAGGGCAGGGGCAGCACTTCCACGAAACCGAGATTACCCAATTGCTGGTGCAGATCCTGCCTGTGCTGCAGTACATCCATACGTTGGGCGTGGTGCATCGGGATATTGCACCCGATAACCTGATTTGCCGGGAGGGGGATCGACAACCCATCCTGATTGACTTTGGCGGAGTGAAGCAGGTGGCTGCTGTGGTGGCTTCCCACCTCGTGGGTCAACAGGGTCCCCCTCCTTCAGCGACGCGCCTGGGCAAGGTGGGGTATGCGCCGCCAGAACAGATGCAGTTTGGCATGGCTTCACCCCACAGCGATCTTTATGCCTTGGGGATGACCAGTCTGGTCTTGCTAACTGGCCAGGAACCTCAAGACTTGCTGGATGGCCGAACGCCCCTCTGGCAATGGCCAGAAGTGGCTGGTCTTAGTCCATCTCTGCAGGGGATCCTGACTAAAATGCTGGCCGATCGTCCAGGCGATCGCTACTCCTCCGCTACGGATGTTTTGCGAGATTTAGAGGGGGAAGCTGGGGGGCCTGCAAATCCAGGGATCCCGTTTCCACTCCGGCCACCGCCCTATACTCCAACCCAGGCTACCCGGGCAACACCAGTTGCCTCAAGGAAGATCACCCAACCTCGTCAGGGCGTAGGGCTTGTGGGGATATTGTGGATGTTGGTGACGATCGGCGCAGTGGGGGTTGGAAGCTGGTGGGCCATGAGACGGGCGATCGAGACCAGTCAACCGCCTAAGATAGGCCCCTCGCCCAGCCGTTCTCCCTCAGTGAAGCCTACTGTTTCTCCCTTCTCCAAGGAAGAACAGGCTCGGAAGGAAGCCCTGGGGCATCGTCGCACAAAACTGGGCATTGCCTACGATTATCTGGTCCAGGCTGTTAATCCAATCTTCTATCGGCAACACCCCGATCTGGGGGGGCGTCAGTTGAGCACAGGACCAGAAGATGCGGATCTGCGTCGTCAGTGGGATGAGACTGCCCACAAATTTCTGACCCAGTTGGCGGGGTTGCGTCCGGAGTCGCGGGCAAAACTGGGCCAGTTTACCGCAACCGACCTGAACCGCTGGAAAGACATCATCAACAAGCTCAATCTCAGTCAGCGTGCCCTTTACGACCTGACGGACATTCAGTTTTTTGAACTGTTTCCCGATCAACGGGACCAGAAGTTTATTGACCAACCGATCGGCCAGGTCTGGTATGCCATCGCCGCCGATTATGTGGTGGCGCTCCAATCCGGCAAGGCCCTGGAAAAAGTTCAGTTCGACAACGCAGCTTACGACAAGCAACTGAAAGGAACGCTAGAACCGGGTGAGGGGAAAGCCTATATCGCTTTTCTGACGCAGGACCAATTGGTGCGCCTCAGCCTGCAGGTCAGCCCTAAAGTGCTGCTTTCCTTCTATCCGCCGACCCGCGATCGACCCGCGCTGCTGCAGCGATCTACGGAAAGGGCCTGGTCAGGCACTCTGAACCAGTCTGGTTTTTATGAAATTGTCCTGGTCTCAACTGCAGGCGAAGCCCTGGCCTACCAATTGGATCTCGCTGCAGATAATGTCACAACATCCCCATCTCCTGAACCGTCCCCCTCATCCCAAGACCCGACAATGGAATTAGTCAATTGAGGCTCCCTCCTCAATTGCGGCCTGCAAAACCTGCGCCATGAAATACTACGACTGTAGTATAATTTGATGATGATCAACCCTGCCTCTACCTACAATCTGATTCTGCCTGCAGGGACGCAGATTGTGTCTCGCATTGAGCTGAAAACAGCCCTGGGGGAAGTATCCTGTCTAAAGGGGGCAGTGGGGGTAATTGTGCAGGCTCCTACGGATAACTCCCACGCTTACCAGATTCGGCTTCCGGATGGAACGGAGGTGAGGCTGCGACGACATGAGTTCAGTATCCGGAAGCATTTTCAGCAGGTGGATTGGGCTCGATCGAATGATCCCCTGACTGAGTACAACCTGTTTGATGCGGTGATCTATCGGTGTGTGGTTGGTTCCAGGGCCTATGGGTTGGATCATGCAGCGTCGGATACCGATCGCCGGGGCATTTACCTGCCCCCCGCTGATCTGCATTGGTCTCTGTATGGCGTACCAGAACAACTGGAGCAACAGGAAACCCAGGAGTGCTACTGGGAATTACAGAAGTTTTTGATTTTGGCGTTGAAGGCCAATCCGAATGTGCTGGAGTGCCTCTATACCCCGCTGGTGGAGACAGCCACTCCCCTGGCGCAGGAATTATTGGCCATGCGGTCCATCTTCCTCTCCCAACTGGTCTACCAGACCTATAACAGCTACGTCATCTCTCAGTTCAAAAAAATGGAGCAGGACCTGCGGGTAAGTGGCACGATCAAGTGGAAACACGCCATGCACCTGATCCGACTATTACTCTCGGGCATTACGATCCTGCGAGAGGGGTTTGTGCCCGTGCGGGTGGAAGCTTACCGGGATCGCTTGCTGGCGATTCGGAACCAGGAAATTCCCTGGAAAACGCTAGATGAGTGGCGACTGAATCTGCATCGGGACTTCGATCGAGCTTTTGCAACCACGGACCTGCCCGAACGGCCAGATTATGGCAAGGCCAATGCCTTCCTGATTCGCGCTCGCCGCCAGATGGTCCCATGAACTTTCCCCCTGGTTTAACCGAGATCGCAACACACCAGCCCTACCCGTTGCTGTTTGCCACCCTGAGCGGAGCCCATCTCTATGGCTTCCCCTCTCCCGATTCCGACTACGATCTCCGGGGGGTGCATATTCTGCCCTTAGGGGAAGTGGTGGGTCTAGTGACCGGCCCAGAGACGATCGAGCATTCAACCCGACGGGATGGAATTGACCTGGATCTGGTCACCCACGAGGTACACAAATTCTTCCGGCTCCTGCTGCGGCGCAACGGTTACGTGCTGGAGCAGCTCCTCTCGCCCCTAGTGGTCCAGACGACGCCTGCCCATCAGGCCCTGGTTGCGATCGCCCCGGCCTGTATCACTCGGCATCACAGTCATCACTATCTGGGCTTTGCCCAAACTCAATGGCGATTATTTGAGCGGGAACAGCCCCGGCGGGTGAAGCCATTGCTCTATGGGTACCGGGTGCTGTTGACAGGGATTCACCTGATGCAGACAGGGTCAGTGGAGGCCAATCTGGCTATGCTGAATGAGCAGTTCCAGTTGCCCTACATTCCCGAACTGATTGAGCGTAAAGTGACTGGGGCGGAGAAGTCTCTGCTGCCAGAAGCTGACCTGGCCTTCCATCAGGTGGAGCACGATCGGCTGTGCCAGATCTTAAAAGAGGCTGCAGCCAGAAGTCACCTGCCGGAAGAGCCCGTGGCCCGTCAGGCCCTGCACGAGTTATTGGTCCAACTCAGATTGGGCAAGGTCTAAAATCTGACATCTTCCTGCATGACCCCATCTTCCAAGTGGGCCACCCGATCGGCAATGTCCACAATGCGGGGATCATGGCTGACCATCAGGACAGTACAGCCCTCTTCCTTGGTCAATCTCCGCAGCAATTCCATGACGGCATGACCACTCTTAGAGTCTAGGGAGGCGGTGGGTTCATCGGCCATGATCAGTTGGGGATGGCCAGCCAAGGCCCGGGCGATCGCCACACGCTGTTTTTGTCCACCAGAAAGCTGCCGGGGCAGGAGTTTTCCCTTATCTGCCAGATCAACATGCTCCAGCAAGTCCTGAGCTTGCAGACGGGCTTTACGACCCCAGACCCCCTTCAAGTTCAGGGAGGATTCGATATTTTCCAGGGCAGTCAAGGCTGGGAATAAATTGAAATCCTGAAAGATAAATCCAATATGCTGCCGCCGAAACTGGGACAGGCGTCGCCGAGACATGCTGGTAATTTCCTGATCCAGCAGATAGACCTGGCCCTGCGTGGGCGTGAGCAACCCGGCCAGCACGGAAAGGAGGGTCGTCTTTCCTGAGCCGGAAGGTCCCATCAGGAGTTGGATGTCACCCTTGCGAATTTCCCAATCAACGCCTTTCAGAATACGGAGATCCTGACCGCCAGAAGACAGGACAACCTCAATGCCTGCAGCCACGATCGTATTGGTTGCTGCTAGCAATGGATTTGATGTTGCACCACCCGTGGGGAACACGCCTGGAATGGGCTTTTCGGTTTCAATTACAGAATCTGTCATCTATTCAAGTGTAGGTGAAAAGGGATTCAGGATACGTAGCCGTCGGCACTCAACGTCTAGGATTTGAAAACAATCGCCGGATCAACCCGGGTGACTTTTTGGATGGCAAACACAGCAGAAGCAACACACATCAGAACCGTGATTCCGAAAACAGTTACAGCAGAGGTGGGGGTAATCAAAATCAACAAGCCCTGGGTGGCTGCTGTCCAACTGGCTACCCCTGAACAAATAGCAATACCAGGGACGTAACCCAGAATGGCCATCCAAAGGGCCTGTTCAATAATCAGACTGTAAATAAACCAGTTCGAGGCCCCCATCGCTTTCAAGGTTCCAAATTCCTTCAAATGGTCTGAGACGGAAGAGTAGAGAATTTGCCCCACAATCACGATGCCAACAATAACCCCGACCACAGCGCCTAACCCCAGAATGAAGCCAATACCGGAGCGCTCTTGCCAGAAGATCTGTGTTTTTTGCGAGATTTCAGCCCGGGTATAGGCTTTAGTATCGGGCAGCGCCAAGTCTAGCCGCTGTTTCAGCCGGTTCAGGTCCTGCCCTGGTTTGGCCTTAATCAGCACATAGCTGATTGGATCCTCGGCTTTCAAGGGTTTGGGGCTGGGCGGAGAGGCAGGATTGGCTGGTGGAGACGAGTTCGTGTAAGTGTTAGCATTCTGCAAGGAAGTGAACACTAAATTGTCAAACACGATAATTTTGGTTCCTTCCGTCAGCCCGGTAATTGTAGCCGGGTAGCGATTAATTTTTCCAATCCCCCCTTTGTCCTTGACATTCAGGCCATTCAGATTGGTTTTATCCGTAATGATCGTGTAGGGTTGCCGCAGGTCGTCAAAGCTACCGGATACGGGAATCAAAGGGGAAAAGAGTAACCCATTGGGCGTTGCTCCAATCAGGGTAATTGAAGAAATCTTGTCTTCAGCGGGTTGTTTCCAGAGGGTGCCACGGATAAGGATGGCTTCAGCCGTTTCAACGCCAGCCAGTTTTCGGGCTTTAGTGAGGTTGTCATAGGGAATGGTCAGAGTTAAGCCCAGATGCTCCATGTTCTCTGACCCAACCCAGATATCCGCTCTCGATTGGTCAATCAGCATAGAGGAGGACTGATTAAACCCACCCTGTAGCCCTGTTTGAATGGTGACTAGGCTGACTGCGAACATGATCCCAGCCTGGGCAACAAGAAAGCGAGGAATATCCTCTAATAAATTCTTGCGGGCGATCGAGGCCATTGACTTCTCTCCTCACAACAAACAGAGCACCATGGGCCAGGGCTATCGGTCGGGGGCGGAACTAGGCTCAAGAAGCAGTTAGAAGATTGCTCTTTCCCATGGCATCCTAGGGTTACGGACAAATTTTGTATAACTTCTTAACTTAATATTACCCGCTACTCTGTCCGATCACCCACTACTTGTCTTTCTGAATACAAGCGACCTTTCCAGGTTCCCCCTGCACCTCGCCAGTGCCTCCAGGCTGAGTCCAGAGTCATGAGGTTGTAGAGAACCGCGATCGCAGGCAAGCAAGCCGCTAACCAGAAGGGGCAGCCATAAAGTTGAATCATCGGCCAGTAGGCATAAGACATGAGTAACCAGCCCACAAAGCCGATCGCTGCCAGGAGCCAGGAACCAGTCAGGCTACCCACGATCGCGGTGAAGGGAGGGATCACATAAACCAGGGTCATTCCTATTATCGTTCCCAATAACAGAAGGGGAGAATAACCCAATTGGGTGAAAGCCGTTCGGGCGACCATCTCCCAAATGCTGGAAAGGGAGTCATAGGGGCGCAGACTCTGGGTCGAACGGCTCAGACCCAGCCAGATCCGGTTTTCGCCGGGAGTGGCTTTGACGGCTTTAGCCAGGGTGCAATCGTCAATCAGGGCCTGACGCACGACTTCCATGCCACCGATTTTTTCCAGGGTGGTGCGGCGGATCAGGATGCAGCCCCCGGCAGCACCAGCCGTTGGATGGGCAGGGTCATTAATCCACCGAAAGGGGTAAAGCTTCTGGAAAAAGAAGACAAATGCTGGAATGAGAAATTTTTCCCAAGCACTTTTGCAGCGGAGCAACACCATGATGGAAGTCAGGGAAAGCTGGTGGTCGCAGGCCCTGGCGACCAGATGCTGCAGATTTTCGGAGTCATGTTGAATGTCTGCATCGGTTAGTAACAGGTAGTCTGGTGGCGATGGGAGGGTTTGAGCCCGCCGGACGCCCTGTTCCAAGGCCCACAATTTGCCTGTCCATCCGGGGGGTAAGGGCTCCGCTGCAAGAACTGTGAGCTGGTCACTCCGGTTCAGGCTTTGGGCCACCTGGCGGGCGACCTCCCCTGTGCCATCGTGGCTGTGATCGTCAATCAGGAAGACGGAAAAATCACCGGGATAGGACTGGGATAGGAGCGATCGCAGGGTGATGGGCAGCAACTCTGCCTCATTCCGGGCCGGAACGATGGCACAAATCGAAGGCCAGGGGTCAGGCAGGGGAGAAGTTGCCTCCAGCATCTGGTCCGTTCTCCAGAACTGGCCCCGAAAGGCCAATAGCCAGACCCAAATCATGACGGATAGCATAGCCAAGCCTAACCCAATACCCATCTCATACCCACTTGATGATTGTGATTTTGATGCAGATGTTGCCTGCAACACCTGCATGGATCGTCAACTTCAGAAAACATTACAATGATTTGTCACAAAAATCTGTATACAAATGGATTTAGTGATTTGTCCTGATGAACAGAATGCCTGTACGCTATGAAACGCCGATTTAACCTTGCTATTACTGGGAGTAACGGCCCCATTCTGCTCCTCGCTTGCAGTTCTATTTTGCTCGTGATCATCCTGACAATTTATACCGTTTTTGAACGTAACCGAGTTGTCCGGCTTACGATCGCAGCAGGGTCTCAAACGGGAGAGAGTTACCAGCTCAGTCAGGCTTTGGCTAAAGTTGTAGCCAGACACAGGCCCAAAATTCAAATCCAGGTCCTGGAAACGGAGGGAACGATCCAGAGTTTGGAAGTTCTGCAATCCGGAAAAGCTCAGATGGTGGCAGCCCAGGCTGATATTCCAGCCCCAGAGGTAGCCCGGTTGGTCACATTTCTATTTCCTGATCTGTTTCAACTGGTTGTGACGGAAAAGTCTGGCATTGGCCAGGTACCTGACCTCCAGGGAAAGCGGGTAGGATTACCCCCCAAAGGGGGTGGGCAGTATGCGTCCTTCCTGTTTCTCGCTGACCACTACCGGCTGAATCCGGAGGATCCCCTTTTTTTGCCCATGCCCAGTGAAACGATCGCTGATGAAGCCTTTCGCAAAAAACAGGTCGATGCTATTTTTCGGGTTCGCCCTCCTGGGAATCGATCTATCCTGGAACTAGTCCAAAAGCACGGGGGGCGATTGATTGCGATCGATCAGGCGACTGCGATGAAAATCAGGAAACCGACGATCGATACCGCATTTGTTCCCAAGGGCGCTTATCAGGGTAGTCCTCCAATTCCAGCTACCGATCTGCCCACAGTTGCGGTGCAACGGTTGCTGTTAGCCCATCGAGATGTTGATCCAGAAGTGGTCAAAGAGATTACGGCTGTGATGTATGAACATCGCCAGGATCTGATGAATGAAATGCCGCTGGCTGCTTATATCACCCCTCCAAATGGTACGGCGGCAACCAGTATGCCAATTCATCCTGGAGCCCAGGCTTACTATGATAAAGACAAGCCCTCCTTTTTCCAGGAAAATGCGGATTTTCTGGGGTTGATCCTGTCTCTCATCCTGCTAGGCTGGTCGGGGCTGTCCTGGGCTAAATCCAGGTTGGAGCAGGGGCGCAAGGATGAGGCGGATGGGTTTATTCGGCAGGTGACGACGCTGATGAATAAACCTCGCACAGCAACGACGCGGCAGGAACTCCGGAAGATTCTGGCTACGGCTGTGAATGCCCTGATCGAGGAAGAAATCTCCTTAGAAGCATTTCAGTCTTTCCGGGTGGTCTGGCAGATTGCCATGGATGACCTGCGGGATCAGGAGGCAATCGCCCTGCAGCAAGCCTCCCGCAGTCGGATGTCTCCGCCCCCGGCCTAGAGACGTTGCAGGCAACGCTTTACGGGCCTAGCTGCGTTGGTCCCAGGCCTGGGCTGCGTCTGTGATCGCTTGATCTACGGTCTTCTGATCCAGCATGGCAGCCTGCAGGTTCGTGTAGATGAGCTTTTGCAGAAGTTTGATATCTTTCACCGCTGGCACCAACACTTCTGCATTTTTCATTTGACTGGCGCTGACGGCGCGGGCCTGATCAACAGGAGACGCATTAGCAGGTTGTTTTGTGAAGTAACTATCTTGTAAAGCCTTCACCGTGGAAGGGAGCACATTGGCAGCTTTGGCGAAGGTGAGCTGGTTCTCGTTGTTCGTGACAAACAGGGCAAACTTGAGGGCAGCATCCGGATGTTTGGTGCTTTTAGGAATCACCAGGTTCATCACAGCCACGTTTTTCTTCCCAGTTTCACCGGTAATTTGAGGGGCAGAGGTAGAGACCTGAGCGATCGTGGGGGCATTCTTCGCGATCGAGTTCAAAAATTCCGGTCCTGAAGCCAAAATAGCGGTTTCCCCAGCCTGGTATAACTCGATCGCCTGGCGATGTCCTTGAGTCAGGGCTTCCCGAGGGAGCAGGCCAGTCTTGTAGAGATCGGTCCAGTATTGAAAAACGGCTTTCCCTTTGGGGGTATTGAAGGCTGCTTTCCCATTCGGATCTAGCAGATCAACCCCCATCTGGACAAAGGATTCCAGAACTTCACCAGAATCTTCTGGGACAACCGTCGCAAAAAAGGCGTACTTGCCAGTTTTGTCCTTAATCTGTTTGGCAACCTGGGCCAACTCACGGTAGGTGGCGGGGGGTTGATTGACACCCGCCTGTTTGAACAGTTCCCGATTGTAGATGGCCACTCGGGCTGTGAGATACCAGGGGAGGCCAAAGGTTTTGCCACCGATGGTGCTGGCTTTCCAGATATTGGGTAAATAAGCCTGTTTCTCGGCAGGACTGACCTTTTCATCCAGGGTTAGCCAGGCGTTACGAGCGGCCAGTTCAGAAGCGAAACCAGGATTCAGATTGACCACATCAGGAGCGGTGTTGGCAGCTACAGAGGTGAGGATCTTACTTTCCATGGCGGCCCAGGGTACATCTAACCAGCGAACTTTGACCTCTGGATTTTGCTTTTCAAAGGTAGCAATCAGCGTCTGGAAATAGTCTGTAAATTGGGGCTGGAGTTGCATTGTCCAGAACTCAATTTCCTGCTTGCCAGAGGTAGGCCCCTGACCCGATCCAGATGGATTGCCACCACAGCTAATCATCCAGCTCATTAACAGTCCCAGGAGGGCAAATATGCCGAATCGCTTCCAGATTTTCATTTTGAATGGGTCGTACTTTTTTATTGACACTTGCTGATTAGAAGACTACCTTATACTGGTTTCCCATTTTATGGGTCAGATACTGATTCCTATCAGATTGCATGTGCACCTGGGTGTAAAGGAGAAAAGCGACCCAGGGCGATTTGCTTAATGGTATGGAATGGGTACCTGATATTAATGATATGGTCGGTTTCAGCTTGTTCTGAAATGGAACGGTCTGTCTGCGATCGAAAAGCTGGGTAACCCGATAAGGCTTTTATCTCCAATTGGAAGAAAGAAAGACTTTATTTTTGAAAATATGTACTCATTTTTCAAAATTGTGTGTAATATCGCAGGTAAATTTATTCGATTTTAATTGCCAGGTGATGAGGATGACTGCACCGGTTCCTTTGGAGATTCCAGAACTCCTGAGTCCTTTCCTATAAACCTTTTTCAAAAGCATTGCTGATGTAGGGGGTTGGTTAGGATGGCTGTAGTTGATCAACAAATTCCTCGGAGGAGGCTGATTCTGGAATCTCTGATTAGAGTCGTCTGAAGTTTTCTGATGGGGGACTCTTTCGGAGATCAGCTTTACTTAGTTTTTTAAGGTTTGTTTCCTTTCCCACAATGCAATTTTTCTGAACTAAATTGGGTACCATGCATCGACATCTTTTTTGAATAAGAACTTTTTTTTGATCTATACTCAATTCCCAAAACCTTGCGATTCTCTGGATAAAAGCCGTGGTTAGTGCTCTGACAGGTCTATTTTCAAAGCGGACGAAAGGGGTCGGTATCGAGCTGACTCCAGATCGAGTGAACGTCGCTCAGCTCAAAAAACAGGGGCAGGGATTTAAACTGACCACCTTATCCTCTGTAGAAGTACCGGAAGGAATTATGCAGGAGGGGCAAATTGCTGACCCAACTGCCATGGCCGGCATTATTCAAACGGCTCTAGAGCAGAGCAAGTTGAAGGTGAAGCGGGCCTCTACTGCCATACCGGGGCGGGAAGCCGTGACCCGGTTGATCCCTGTGCCAGCAGAACTGGACGATCGAGAACTCAGGGAAATGGTTCTGAACCAGGAAGCTGGCCTCTATCTGACCTTCCCTCGGGACGAGGCAGATGTGGATTTTCAGAAGCTGGGTTCCTTTGTCGATGAAGATGGAATTGAGAAGGTTCATGTTTTGCTGGTCGCGACCCGCAAAGAGGTGACAGATACCTATCTCAATACCTTTGAACAGGCTGGATTGCAGGTAGACATCCTGGAAGTGACCAGTTTTGCTCTGATTCGTAGCATTCGCGAACAACTGCGGAACTTTGCACCTCAAGAAGCGGTTGCGATTGCAGATATTGAGTTTGAGAGCACAGAGATCTCCATCGTGGTGGATGGAGTCCCTCAGTTTTCTCGTACCGTTCCGATCGGAACCTTTCAGATTCAGAGTTCCCTGAATCGAGCAATGAACCTTCCACCCTCCAGGGATACGGAGCTGCTTAAAGGCATGACGATTCCGGTCATGCCAGGGGAAAACACTATTGGCAGTACCTCCAAGATGGGGGGAACCAATCCAGGTTCTGCGGCCATGCTGCGGGTGCTGGGGGAGTTGGCGGATGAATTGCGGCGCTCGATCGATTTTTATCTCAACCAGGGAGATAACCAGGAAGTTGCCCAGTTATTACTGGCAGGTCCCGGTGGGGGGTTGGGTCAGTTAGATGACTTCTTCAGTCAGCGACTGAGCTTGCCCGCTAGCCAGATCGACCCCATTGCAGCGCTGCAGCTTGAGGTGGAATCGGAAATTGCTCAAGTCGATCGGCCAGGGTTGGGAATTGTATTGGGACTGGGGTTAAGGGAGATCTGACGCTTATGTATAGTCTGGATATCAATTTTCTCAACGATCGTCCGGAGTACAGTTCGGCTGGAACCTCTGGGAGCCGACCTACAGCAACACCAGTTACCGGTAGTCGGGTGCCCATGTTTCTGGGGATCCTGGTGGGGATTGCTTTGCCTGCCTTGGTCGGTGGATATTGGTTCGTTCTGCAGAACCAGATTCAGACTCTGGACGCTGAAAAAGCCCGCTTGAATGCCACCATCGGGGATCTGAACGAGAAGTTGAAGCAGGCCGATGTGATTAATGCCCAAGCCGCTGAAATTTCCAAAGAGGCGGATGCGATAGCGGGGGTGTTCAACTTCGTCAAACCCTGGTCGGCCCTGCTGCAGGATATCAGTGAACGGGTTCCGCCATCGGTTCAGCTCGACCTGGTTCAGGAGTCTGGTGGCGTGATTAACCTGTCGGGAACAGCCCGGAGCTATAACGAGGTTAATGACTTTCTGCTGTTGCTGCAAAAATCTCCTTTTCTGAGTGCTGACAAAACTCAACTTCAGGGAACTCAGATGGTGGCCTTTTCGGGTGCATTTACGTTGACAGGGTTTCCCAAAGAAAAAACACCCTCGTTTAAATTTCCAGAGGTTGCCTCCTACAAAATTGTCACGAATTTGAGTCAATTGGGTGCCAATGATCTGATCCGGGAATTAGAGCGTAAAGGTTCAATCGGGTTGGTTACTCGTATTAGAACATTGCAAGAAAAAGGAGTCATTAAGTAATGGCAATGAGTGGAGACTATGCATCCGGCGGTGATTTTGACGCTCCAGCCTACCCGAGTCTCTTTGGGATTACGCTGACTCCCATCGTCATTGGTTCACTGGTAGCCATTTTGGGCATGGGTGGAGCCATCTTTATGTATATCAACTATGTTCAGCCTTTATCGGAACAGAAAAATATCCTGCAAGCAGAAGTGGCTGATTTGCAGGGTAAAGCCGATGCTGCCCAGGCTAACCAGAAAAAAATTAAGGAAGCACAGGTCAGTCTGGAGAAGGCAAAGCAAAAGCGAACCGATGTTTATTCTTTGTTCGCGGATGAGAAAAGCCTGAACACCTTGCTTCTGGATATTAACCGGGAATTTACACGACCTGGAAGAGAGGTCAGGTTTCAAAGTTTTACCCCTGCCGGTCCGCCAGCCTTGGTTACGGATGACACGCTGGGGCCAGGGGTGAAAGGCAAACTCAAAACCCAATCCTTTGGCGTTGTCATGGAGGGTAACTTTGCCCAAACTCAGGCCCTTATTCGCAGTATTGAACGGTTACAACCTCTGGTTATTATCCGAAACTTCAATGCTGCTCGGGATTCAGTGAACCAGAAGCTCATCATCAAGCCCCCAGCAGTGGCGACTTCTGTCGGTGAGGCAAAGCTGAAAACAACGTTTACGCTGCAGGTGGTAGTAACGCCATCGGAAGGTCAGGCTGCCCCACCTAGCCCCGCCCCCGCGAAGTAGATGATCGTCAGGTTGAACTGTAGACAGGCTTATTGATAAGGGATCGCATATTTGAGTGAGGAGCGAACTATGAGACAGATATTAGGATTAGGTAGTATAGCGCTGAGCGGGGTGGTCATGCTGGCTGCTGCTCGGCCTGCTTGGGCGGATGCAACCCAGGTTACCGCCGTGCGTACCAACGTTTCGGCTGCTGGGATGCAGGTGCTTCTGGAAACCCAGGGTGGCGATCGCCCCCAGGTCTTTTCAACCAAACGGGGGAAGGTCTGGATGGCGGATGTCATCAATACGCAGCTTCGCTTACCAGCCACGGTAGCGTTTCGGCAAGATAACCCAGCGCCAGGGATCGCTGCTGTAGAGGTGTTTCCTCTAGATACCAACAGCGTTCGGGTTCGGATTACGGGTCAGAACAGTCCTCCAGCAGGGCAAATGATTCGGACCGATCGGGGGCTGGTGATTAGTCTGGCCGCCCTTCCGGTTACCTCCCAGTCCGCCCCTGGGACTGGGGCACCAGGAACCGTGGCTCAGACGCCCAATTCAACCCCCCCCGCGCCAGTAGGAGCCCCTGGCCCTAACCCGGCTAATCCGGTTGCGCCTAATCCGGCCCTATCTCCCCCGTTCTTGCCCCGGGCTGTAGCTCCCCCGATCGGGGATATTGCGGTTTCTGCAGTGGATATTGCAGCGACAGATATCGACTTGGGCACGGCGGAGCGGGTGCCTCGCCTGGTGTTACGAGATGCGCCAGTACGAGAAGTCCTGTCCTTGCTAGCCCGTGCTGCCGGACTCAACGTTGCGTTTTCAGAAGCATCGGTTGGAGCGGCTCCTGGAGCCCCTCCTGCGGCTGGAGCCGCTCCTGCTACGGCAACGACCGGACCAACGATTTCTCTGGATATTGAGAATGAATCGGTTCAGGATGTCTTCAACTATGTCCTGCGATTGAGCGGGTTGCAGGCGAGTAAGTCTGGCCGCACCATCTTCATTGGTCGATCGTTGCCTGCCGAAGCTCGGAATCTGATCCTGCGGACTTTGCGCCTGAATCAGTTGAAAGCCTCCTTGCCAGAGACCAATATGGTAAGCACCAGTAACAGTTCCTCCAGCCTGACAACGGCTGGGGGTGGCCAGGGTGGTGCAACGACTAATAGTTCCCTGGGGCGAAGCTCCAACTATTCCCAGAGCCTGCCGGTGCGGGGAGCGATGCAAATTCTGGTGGGATTGGGAGCAGACTCTGCGGGTGGGGGAGCGGTGGCACCAACTGCCTCAACTACCGCTGATTTGCCCCTGCGCGGATTAACGGTCACGGCAGATAACCGGACCAATTCGATTACCCTGATTGGCACCCCCCGGGTGGTGGATATCGCCACTAGCTACCTAACCCAGTTGGATGTGCGGAAGCGCCAGGTGGCCGTTAACGTCAAAATTGTGGACGTTAACCTGCTGAATACAGACTCCTTTACCTCCAGCTTCTCCTTTGGGGTGGCCGACACCTTTGTCAACGTGGCCAATGGACAGGCGACCGTTAACTTTGGCCAGTTCCGGCCCCCAAATCAAGCAGAAACACGGGGGAGTTTATTGGGTCAACCCGTCATCAACAACCCCTTCTCTTCTGCCAATACATTCCTTAACTTCAATTCACCGCAATCCTTACCCTTGGGCCAGGGGATCGACACCATCTTTAATGGTGCCTTGATTAATAGCCAGGCTATCAATAGCACGGTTTTCCCAGCTACCACAAGGGTGGGCTCTGATCCTTTCACCGCCGGGATTAGCCAGTTTTCACCCGGTACTCGTGACCAGTCGGTGACAACTATTACGACGGATGCTGGGGGTAATCAGGTGGCTACGACATCTTTTAACCGAGGTACCCTGCCCACGGTCACCCAGCAGTTACCCAGTCTCTTCCAGTTTCCCCAGGCCTTCCTACTGAACTTGCAGGCCCAGATTACCTCTGGCAATGCCAAGGTGCTGACGGACCCGACCCTGATTGTGCAGGAAGGGAGCCAGTCCCAGGTGAACCTGACCTCCCAGGTGTTCTCCGGCTTCCGGGAAGAACGCCGCACAGAAGGCAACTTGACAACCACCTCGATTTTGCCAGGTTCTCCGATCGATGTTGGGGTGATCCTCAATATCGCCGTGGACCAGATTGATGACAACGGGTTTGTCACCCTCTCGGTTTCGCCAGAGGTCAGTGCGCCAGGTCAGACCATTACGGACCCGAACCGGAACAACCTGGTGATTCAGCAACTGGTAAACCGCCGTCGTCTGGAAACGGGGATCATTCGTCTCCGGGATGGCCAGACCCTGATTCTGACTGGAGTCATTCAAGAGGGCGATCGGGTCGTGACCACGAAAACCCCAATTCTCGGAGATCTGCCTCTGATTGGTTCCCTGTTCCGGAGTACCAGTAAGGAGAATACCCGGAGTGAAGTCGTCGTTCTGGTAACACCCCAGATTATGGATGATTCCCAGCAGTCGGGGGCAGGCTACAGCTATACGCCCAGCCCGGATGTGCGCCAGATCCTGGAACAACGTAATCCAGGCAATCGCTAGTTTCACTTGTTTCGCTCGTTCACGATCGGGCTCTGCTAAGGTTTGAACTGCAGAGCCCGTTTTTTTGTCATGATTACAGTACCGAAACACGGGGGGAACCTGGTCTGGGCCGCTGATTTGGCTGACTGTACCCCTGCTGATATTCTGGATTTTTCGGCCAGCATTAATCCCTTGGGGCCACCAGCATCGGCAGTTGCTGCGATCCAGGCCCATTTGCCAGCCCTGCCCAATTACCCTGATCCTGAGTACGGGGCCTTGAGACAGGCCCTCAGTCAGGTGCATCACCTACCGATCGAGTGGATTTTGCCTGGTAATGGGGCGGCGGAATTACTCACCTGGGCCGGTCGAGAACTGGCGGACCTTGCGGCAACCTGTATAGTAACCCCTGCCTTTGGGGACTATTTCCGAGCGTTGCAAACTTTTTCAGGGGCAGTCGTGAGTTGGCCGATCGACCTGGCAGCCCTGGGAACTTCCCAGACTCGCCTGCCTCTGACGGTCTGTCCAGTGGCAGGCTCAAACCAGGGACTGATTTTGAGCAATCCCCACAATCCGATCGGGCAACTGTTGACGCGCCAGGATCTGTTGCCCTACCTAGAGACCTTTGCCCTGGTGGTGATCGATGAAGCTTTCATGGATTTTCTGCCCCCAGATCAGCAGGAAAGCTTGATCGATCAGGTATTGGATTACCCTAATCTGGTGATTTTGCGATCCCTGACTAAGTTCTACAGTCTTCCCGGATTACGGTTGGGCTACGCGATCGCCCATCCCGATCGACTGCGCCGCTGGCAAACCTGGCGGGATCCCTGGCCAGTGAATAGCCTGGCGGCGGCGGCGGCGATCGCCATCTTGCAGGACACCGCGTTCCAGCAACTCACCTGGAGCTGGCTGCTGAGGGAACGAGCTCATTTGTTTCAGGCCATGACCGCGATCCCTGGATTGGAACCCTATCCCAGTGCCGCCAATTTCCTGCTGGTCCGATTCCAGGGCTCCGTGGCTCAACTTCAGGAATGCTTACTCAAGCAGCACCGGATTCTGATTCGAGATTGCCAGAGTTTTGATGCCCTGGGCGATCGGTATTTTCGGGTGGCAGTCAAATCACCGGAGGCCAACCAGCGCCTGATTCAGGCCCTGACTGAGATCTCTCATCATGCATGACGATCGTCTCACCCCTGTTCGGGACAATGCCCTTGACCGCATCACAGATTCTGCAGGGGACATAGCTGGCAGAATCTATCCAGGGACCTGAGGTCCACCATAACAGGAGGTGACCGGGCCTAAAGCCCTGAATTTATTTGGAAAGGGAATACTCCATGGCTTTGGCATAATTGCCGATGGCGTAGCAAGCAACCTGTAAGCTTCCCAGGGACTGGCGCTCAACCTGGGGATCTTTCAATTGTCGGGCAACCATCAGGCGTTGTTCATAAGCTTCAACCGCCTTTTCATAATCCCCCAGGGCCTCATACACCACCCCCAGGTAGCCCAGAATCTGTTCCTCACCCCGAGCATCCTTGATCAGCCGGGCAATCTCCAGACGCTGCTGAAAGTAAGAAATGGCCCGACGATAATCCCCAAGGGCATGATAGGTACTACCCAGACTCTTGAGAATCTGACTTTCAACGCGACGGTCTTTGCCTTCCTGAGCCAATTTGAGCCGCTGCTCGTAGTAATCGGCTGCCTGCAGATAGTCTCCCAGGGCATAGTAGGCATTCCCTAAATTCTTGAGAATTTGCCCCTCGACCTGCTGATCTCCAATTTCCCGAGCAATCTCCAGGCTCTGGCGCTCATGGTCGATCGCACTGACATAGTCTTTCAAAGCTTTGTAAGCCAGACCCAGGTTATTCAGGGCAGCCATTTCGGCCCGTTTATCCCCCAACTCCCGGGCGACCAGAAGATTGCGTTGAGAATAGGTGATCGCCTTATCGTGATCTTTGAGGTGGCGATAGGCATTGCCCAGATTGCCCAATCCCTGTCCTTCACCTCGCAGATCGCCAGTATCGCGGGCAATATCCAGACGCCGCTGGGAGTAATCTACTGCTTTGGTGTAGTCTTTCAGGGCATAGTGAATTGCCCCCAGATTACCCAACGCCTGCCCTTCTCCCTGAGGATCTTGCAGTTTTTGGTATAAAGCGAGAGACTGCTGCGAGAACTTGATAGCAACCTCGTATTGACCAGTCTGGTAAGAATCAACCCCCTGCTTTAGGAGCTTATCCGCCTCAGCTTTCAGCGAACCGGGATTCACTGGAACAATGTGATGAACAAGAGTTTCCCGCTCTGGAACTGTTTCGCGTTCTTCCTTGGAAAGGTTAAGCATGCGATAAACCTCTAAAAGCCTGATTGGGCTACTGCGAGGGAAAGACTTCGTTATTAAGCCTAACCTGGTATTTCCCTAGACAGCCTCCGAACGACTGCTGACTTTCCATTAGAATTTCTAATACCTGATGTGCGATTTACCTATTCCGCTTCACCGATGAGGGTGAAAGCGGCCCAGGCTTTAGGGTCAGGATATTGGAGCTTGGTGGTGAGCATGGCTTGTCGCAGGGCCTGCGCTTTATCAGGATTCTTCTGTAAATTTTTATAAAACTGCGTCATTAGAAATGCCGTAGGTGCATCCGGAACTTGCCAGAGGGAGACAATCACGCTGGGGGCTCCAGCAGAAATCAGCGATCGAGACAGCCCAATTACCCCATCTCCGGTAATACGGCCTCTGCCCGTATCGCAGGCGCTCAAAACCACCAGTTCTGCATTCAACCTTAAATCTAAAATGTCACCTGCTGTCAGCAGGCCATTGTCCTGTCCAGAGGGGGCCAGCGCAACTGCTCCTGGGATGCCCAGGCCAGTAAAGTCATCCAGTAGCCCGTGGGTAGCCAGATGGATCAGGCGGGCTTTTTCGATGCGCTCTTTCACGACTGCTTTAGTGGCCTGCTTGCCAATGAGGGGTTGGACCTGAAATAGGGCTGCGATCTCCCGGGCTTCCTTTTCCGCTCCTGGCAGAGAAAACAAGGGTTCCGATCGCAGGCCATCGGGGGTCAGAATACTGGGCATCACAGGATTACCCACAATCAACACATCCTGATCCTGCAGGGGGGAACGACCGATTCCCGGCATTTTTTGTCGTTGTCGGTGCGTAAAATCCAGAACCTGAATGGAGGGGGCAATCAATACCGTATGTTCTTCAATCAAAAATTTCCCGGCCTGACTCTGCAGGGCGGCAAAGGGAGCCATAAAAAGAGCATCCTGAGGGATGAAGATGACCCGGGATTCCGGGTTCTGGGGTAACAGGTCTGCAATTGGGGCAATCAAGAGCTGATGCAGTTGTTTCAGATGTTCATAGTTGGTTGTGCCAGATTGCTGGGTCGTATTATTGGCCTGGGCCAGGATTTCTGTATTCTCCTGGAAGGACAACCGTCCCCGGACTCCGATTTCAGCTCGACTGATCTGAACCAGTTGCTTCAAGGAGGTCTCTTGCTTCTGCCACAGGGGAGTCAGATCCACATAGCGGAAGGTCAGCGCACCGGTGGGTTGCACCACCCAGATATAAAGGATGCTGTCTCTGGCTTCCTGCCTGCCGTTGATCGTGAAGTTGCCCTGAACTACGGAATATTGAACGAGGGTTGCTTTCTGAGCTTTGGCAATTTGCTGGATCTCAGCCATTTGAATCGGCTTGACAGACACTTCATCACTCGTCATTCCTTGACGACCCCGGGCTCTCCGAGCCAGCAGTTCCACAAAGGCTCTGGCCCTGCCCCGCTCAGCAATTTCCAGGGCTGCAGCCGCTTTATTTTGAAGAATTAAAACCCGTTGTAAATTGTGGAAAACATTGGTTTGGGTTTCAAACAGAGAGACTTTACTGCTATCGCTCAGACCAGCTCGAATCGATTCACGAACAACGACTGCTTCCAGAAAAGTTTTCTCAGCATTGGCCAAGTCCCCACTCTGCCAGAATCCAATCCCCAGGTTGTTGAGGGCCAATCCTTCCGCCCAGCGGTCTTTGGTCTCCCGAATAATCGTCAAAGCCTGCCGGGAAGACTCAATCGATCGAGGATAATCCTGGATCGATACATAGGCCCAACCCAGATTGCTCAGAGCCAGGAGTTCCTTTTGCCGGTCTTTAATGCGTCTGGCCAGGTTCAGGGTCTGCTGATAGTAATCAATGGCTTTGTTGATATTGCCTTCTTCCAGATAAATATTGCCCAGGTTCAGGAGGGTATTGCCTTCAATGAGGGGCAGTTTCAGAGCCTGAGAAATGGCCAGACTTTCATTCAGCCGCTGGGCAGCCTGCTTATAGTCCTTCTGCAAGCGATAAACTTCCCCCAGGTTATTTAAAGCCTGGGCTTCTCCCGGTTTATCTTTCAAGTCTCGGGCAATTTTCAGGCTTTCTTGATAACGATCGACCGCCTTTCCATACTCCCCAATCCGGTTATGAACGTTCCCCAGGTTTAGCAGTGCCCACTGTTCTGCTGCGCGATCCTTAACCTGGCGAGCAATCGCCAGACTCTGTTCACCCGATTCAATGGCCTGACGATATTCACCGGTTAAGCGATAGGTATCTCCCAGATAGCCCAGAATCCGGCCCTCTTCTCGCCGGTTATCCACTTTTCGGGCCAGGGTAAGCCCTTGCTGCAGGTACTGAATCGCCTGGGTCGTATCCCCCAATTCTCGATAGGCCACCCCAATCTGGCCCAGAACCAGGACTTCAAACTCAGGCTTTTTCAGCTCCTGGGAGAGGGGGAGTAACTGTTTATAATAGTCGATCATCCGGAGGTAATCGGCTACGCCAAAGTAAGCATCCCCAATTTTGGCCAGGAGTTGTAATTCAACGGGACGATTCTTGCTGGCTTGGGCAGGTTTCAACCCCTGCTCATAGGTTTGAATTGCCTGGGAGTAATCTTGACTCGCCACATAGGTATCGCCCAGGTTAATCAACACCTTCAGCTCCAGTTCCGTGTCTTTAAGTTGCTGGGTGAGGGGGAGACTTTGCTGGTAGTATTCGATCGCCCGGGCCGTATCCTGCTGCCGAAAACGAATTAACCCCAGGTTGATCAGGGCTCTCGCCTCCAGATCCGTAAGTTTGAACTGGCGTGCGATCTCCAGAGCCTGCTTTTCCAGGGTATCGGCTTGCTGGTAGTCCTGTTGGACCATGTAGACCAAGCCCATGTTCAGCAGAACATAGCCTTCCCCGGGAAGAGACTTAATCTCCTTAAAAATCTGTCGGGCCCGTTGAAAGGTTTTCAGGGCCTGATCAGGCTGATTGTTGTTGAGTTGGGCAAATCCTTCATCCAGCAGTCGGCTGCCTTCCTGGACCCGATCCGAGTTGGCCTGGGCCAGCAGGGGCAATTGGGGGGGAGGGACGATCGCCTGCAACGGCAATGGGGCTGACGCGAGAGCCAGCAGGGCGATGAAAGGAGCCAGGAAGCTGGTTCGAACCGGCGATCGAAAATTAAGGGCAAACATATCAGCAGTGAGGATCAGGATATTTACTGGTATATCCTCCAGCCCGGCCAGAAGTTATTCCAGTTATCCCAATTTAATATATCGCTTTATAAACAGCACCCAGCTCCAGATGGCTGAAGCATAGGCTGAAGCCAGAACAGCAGTCCCTGTAGACTTTTCGGGGGATAACCCAAGTCCTGCTGTTCAGATTGGCGATTGCTTCAAGCCGGGAGGGATCTCATCCCCAGATGATCGACAAGCGAGAAAATATGGCCTGTGAGGCATTGGGGTCAGGCTCAGGCAGCCAGGGTTAGATCCTGCAGAGGTTGCCAGCGAAAGAACCGTTCTCCGCCAACTTCGATCGCAATCTTGACGCGAGGTTCGACCTGGGGCAGGGTGTTCAGGAACGCCAGTTCCTGGCTAGAGAGAATGTGGCCTTCAATCAGCCACAGGAGCAGCCCCTTACTCTGGGAGGGAACCTGACTCAATTGATAGGTCAGAATCGGAGGCAGGTAATACACGGGGCCAACGGCTGCCTCGCGCCCGCTGCTCTTTTTCCCCAGGTGGGGGGGACGCACCCCATGCACCGCCATCAGATAGGCCGACAGATCGCCGAGGCCCCGAGCGGTCATCGTGTACATGGTGTAACCTGCTGCCCGAATTCGACGCTGATAGCGGCCTTCATGACCTCCTTCCAGAGGCATGTAGATGCCCAGAGCACCATGCTTTTCCAGATCACGGATGAGATTTTTGCCAGTTGTGATCAGTGCCATTGTTATGCGCTACCTCGTCTGGAGTATGGTCATGTGCAACGCTATTTTACCGCAAACTCCTGAGGACAAAGCTCAATCTGACCATAGAGGCTCCTAATTATTGGCATAGGCGGATCAAGCAGGCAGGGGTCAGAATAGAGTCTGAATGCTGGCCACTCAGTCCTAACTCCCGGGTGATGATTCCAGTCGAATGACCGACCCAGAATCGTTCGTGCGATAGGCCAGGCGCTGGGGTCCAGCCAGAACCACAACACGCCAGCCCGGCACCAGAGCCTGGGTGCACATTTCACCCGATCGGGATAAGCCCAGGCAACCATTGGGCCAGGTCCGACGTTCTGCCCTGACAATTCGTAGCGTGGTGAGGGGCAGACTGGTGCGCTGGGCAGCGTCCTGCAGGACTCGATCGGCGATGGCCTGAGGCAGGCCCGTTTGGGGGGCTGGGGACTCTTCCAGCCTGTAAACTTGCCCATTGGCATCGGTGCGGTAGGTCCAGCTCTGGCTGCCACTAACCAGGACGACACGCCAACCTTCTACCAGAGCCTGCCCACAGACTTCCCCAGGAGTAGGGAGCCCCAGGCAAGTATTGGGCCAGGTCGCCTGGGTCACCGAGGTGACCCGAATTTTCCCAGGGGGGATACCGATGCGACGGGAGAGATCCTGCCGCAGGATGTTCACGCGGGATGGAGAGAGGTAGTCTGAGGTCCCGGAGGGTTTTCTGGGCTTGCTCTTAGCAATCTCATAGGAGGGTTGTGGGGCAGCGCTTACGGGGGCGATCGTTCCCACCAGAGGAGACAGCAGACTGACCAGAACCAGGTAAGCAAGGGTGTGTTTAAGGATTTTCATCACAAATGAGGGGTGAAGCATGGGTCTTTCCTCAACAATCTCACTGATTGCGACGGTAGAGATACAGACCCCCGTTTTGCCTCAATGTTCCACTGAACCTACCTTGGCTTGCGGGCTGGAGGATCCCCAGGGAGAGCGGGCAACCCCATTTGCTTCCAGAATTTGTTGAAGTTTGTGGGCTGAATCAGCCGCCAGGCAAACAAGACTCCGATCGTGATACCGAGCAAGACAATCAGCCCCGAGAAGATCTGGGACAGGGCACTGGGTTGGGCGGAACGACGACGGGGGCGGCGGATGGAGGCGGGGGCTCCGGTGGTGAAGGGGCTTTGGGATGAGGGCGATCGGGGGAGATGACTGGGATCGGCCATTCCCGGAAGATTGCCCTGCATGGCCTTGAGATGTTGCATCACCCCTGGTGGTTTTTGATGGACACGAGCCCATTGCAGGAGAGCGGCCATGGTAACACCGCAGAGATTGGTAGCGCCAATCCGCTGAATATGCTGCAGCAGCAATTGATCATTGGTGACCAGCACCACCAATTGTAAGGCACTGGCTTCAGATAGCCCGTAGGCACACTCCCCTACCTCCAGAGACAGGCGAGCTTTTTTGCTCAGGGTGTTGACCGTCCCGCTTCTCAGTGCAGGATGGCTTAAGGTGATGTCAGTGGGTTGCCAACCGCTTTTGGGTTGGAAACGGATAAATTCCCGGGCAGTTTGTTCTTCCTCCGACTCCACAGCCCGATCGCACAGGAACTGGATTTCCTCCAACACAACATCGGGTAAATAACAGGTCCCGACCCGGGAAAATTCCTGCCACTCGCGTGTCTTAGAAGCCATGATGGCACTCAGATCAAGGACCAGCAAAATTGGAAAAGGAGTGGTCATAGGTTAAAAAAGACTGGGCGTGCCAATACCTAGCCGACCAGCCAGACTGGGAGTCAGGGGTAAGAGGGTGGTAATCATCAAGAACAAGGCTAACAAACCCAGAGCAGCTCTGGCATCATCGGGTTCGGATAATTCATTCAGGCTAGGACGTTCCAGATCCCGTTGCAGGACGAGAATAATGACTGCCCAGTAAAGGGCCAGCGGATTAACCAGGGCCGCGATCCCCAGCACAATCAGGGTGGCAAAGGTGGCCCGACCTGCGACCTTCCGTCCGTAAATGGCCTGAACAATGCGGCCCCCATCCAGTTGACCAGCAGGCATCAGGTTAATGGCTGTGATCACTAATCCCAGCCAGCCAATGACGAGTAATGGGTGCACATCAACGATCGGGTTTTGCAATTCATGACCCAGGGCCACCCGGGCTAGGGTGCCAATCAAGATCGACCCCTGGAAAAACTCAGAAGGAATCTGAAATAAGCTGCCCTTATGGGAAAGCACCAGACCCATGAGCAACATGCCCAAGGAGATCAGACCACCCACTGCCGGACCAGCGAAAGCAATGTCAAACAGAACTTTGCGACTGGGCAATAAGGACTCAAACCGGGTCAGCGCCCCGAAGGATCCAATTTGCAGGGCAGGCAAAAAGAAAGGAAAGCTGAGCCGGATTTGATGCCTCCGAGCCATGAAAAGATGGCCCAGTTCATGGGCGGTCAGAACAGCCAGGATACCCAGGGCGATCGGCAAAACTTCCGGGTAACGGTCTGGAGCGCTGAAGAAGTCGAACCCCAGGAGCAGCCCCCCAGCTTCCAGGCAGGTCACCAGGGTCGCGATCGCCAGCACCCCAGCAAAGAGCTTCTGGAACAGACTGGAAGGACGGGGATCGGCACTGCTGGGCAGCACAATGACCACTGGCTTGCCATCCGGATTCTCCACCAGGAACAATCGATATTTGTCGCCCAGTCGTTCTTTTAGACCGATGGAGAGGCGATCGTGACTGGTTTCAGGTTCTCCCCGTAAGTTGCCTTTAAAGATTACCCCCTGCTGATAGGGAATGGTCTCTGTTGCAAAGAAGGTTTCAATACCAAATAATCCCTTAATGGCCTGCAGGTCTGCCTCTGGGATGGCCGCGATCGGGGCTGGTGTGACGGGCATTGTCCCATTAGGGGCGGTAGAACTGGCCTCGTTTTCCCTCGCTTCTACCGGAGCGGAAGGGCCGGTCAGAGGGGAGGCTTTTTGGGAGAGCACCGCATCTTGACCCGCTGCCCGCAAGCGATTGCCAATATAGATGTATAACCCGGTTGAAAAAATAAACAGAAATAGTACAGTCACCAGGTTGAGATAGATGCCGATCGCAAACAAGCTGAAAAACAACAGCCAGGGGGCCATTAAGACAACCGACTGTAACCAGGCTAGAATGCCCACCTGACCGTAGGGGCGAGCCCGGATCAGTCCCCAACCCAGGATCCCTAAAGCAATCAAGACAACCAGCGCAGTGACCATATCCAAAATCCTCGCACTCAATCCGTCAGACATCAGCTCTCCTCTTTACTAGACTAGCGGAGGTCTGAGCCTGGAGATACCTGTCAGGATAATAAGTATAGTGACTTTAAGGGATGTTACGGATGAGGGAATGGTCCTCCCGGTTTCCCACCAGCCTCTGCCTAAACGGTGTCACAGGGAACAGGAGGCAAGGCGGTGCTTACCAAAGGCTACGATCGAGACTCTAGCAGGGAGCGGATTTGTTGGAGCTCGGTCAGGATGGCTTTCAAGAGGTCATTGGTGACGGTTTGTGTAGATTGCTTAAATTCAACCACCACTTGCTTGATTCCCAGAACTTCCCGGGCAAACCGGGCCACCTCATTCGGGTGAAAAAGGAGGGGGTCCCCTTTGTTTAGCCGGAGTTCGGGGTTCAGCTTCCGGGCATCGTAGGGAGGATTCAATTCCTCCGGATCCGTATTGGCATAGCGGTAAATCGAGGCGCGGGAGCGGTTAAACAGCTTCTGTACAGCTTCAATATCAAGCAAACTGGCGGTATCAGCCTGAAATCCTACTTCCATAGAAAATATTCGGGTGCCTGGGCAATGAATTGTAAAGTATCGTGCCAGTCAAGCTGGGATACTTGGGGATGCGATTCTGGCTTAGAGGTCAATCGAGATGACCCTATCGGACTCCCCAAACCTTGATTATGGCCCATCTCTGGAGACCTGCCCAGGTTGAATCAGCCCGTCATCGGAACAGCCTCCCCTCTGAATCTTTGCCAAGATTACGGTAACGCCCATTCTCGGGGAGGGAATGCCGAACCCAGGCAAGGGGGCTCGATCGTTAGAATAGAGCCGTCATCATTGGGAGGACTAAGGGCCATGGCAACATCCGTACAGACAGAACTTTCAGAACAGGAGAATCGCCTCACCCTCTCCTATATTCTCTGGCTCGGTGGATTTGTCGGTCTGGCGGGTCTCCACCGTTTTTACAATGGCAAGATTGGCACAGGGCTACTCTGGCTTTGTACCGGTGGATTGTTTGGCATTGGTCAATTTGTCGATCTGTTTCTGGTGCCGAACATGACTGAGGAACACCGCCTAAAACTGATGTTGAAATATGGCGTCTCCCCGATCGGGGTGCCCCTGACTCGCCCCATTGTGGCGGCAGCGGTGGCTCAACCCTCTCAGCAACAACAGATGGTGAAACTGCTACAAGCGGCCCGTCATCACGGTGGCTGCTTATCTGTCACCCAGGGGGTTCTGGCTACAGAATTGAGTTTTACGGAAGTTCAGGCTCTGCTGAATACCATGCTCAAAGCTGGCTATGCCCAGGTGGATAATGACCCTGAAACAGGGGTGGTTATTTACCGGTTTCACGAGCTGTGAGGGTCTTGAGGGCTACGCTCTCTATTGAAGTTTTTCTGTCCTGCGGTATGCTAGGACCACGGATCTTGCTATGGCAAGGTTGATGTGGTGATGAGGACTACCGCGATCGTGACTTTCTCCGAATCCAACGTTGCAGTTTCCCTGAACCAGGTCAGCAAGGTCTATTCCAATGGGACTGTTGCGCTGCAGGATATGACTCTCACCATCGGAGCCTCAGAGTTTGTCAGTCTGGTGGGTCCTTCTGGGTGCGGCAAGAGTACGGTCCTGAAGCTAATTGCGGGCCTGGGCCAGATGAGTAGTGGCAGGATCCACTGGGAAGAACCGCCCAGCCAAACCACAAATCCTTCCGGGCAACACCGATTGGCCTATGTGTTTCAGGATGCAGCATTGATGCCCTGGGCTGATGTGCAAACGAATGTGCGACTGCCCTTGAAGCTGGTGGGAATGGCGCGTCAGGAAATGGACGCACGGGTAGAGGACGCGATCGCACGGGTGGGCTTGAAAGGGTTTGAACGGGCCTATCCGAGAGAACTGTCGGGTGGGATGAAGATGCGGGTTTCCATCGCCCGGGCTCTGGTTACAGACCCTAGCATTCTTCTGATGGATGAACCGTTTGGTGCCCTGGATGAGCTAACACGCAGTCGATTGAATGGGGATTTGCTGCATCTCTGGTATCAGAAGCACTGGACCGTGATTTTTGTCACCCACAACATCTACGAGGCGGTGTATCTTTCAAATCGGGTGATTGTGATGGCAGCCCGACCGGGTCGGGTGATTGCTGAGGTGCCGATCGCCACTCCCTATCCTCGGGAGGAAGAATTTCGAACATCACCGGAGTTTAATAGTTACTGCCGGGAAATTTCCCACCAGCTCTCTGAAACTCTGCGATATGCCCTTCCGTAAGCTCACAGCGTTTTTACTTGAGACAGAAGTGATCGCACCCGTCGTGGTAGGCTGCTTGATGATTCTCGTCTGGGATCTCCTCGTACGGCTGACCCACACGCCTGCTTACATTTTGCCTGGTCCCTTCCTGGTAATCCAGACCCTGATTCAGGATTGGCCACAACTCTGGCCAGCTTTTCTGATCACCCTCCAGATTACGGTAGTAGCCTTTATCGCAGCAGTGATGTCTGGGGTTCTGATTTCGATTCTATTTACCCAGAGTAAATGGATTGAGCGGAGCTTTTTTCCCTATGCCGTGATCCTGCAGACGACTCCGATCGTGGCGATCGCCCCCTTAATTATCATCTGGTTCAAAAGCAATACCTTTGTTGCCCTGGTCGTCTGTGCCTGGATTGTGGCCCTATTCCCGATTATTTCTAATACAACCCTGGGGCTGAATAGCGCCGATCATAATCTGCTAAACCTGTTTCAACTCTACCGGGCTTCCCGCTGGCAAACCCTACTCTACCTGCGCCTGCCCAATGCCATGCCCTACTTTCTGGGCGGGTTACGGATCAGTGGGGGACTGGCCCTAATTGGGGCGATCGTGGCTGAGTTTGTAGCTGGAACGGGGGGCACCCAATCAGGTTTGGCTTACCAGATTCTGATTTCTGGCTATGACCTGAAAATTCCACGCATGTTTGCGGCTCTGTTGCTCACCACTCTCCTGGGTGTGCTGATCTTTGTGATTCTGACAGTACTCTCTGACTTCCTACTGCGCCATTGGCATGAGAGTGCGGTGAAGCGGGAGAGTTGATCTGTGGTTCTGTCCATTCCTGATTCTGATCCCTATTGGCTGCTCAATGCCCAGGTGCCGCACTGTTTTCTGGATGAGGATCAATGGAGACCAAGGACTGCTGAGAATCTGGTCCTGGTGGATGTGCAAATTGCGGCAGGCACAATCGCCCAGATTATGCCGGCAGGAACGGGTGATATCCAGGGCCAGCCTGGGGTGGATCTGCGGCAGGGACAGGTGTGGCCCTGTTTTGTCGATCTGCATACCCATCTGGATAAGGGGCACATCTGGAATCGGGCTCCCAACCCGGATGGAACTTTCACCAGTGCCCTGGCAACCGTGCAACAGGATGCCCGATTCTGGCAGCCCGAAGACCTCTATCACCGCATGGTCTTCGGGCTGAAGTGCAGTTATGCCCATGGGACTCAGGCCATTCGAACCCATCTTGACTGTGGCCAGGGTCTGGCAGAGGTCAGCCTGGATGTTTTCCAAGAACTCCAACAGCAGTGGGCTGATCGCCTCACCTTACAGGCAGTTTGTCTGGTGCCTCTAGACTATTTTCTGACTCCTGCTGGGGAAAAGCTGGCCGATCGGATAGCGGATCTGGGTGGGGTATTAGGCGGACTTCCCCTCATGGGTCCCGATCTGGATCGCCAGTTGGAGCGGGTGTTTGCCCTGGCCAGGGAGCGCAATCTGGGTCTGGACTTTCATGTAGATGAGAGTAATAATCCCCAGGACAGGACATTACGGGCAGTGGCGGATGTGGCCCTGCGTCATCCGATAGCCGGAGAAATTGTCTGTGGTCATGCCTGCAGTCTGGCGGTGCAGCCCCCAGTGGAGGCAGCAGCCACGATCGCCCGAGTGGGGGAAGCTGGAATTGGGATTGTCAGCCTGCCCCTCTGCAATCTCTTTCTCCAGGATCGTCAGCTCGGACGGACGCCACGCTGGCGGGGGGTGACGATGCTGCAAGAACTGAAGGCGGGGGGGGTACCCGTGGCCCTAGCCAGTGATAACTGCCGGGATCCTTTCTATGGGTTTGGGGACCATGATCTGCTAGAAGTCTTCACCCGATCGGTCCAGATTGCGCACCTGGATCAACCCTATGGGGATTGGCCCCATGCAATTACCCGAACCCCGGCGGAGCTGATGGGATTGCCTGACTTGGGCCGCATCCGTGTGGGTCTGGCCGCAGACCTGATTCTGTTCCAGGCGCGCTACTTCAGTGAATTGCTGTCTCGGCCCCAGGCCGATCGGGTGGTATTGCGCCGGGGTAGGCCGATCGACACGACTCTGCCGGATTATGCCGAACTGGATCCCTGGGTTATTCCTCGATGACAGGGTTGCTGGATCGCCTCAGGCAGATTTCCGCCCCAGGAGCCAGTAGGTTCGCATTAGGCCCTTGCCCTTAACCTCAATAATGCCCCGTTCCTCCAGCTCGTAGCGCTTCTGCAGGCGATTGTAGACGGCAGTGGTGACTTGAATGTGTCCGGCTTCTCCCTGAGATTCCATCCGGCTGGCGATATTGACCGTATCACCCCAGAGATCGTAACTAAATTTCCGAGTGCCAATCACCCCAGCGACCACTGGGCCAGTGTGGATGCCGAGGCGGAGGGTAATGGGTTGTCCTGCTGCGGTTTGAAAGTGGGTGACTTCTTGCAACAGAGCCAGGGCCAGATCTGCGATCGCTTCCACATGATCGGCTTTGGGTTCAGGCAAACCCCCAACGACCATATATGCATCGCCGATGGTTTTGATTTTCTCCAGACCGTAGTGGTCTACCAGTTTGTCGAAGGCCGAGAAAATATGGTTGAGTAATTCCACTAGCTCGATCGGAGAAATGTGGGAAGACAACTCGGTAAAGCTGGCAATATCCGCAAACAACACCGTGGCAGCGGAGAAGCTATCAGCAATCGTCTTTTGCTCCCGCTTGAGGCGCTCGGCGATCGGTTGGGGCAGCACGTTCAGGAGTAATTGCTCGGCCAACCGCCGCTGCCGCCGGAGTTCTTCCTCCGTGATCTTGCGAGCTGTGATGTCCTGCACACTTCCTTCGTAATGCAACAAAGTGTCCTCTGCATCTCGAATGGCCCGGACATTTTCAGAAATCCAGATCATGGAGCCATCTTTGCGATACACCTGGGATTCAAAGTCTGAAACGGCATTGAACCGTTTGAGATAGGCCATTAGTTCATCCCGTCGATGGGGCTCCACATAAAGCTGCCGTCCAATGTCGGTTAACTGAGCGATTAACGCTGCCGGAGAGTCATAGCCATATAATTCGGCCAGAGCCGGATTAGCATTGAGATAATTACCTTGCAGCGTAACCTGATAAATGCCTTCAATGGCATTCTCAAAAATACTGCGATATTTCTCCTCAGCTTGCTTGAGAGCGGTTTGGGTTTGGACCTTCTCTACAATTTCAGCTTGGAGTTTTTGATTGGCTGCATGCAGTTGAGCTTCAATCATGTCACCATGCTCGGCTGTGGTGAAGAGGGCAATTTCCAGATCGTTGTTCAATTGCTGCAAACGAACAATTTCCAGACGGAGCTGGTCGATCTCCGCAAGTAAGTTGGTTTCTCGATCGTTGGTCTGCTCCACCACCCTTCCTATCACCCGAACTCCAACGTTAAGCTTGGCATCAGACGTTGCAGATTTTTCAAAGACTTAGTTTGCCAGAGGACTTTATCTGACCCCTGCAGAATCATTCGCAGGTTGCCCCGCTCCCGCACTTTGACCACAAACATGGAGAGCATGCTGATGCCGGAGCTGTTGAGAAATTCCAGTTCTCTTAGATTGAGGGTTAAGCTAGAGGATTGATCGATCGCCTGTAACAACACTTCCATGACAGGTTGATACTGTTCCATTCCATCCAGACGCAGGAACCCCCGGAAGAAAATCGTTGCAGATTCCGGGTCATGCCAGATACTGTAATCATCGGTCTTAATTTCCACTGGTCCAATACTCCTCGCTGTAGTATCCAAAGCTTGTCAATGCATTCGGGGGTTATAGATCTAGCCGGACAAGCACCCTGACCTCAATCACGTCCGGATAGGGTTCAAAGGGCTGGAACTTCCAGCCAAATCTGGCCGCATAATCGTTAATCATGGTTAACAGTCCCATGCTGGAACCACTCATCCCTGTGGCTGCTTTCTCTAGTTGTTGGGTGTAGAACTCATCCAGATCAGAATTCAGCAGCTCCCGAATAAACGTTTGATAGGTCTCGGCTATGGTTGGATTGGCGTAGTTCACCACGCAGAAGATAATTTCTCGTTCATACAAATGCAGGGAAATACTGACAGGACAGTTGGCTGCATCCTCATTGAATTTGACCGCATTTTCCAGCAACTCGTTGGCGATAAAGCTGACTGCGGCCTTAACCGTATCCCTCAGGTTGATTTTGCTCTCTGGCACCTCATCCCCAGGAAAGAAGGCGGCGAAATAGTCCCCCAAAAAATCGGCGGAGAGACCGAAATTTCCCCAGCGGCGTTTGCGGGCGGCAGAGTTAGGAGAAAAATGGAGGGTCAGATATTCTTCACTGGGGGGAATCTCTTCAGTAAATTCCCCATAAATTTGCAGGGTTGAAGTCGGGAGCATGGGCACCTCAAGAATGCAAAATAAAAATTTAAAATTGAGAATTGGATTTAGATTTCATCTCTTTTGGATTTAAGTTTGCCCGGATTCAAGTCCTGCCGATCGACCCTGAGTCAGGAGAATCCATCTGACACCTGTGACTCTAGAAATATCCAGGAGAACCAAAGTGGCTCCCTCTGAAACTATACGGCTTTGTCCAGGATGGCTAGGACATCTTTGGGAATTAATCGGTCCTTGAACCAGAGGATGGGAGTCGGGACATCCCCCAGTTTAACCCCAGCTTTCTCCAGGTTAAGGCGCTCTGAAATCGCCAGGATTAGGTCACTCCGGCCCGACTGCCGTACCTGCGAGAATTTCTTCCGCAGATACTCCGGTCGCCAGTATCCGACAATTTCCAGCAGCCAGGAACGTCCATCGGGATGGACCAGCCGAAAATCTGGAATCATGACACTACCCGGGATCGGAATCAGATCAACTTCCCGCTCCAGGAGCCAATCTGTTTTGAGGCTGCTCCAGCGATCGGCAAAAGCCTGCTCAATCATGCTGTCATAGGCCCGATCGGGTTTGTAATGGGATACCAGCTCACAATCAGCGTCGAGACTGAACTGACCCGTTTTTTTCGTCTTCGCAAATTCATCCTGCCAGTGGAGGGTGGCTTTGAGACTCCATTGGGTGACATGGAGCAAGGCGGGCAGGAGTTTGGCAAAACTCAGGCCATAGCGGCGTGTTTCACTGAACAGACTGGTTGGCCCATCGATTGTAATCGTAAAGCCATGGTCGGCATCACCCTCAATATAGGCCATCAAGCGAAACAGTTTGAGATACCGAAACAGGAGTTTGTACTGGCCAGGATCGTTGCGATGGGCCGTGATTTTTACTTCACTAGCCCGGTAAAACACGCCCTGGACCTGGGACAGGTTGTATCGATGCAGGAGGGACTCCGGAGTGGGAGCCTCAAACTCGGTCAGAATACGATTCTCCATCAGATCGGCATAAAGCCCTGCCTGGATCTGTTGGGGCACAACCTCCCGCTCCAGATTCTGGCTTAAGGTGGCTGCGAGCTGGCTCAGGGTTTGCTCAGTCTGGAGGGGACTGGGCAAAGTTCTGGCCGCCAGAGAGAAGACTTGCTCCCGGAGGGACTGAGGCTCTAGAGGACTGATGATCTCAAATTTGCTGAATGCCTCACTTTTGAGCAGATGGGCTAGCCCCCGGCGGATCCGGTAGTCCGGGGTATCTCCTTCTAGCTCCTGCAGGTGCCGATCGAGTTCTCCCAGGGTCTGCCCTCGGACTGCTTGAAACAGGCGAATCAGTTCAGTCGCGATCGCCCGATTGGCTTCATTCAGCTCCAGATGTTTGGGGATAACAGCTTCACCATTTTGTCGATGAATCAACAGCTCGCTGGGTAGCATCGGTTATTTGGCCTTAATCCAGGTGGCAATATCCTCAATCACGCTCTGGTCAACATGACCAGGAATCTGATACTCCTCTGGCCGACTAAGTCCCTCTCCCTGGATAAACAGGTGATTCAGTCCAGGATAGCGCTTTAAAGTAACTCTGGGTTTATCTGCCAGGGCCTTCTGCCAGCCCTGAAAATCAGTCAGGGTAACCTGGTAATCTCGCTCTCCCTGGAGGATCAGTAGGGGCTGCTGCAATCGGGCCGCAACCTCAGCCGGTTTGTAGCGGCGCAGATCCAACCAATAGGAAGCGGGGGCCCCCAGAATCAGGGCCGTCGGAAGGGATTGGGATAATCGGGGTGATTTAATCAGCCTCACCTGCTGTTTAATTTCGTCCTGCAGTTGGGCCTCTTCTGGAGAGACGGTGCCATCGAGTTTCGCCAGATAGAGCACCTGGTCCAGAAACAGGTCTTCAAACGGTCGGGTAGGACCAGCCAGGATAACCAGGCCAGCAATCTTAGGGTCCAGACTACCAATGCGGGGAATCATCATTCCCCCTAAACTGTGACCAAGGACGAAAATCTTTTTGCCATTGATACGCGGGGTGCGACGGAGCAAAGTCACAGCAGCGATCGCATCCTCTACCGTTTCATCCTGAATCGTGAATTGGCTGGTAAAACTTTGAGGATGAATGCGGGTGCGCTTGTCGTAGCGGAGGACCGCAATGCCCTGAGAAGCCAGACCCAAAGCCAGATCTCGGAAGGGTTTATTCGGACCGATCGTTTCATCCCGATCCTGGGGACCAGAACCATGCACTAGGACGATCACCGGGAAGGGGCCGTCCCCTTTGGGCAGGGTAAGGGTGGCAGGCAGGGCCAGCTTACCGCTGCCGACCTGGATCGCCTGTTCTGTCAGGGAGTCCATGCGGACATAGCTGGGGGGCTGGTAGGCCAAAGATTCGGTGAAGAACAACCCGGCAATCTGCTGCTGGGGATCCAGGATGATGCGGACATTCCGGCTGCCCTTGCGAAATTCCAAGGTCACCAGAACAGCCTCATTGCCCGCCATCGGTTCTCGCCGAACCACGTTAACCTGCTGCAGGGGGCCTTCCTCCCGAATTAAGTTCTCCCAGACGGCCTGTAGTTGTTCGGCAGAGAGCGCTTGTTTCATGGGAAAAGCAAAGATCTGGGTCGCCGCCTCAAACTTCCCCTGGCGCAGAAGGTCAAAAAAACGATCAACAACCGGGGAACGATCGACCGCGACTACAGGCAACTCAGACCGCAGGATCAGGAATGGAACTGTTGCCAGGAGCACGATCAGTAGAATCAAGTGCAGCGGTTTTGACATCTTGTGAATTTCCCCACATTTGGACAATGATCCGATCTAGAATAATAGTACTGATGTACCAAAAGCTATGATTATTCCTGCCTGGGCTGCTCCCGGACGTACTATTGTCGAACTCTCCAGTACCCAATCTCGTCGATCCGGAACGGTGGTCGGTTGGGAAGCCATGGCCGATCGGCCTGGCTTGTTTCCCCTGGTTCGCTGGAGTAACCCGGTTTACGGGGTGTCCTTTGCCAATCCAGATTGGATAGAACCACCTTCGGCGTTTCATGCCTGGGGAAGTGGTATCACTCCGGAGTTGATCCAGGTCGGCAGTCGGGTCCAACTGCTGTACCCCGATCATATCCTGGGCAGTCATGGGGCCACCGTCATCGATCGGTGTGATGACGCTGCAGAGGTGATGGACCATCGGGGGCATGTCATGGTTTACCCCCTGACCGAGTTAAAGGCTTGCCAGGAAAGCGTTTGGCAGCGCCTTTCCGCTTGAATGCTCTCATACAGGGGGCTTGAGCCAGCCGATCTGAACCTCCACCAGGGGTGAGCGCAGCACCCCATCTCCCTGAACATCATAAGCATCTACCAGGACACAATAGCCGTACTCCTCCAGCCAAAGCAGTTGCCCCTCCCGATCGTGACAAATAGACGGACGATGATCAATTCTTACCCTAGAGCCAATTTCTGGTATCCAATCTCCCATGCTGTTCTCCTGTTAGACCTGCAGCTATTTTTTAACAAGCCTTCCAGGTTTGCAACCTGACTGACTCACAAGGCTCAATATCCGGAGACAAGGTTTTGAGGGATTGATATCAGTCAATCAGCTCTAGTTCACTTGGCAGGTTTTTGGGGGAATTCGTTTGCCCACATGGTAGCGGTAGAAGCCATCCAACTTGAGTTGGGCTTTGGAAAAAATTACGTAGGGATAGGCCCGATCGGCTCTGTATGTCCCAGCTCCCAATCGCAGCACAGACGGTTTCTGGCTGATCCAATAACTGATGATGGAATTGCCCAACAGGGCAGGATCATAGCCGGGGGGCTGAATACTGTCATTGGGGATCCCGATCGCCCAACCCAGGATGGTACTTCCCTGGGCCTGACCTTCGATGCAAATGGCATCCTTGCCTAGGGCTCCGGCTGAGGCCAGTAGACCCACGACTTTCTCTCCCTGCTTACTGAACCAGAAACAGAGGGCATTATTCTCGATCAGATACTGCTCTCGGATGGGGGAGTCGGGCAGGTCAGGAATAGAACACAGGGTAAAGTTGCCGTCTGACATCTGTTGCACGATCGGTTGGGAGTTAAGCTGAGCCTGGGCAACAGAGGTGAGACTGGCGCAGAAAAGGAGCAATAAAAGGCTGTAAGACGCTGTCGGTTTCATCGATTATTCAGGACGGACCGGCACTGGTTGTTGTTTCCATTAAGGCACGGAAATTTCTGGCTGAGGGGATCTCTTTAAATTGGTATTAATCCCTGTGACAGGCTGGAAGCAATCTGATACGCTTTGCCAGATATAGCCTTAAATACAGCTCGATTTCCATGAACTTCAAAGACACGCTTTTCACTGTTCTGCTGATCTTCATTCCAATCTCGATCGCTGCCCATGTATTGGAATGGGGTCCTGTCACGATCTTTGTGACTGCTTGTCTGGCAATTCTACCGCTGGCAGCCTGGATGGGTACTGCGACTGAGGAGATTGCAGTAGTTCTTGGTCCTTCCTGGGGGGGATTGCTGAATGCAACTTTTGGCAACGCGACGGAACTAATTGTTGCCCTGGTTGCGCTCAAGGCTGGATTAGTGGATGTCGTCAAGGCCACCATTACTGGCTCGATTATTGGTAACTTGCTTCTCGTTATGGGCCTTTCCATGTTGCTGGGAGGTCTACGCTATAAGGAACAAGAATTTCAACCCATTATTGCTCGGGTCAATGCCTCCTCCATGAATCTGGCTGTGATTGCGATCTTGCTCCCTACGGCAGTCAACATCACCTCTGATATTATTGATGAGCCCACCTTGCAGCGCCTCTCCGCAGCGGTTGCCTGTGTGCTGATTTTGGTCTATGCGCTGACCCTGCTCTTTTCCATGCGAACCCACACCTACTTGTATGATGCCGGATTAGCCGAGATCGCCCCAGATGAATTGGCTGAAGCAAATCTGGCGGCAGATGAAGGCAACCACGAGGTGAATCTCTGGTTATGGGTTCTGGTGTTGCTGGCCGCAACCGTGTTTGTGGCGATCGAATCTGAATTGCTAGTGGATAGCCTGAAACCGGCCACTGCTTATCTGGGCCTGACACCCCTATTTACGGGGGTGATTCTGCTCCCCATCGTCGGTAATGCAGCAGAACATGCAACGGCGGTAACAGTGGCGATCAAAAACAAGATGGATCTTTCAGTTTCTGTGGCAGTGGGTTCCAGTCTGCAAATTGCTCTGTTTGTTGCACCTGTGCTGGTGCTGGCTGGTTGGTTGTTGGGGCAGCCCATGGATCTCAATTTCAACCCGTTTGAGCTGGTAGCAGTTACTGTAGCGGTTCTGATTGCCAATTCCATTAGCTCTGATGGTCGATCGAACTGGTTAGAGGGCACATTGCTCCTTGCCGCTTACACTGTACTAGGATTAGCATTTTTCTTTTTGCCGGTCGTTGAAGGAGTTGGCTAGGACCTATGATGACAACACTAAAAAAGACAGGAACGGTAGCAGCTCTACTGGCGATCGCACTAACCACCACCCAATGCTCGAACAATCAGACGAAATTACAATTGCGGTTGGAGGAAGGCAAGTCTTACAACTTTCGCTTTAGCTCCGATCAGAAGATCAGCCAGACCCTGATGGGGCAGCAGCAAAGTGTGAACCAGTTTGTTGCCATGGGCTACAGCTTCAAAGTGTTGGATGTGGACAAGGATGGGGTGATGACAGTTCAGGTCACCTATGATTCGGTCCAGTTCAAACAATCAGGAGCTACCGGAACGATCGAATACGACTCAACCAAGGATGCTAAATCAACCAATCCCCTGACCCTGGGATTCTCAGCCCTGGTGGGTAAGAGTTTCTCCATGAAAATTAGGCCGGACGGGGGGGTACAGGATATTCAGGGGGCAGATGCCCTGATCAATGACATGATCAAAGCGCTCAAAATTCCTGAAGGTCCACTCAAAGATGCCCTGATGGGGAATATGAAAGACCAGTTTGGGGATCAGGCGTTGAAGGAAATGATGGAGCGATCGCTGAATATTTATCCGACGCAGCCCGTAAAAGTGGGAGATTCCTGGCAGAAGAAAGTAACCATGACGAAGGGATTTCCCATCATCATGGATACGACCTGGACCCTGAAGGAGCTGAAGAATGGGGTGGCAACGGTTGAGGTAGTTTCCAAGCTGGCTCCCAATTCTGCTGCACCTCCCATCCGATTAGAGCCGATGGAAATGAGCTATAACCTGACTGGTAGCCAGCAGGGAACATTGCAGCTAAATCAACAGACAGGCTTCGTGAATCAGGCTAAGTTGAATCAGAATATTTCAGGGCAAATGGAAATGAAGGGGATTCCGGGGACAACGAAATCGGTCACTGTACCGATGCAGATTGAAAGCCTGATTACCCTGGAAGAAGCCCGCAAGTAAATCGCTGGTTTAGTTGGTTGTATCCTTGTCATCCACAGGGGCCAGGTAAATTAACTTCACATCAGGCCCCAGAACAATCTCATCTTGATGCTGCAGATCCCAGATGCCCTGCTTTACCCCATTGACCAGAACCCCATTGGTACTGCGCTTGCCCCGCAAATCCCCATCCACAATCCGATAGGTATAGCCCCCTCCAGTTTGTAAGAGCTGGATCAGGGTTGCGTGGTGTCTGGACGCATAGTGGGAATGGAGATAAATATCAGATCGGTTATCCCGTCCGATCGAGTAAAGGGACTGCTTCAGGGAGACTTCTCGCTGCCCTTTGGTGTCTTGAATCAGCAGGATAGGCGTATGGGACAGTAACTCCAGCTCGATCGGGCCGATGGGGGTAAGGGTGTCCTTCCCATCGGTTTCTCCCCATTCCTGCAGGTCTGGTGCATAACAGGTTCCATTTTGGGCATCCGGATCCTCTGGGCCATTGTATCCACGTCCGTACCAGGCCGGGTCTGTGGTGGGCTGCTTTTCCAGAAGACCAAGCTGGCTAATGGCGTTGCTCCGCGCATAGGCACTCACCTGGTCGTTGGGTTCTAAGGAGAGAGCCTGGTCATAACTGGCGATCGCGGCTTGATGGTGACCCAACTCCAGCAGGGCATTTCCCCGATTTCGCCAGGCCAGGTAATAGTCGGGCACCAGGTTTAGAACCCGATCATAATTAGCAACGGCTTCCTGGAAATGATTCAACCCGTACAGCAGGGCATTGCCGCGATTTTGCCAGACCAGATAGTGATTGGGCTTCAGTTTCAGGGCCTGATCGTAGGATTGCAGCGCTGCTTCATAATTGCCCAAACCATATTGCAAGGCATTCCCGCGACTATGCCAAATCTCATGGGCTATCTTTTTGCTGCCAGAGGATTGAAGGGCCCGATCGTAACAGACCACTGCTTCTCGATAATCCCCCAAATTTTCTAGCGCCAGCCCCCGCTCGTGCCAAACTTCTGAACAGTCTGGGCGGATCTGGAGAACCAGATCAAAACTCTTCAGTGCCTCACGATATTCTCGCGCAGCAGATAGGCTCAACCCTTGTTGGAACAGCGATAGAGCAATCCCTGTCAGTGCTAATCGACCTGTATCAAGCATGGATGAAGCAATTGAGAATGAGATGCCAGAACTAGCTCAGCTCAACTCATCAATCGAGGGGAACAATTGAGACTACCAAAAACCTGGATCGTGAATCCTCAGACTATAGTACTCGGTTCACCCGCTTCAATCCGAAAAATTCGGACCTCAAACGGATAACTTTGAGTCAGTGATTAGCCGCTTATTTCCAGTATAGAATCCTGATTCTATACTTCTCTAAAGGAATAAGCAGAAGCAAACCCCCCATTTATTGGGCAACTATCTATTTGGCAAGACGGAAACATTAGAAAAATGGTGTGAGGGGGGTTCAATACCCCTTAATCGGCCCCTGGTTACTGAAGGAGCTGATTTGAGGCCATGTCAACCCCCATGCCCCAAAGTGCCAATCGACCTGATTATGGCATGGTACTGACTGAGCCTGGAATTGCAGAAGTTGTCGCTCCGGGAATCGGAGTCGTCCCAGAAGCGGGAGTCCTGCTAGTAGGTGCTGTTCCCGAAGCAGGCGTTGTCGGAACTGTTCCGGGCATGGTTGGGGAGGTTGACGGTGTTGCTGGAGCCGTACCAGGAGCCGGAGCCGTACCAGGAGCCGGAACCGTACCAGGAGCCGGAACCGTACCAGGAGCCGGAACCGCACCAGGAGTTGGAGCCGCACCGGGTGTATTGGTGGCCGGTGGATTAGTCGTTGACGAGGGTGTTACCGGTGTTGCTGGTGTTGCTCCGCCCGGTGTAGGCGTGGTGCCCTGACCTCCTGTTGTTTCGGTCGGAGCTGGATTGCTGGGAGCCACATTCCCAGGCGTTGGACGGGTGCTGGGACTGGCTGGGGTTGCGGGTGTTCCAGTCTGTTGACCTGCTGGAGGTGTTTGAGATGGCCCAGCACCAGGTTGGGTGGTGGCAGGCTGGGTGGGCGTTGAATTTTGTAGCCCTAACAAAATTTTGGAGGCCGGATAATAGGTTGCCCAGCGTCGGATGTCCGGTTGGTTTCGCCACTGCTCACGGGTGATCTCCAGGGAGAGAATCGGAGCTGTCAGACCCTGGTTCTGCCCAGTCACAATCACCGAGGCCACCGTGGCCAGAATATCCCGATCGAAACTGCGTTGTACGGCAGCCCTCGCTGCTCCTTCAGCCCGGCGCATCAGCGTCTCATAGGTTTCACCGGGTCGATTATCGAGGGCAACATCAACCCGTACTGTATAGGCTTGAACGGGCTGAGGTCCTGTGACTGCTTCCATCACCCAACATCCGCCTGCCAGGCCGATACTGACTGCCAGACTCCATGAAGCTAAGGTAGTAAGTGATTGCTTGCTTATCATAATGTCCCTACGTCGGTGTGTCACAACTTGAGTAGATTTAGCTTGGGCTTTCCAGGGCATCGGGTTCCTCACCTAAGGTGACCTGGAGGGCGGTTTAAAAATTGCACAGGCAGGCTGGAATTTATTTCTCGATCAACTGATTCAGCAAATCGGCTTGATTAAAAGTGAAGATTGTGGCGGCGGAAGGGAAACCCTACCCCCAGTTACTCTTCACACTTAATTGGTTCAAAATACAACAGAAAAAATCAGGGGGTGAGATGAAGATCAACGATGAGAATTTGAAATTAGTTTCAGCAACCAAAAAGTAACAAATAATTAAAGGATTTTCCAGACTTTTTCAATCTTCGATAAATTTCCCTGCCGGATCTGAGAGCTAAGTTATATTAAGTTTGACTGCACCCTATCAATGGTTCATGGTCAATTTCATCAGTCTTTAGTTTGAGAATAGAGTTTTTTGCCGCAGGATTCTCTGCCTGTATCTTTTCCCCGCTTCTGAGCCCAATGAAAGCTGATGCATCTGGGGGGATCTGGGCAATCAAAGATGTGGACGATCGTAGATTAAGGTCAGCTAATATAGGGTATTCCTGTAATTTTTCCTTTTCTCTTTATTGCTTCAGTTCCTGTAGATTTGTCATGTTCCTGTACGGCTCGAACTGATCAGATTAACTCGCATCCAGGAGCCAGATTCCCTCTAGAGGTGAATAGCCCTCACCTCTGGTGGAAAACTGCAAATGATTTCAGATCAATATCCCTGCTTCTCTTATCCCTAATTCCCTGTTGTGTTCAGTCTGGAGAGGATATTCAGGAGCTGAGAGAACATCGGTCCTCCGGGGGGATCAGATGGGGATGTCAGTAGTATTGCTGAATCAATTTTGGATTGCGTGAGCCAATCAGGTATTTCAGGGCACAATAAGCTGGGTATGTATCTGGGGCATCTATGACTGGGGCATCGGTAATGAATATGATTGGGCAGAGGGAACTTAAATCCCCACTGAATGGTTCGAGATCGGAGATCACAGGTGATGGAGCAATTCCTAAGGGCATCGATCGCCAATCCTGCTTTGCCATTCTGATTGGGATTAACCAATATCAATTGTTTCACCCCCTGCATTATGCGCTCTGGGATGCCCAGGCCATGCAGACGTTTCTGGTCAATGAGGTGGGCTTTCCCCCCGAACAATGTCTGCTTCTGACCGATAGTTCACCATCGGCTTGGGGGCGATCGACCTATCCAACTCGCGAAACAATTTGTAACTGGCTGGAACGATTTTGTGGTCAGTACCTTCATGCAGAGGCAACCGTCTGGTGTTTTTTCAGTGGCTTAGGAGCCTCTGTTCAAGGACGGGATTATTTGCTGCCGATCGATGCCAATCCTGGGGATATTCCCAGTACAGGGATATCGGTTCAGTCTTTGTTTGATAGTCTGCAGGCTGCGGGGGCTAAAACGACTCTGGCTTTGCTGGATATGAACCGTAACCGCAGCATCCAGATGAATGGGCAGACAGGGGCTCAAACGATCGAGGTTGCCCGCAACTCTGGCATTTCGACCTTTCTGTCCTGCCGCCCAGAGGAATTCTCCTGCGAAAGCACAGAACTGCGGCAGGGCTTCTTCACGGCAGCACTCTTGGAGGGATTGCGGCACCATGGCTGTCATACGGTAGCTCAGTTGGAGCAATATTTGACTCGCCATCTTCCCAAGCTCACCGATGACTACTGGCGACCCTTGCAGCATCCTGTCTGCGTCAATGATAGGGTATTGAAAACGCAACAACTTATTTTGCCTCAAACATCCACGGCTATGACCTTCAAAGACAATCACAGCAATGGCAACGGTAACGGCAATGGTAATGGCCTGACCGAAGATGGCTACGTTGTCCCCTTGGCTAATGGGGCTGGAGCGGTCGATCGACCTAGTGCCAATCCGATGATCGTTGCGACAGTCGCAGGGCTGAGGCAAGGTCTCGCGTCTCAATTGGGAAGCCAGACGGTGGAGCTGGCTGATGGCCAGCAGATCAAGGCAGTTGCTTCTGGTTTGCAGCCTACCCTCTACAATAGTTTGTTAAACCAACTGGTGGGCAACCCGAACTATGCTGCGCCTGAGATTGAGGGTGACCTGTCCTATCCGGCTGCGCCTTCCGACTCCCCCTACCCAGGGATTCCTCCTGCAGTGCTGACACAACAAGTTCCTGAGCAGGAAGAAAAATCTCCGGAATCAGAAGTCATAGGGCAGCAAAGAGTAAATGAGTCCTCTCCCTCTTCAACTATGGCTTCCCCCAACCCAGGTAGCTCCCTTCAACCTTCTCAGGATGATGCAGTGATTGAGATGGAGGATGGTGTTTTTCGCGGACGCCTCCTGCTCTGGACAACGCTCATTGCGGCTTTTCTATTGCTGGGAACCCTGTTGCGGAATCAGACGGCCTTTCGTGGGGTCCCAAACCGTGATGCGGCTGTTCCTGCTGCCTCTGCCAACGGCAGGGTTGGTGCGGCCTTGGTCACCTCTGGGAAAAATCCGATCCTGGCCAAGCCCATGGCTCGGAACAGCCCCAATCCTGTCCAGAAAACTCCTCTGGAAGCAGCAAGGGCCTCTCTACCGAATCAGCCCGGTCGATTTCGAGAAGCGATCGAACGAGCCAGACAAATTCGACCTAACCAACCCCAGTATGAGCAGGCTCAGGCAAATATTGAGCGCTGGAGCTGGGTGATTTTGGATCTGGCTGAAGGACGGGCAGCAGAGGGAGCGTATCAAACTGCGATCGCAACCGCTCGATTGGTGCCCAGTTATCAACCGGCAGTATTTGCCCAGGCGCAGCAATCGATTGCTCGCTGGCAGGGGCAATTAGGCCAGGAACAAGCAGGCCAGCGGCAAGCAGGCCAGCGGCAGTCCAGCCGAGAATTACTCTCTGTTGCTGAGAAGCAACTCCAGCCGGGACGGGCATCCACCTATAATCAGGCGATTCGTTTGGCCAGTCGGATCCAAGCGGGAGATCCGGAATATAAAAGGGCCCGAAAACTAATGGATACCTGGAGTCAGGAGATTTTCAAGATTGCCAAAAACCGGGCTAGACGAGGAAGCTATCAGAAAGCGATCGAGGCGGCTCAACTGGTGCCTGCCAACACAGCCAGCTATCGAGAAGCGCGTCGCGCCATTCAGCAGTGGAAGCGCCGTTAATTGGAAAAAGCTGGCGCAGCACCTGGCTTTGGTTTGATATAGCCGTAGCCATCTGCCTATTCGTTCATATTCTTATAGGTGGCAACAGCCGACGGGGAAATCCGATTCAAATAGCGGAAAATCCAATATTTGAAGATGGTATCCAAAATCACGGGGAACGTTGCAATAAACAGAAAGATAAATTGGCGATTCTCTGGTAAGCCGAGATGTCTGGATAATCCCTCCAGGATGACTTCCCATCCGTGGGGAGAGTGAAAACCCACAAAGATATCTGTGAACAGGATGATGATAAAAGCCTTGGCACTATCACTGAGCCCATAAACAATTTCATCAATAAAGGATTTCAGAATCTGAATTTTCCTTTGATTTGTAACCAGGACCAGGGCAAAGGAAAGCAGAGCCAGGAAGTCCGCTAGGACATTCTTAATGGCATTATTACTTTCCTCCCGGTATTTCGCTGCTAGTTGAGTTGCCCGTTCTTTCACCCGTTCTTCCATCTCTTCAGGAGAATAGCGGATTGTCGGGCTGATCAGATTTTCAAACCTCAGCTTCTCTTCAAAGCGTTGCAATTCGCTGAAGGCATTTTCTTCTAGCTCATAGTTCAAAAAGACGGTCTCTTCGCTTTCTCCCCGAATCTGATCCACGATCGGGCCGATCACAATGCTCTTGGACATTTGTTGGGCCAGAAGCGGCACAATAATCATCAGCAAAATTAGCTGAATTGAGATCACCGTCTTGGCTTTAGAATTGCGAAAGTTGCGAACAACCTCTTCTTCAGAGCGGGGATCGAGTTCTCGCTTAATCCGATTCACCGTTCCTAAAATGGATCGGGGCAATACGCCCGTCTTATCCGTGATGGTCTCCGTTTGCTCAGAAAATACTTGCTTGGGGCTGGCCAATTCTGGCGAGGGCAAGGGATTGTCGGCCTGAACCACGGTTAGAGCATTAGAAGGTCTGACTTCCAGATCAGGGTCCTGATTATAGCGATCGATGACCGCATCAATAAACCTTAATTTCTCCAGAACCATAGACAGCCGGTCTGGGATGCCGGGAGAAAAGCGGCCATCGGAATTTACCCCGACAGATTCTGAAATCAGGGCTTTGCGATTGGAATTATTCAGAAAAAGGTTACTGGCTCTAAATTCAGCTAACCGAACTTTAGCGAGAATCTGGTACTTCTTCACTTCCCCCTGAAAGTAAGCCAGAACATTGGCACTGTACTGAGATGACTCGGTGGGGACTTTTTCGCCATTGAAATGCTCGTCTTCGATCGCCTGGATTTTCAATGCTGCGTCATAAGCCTGATCCAGTGCCCTATCGGCTGTTCCAACCAGCCATTGGGCTTGGCTACGCAAATAACCCAGGATATTTGCCAAAGGAGTTTTCTTCATAGAACCAGGTTGACGAATAGCAAGCTTGAACGCGCAGTTTAGGCGAGGCTTGACCGCAGGTGAACAGTCTCAATATCCTAGGATGTCCCGATGGAAGAGACAAGGTGATCTGTTTCTTCAGAAAACTGATGTCAGGGGGTATACCCCATGCCGGAGCATGAGGGGGGGAAGCTATCACACCTCTAGTCGGCAGGTTCAGCAATGGGGCCTAGTCGTCATGCCGGGACATGAGGCGGAGGAAGCTATCACACCTCCCCCTCAAGTTCTGAGCCATGGGCTTGCTAGCGGCTGCGAGTTAGAGCCGTGACGCGCTCGGCATTGTGGAACACACCATCGCCGTGCAGGGTTTCGATCGGGGGCTTGATCTCAATTTTCAACACATTGCTAGCTTTGATGATGACCGTATCGTCAAGGGTTTTTAAAGTCCACCAGTCCTGGGCCAGGAAGCGCTTAATGTCCTGCCGCAGGTCCTGAACAGTTGTGCTATCACTCTCCAACGTGACGGTAAACGCTTCTGACTGACCATTCAGATAATGGAAAGTAATCTGGAAGGTTGGAAGACCGGCTTCACTATACATAACTGGCTTTCTCACAAGACTCTGATTGTTTGAGTAATATCATGTCTGGCGAAGAACCGCATGATTCATTGGAATCAGATCACAATTCCCTGGCAGGGCTGTATTCTCCGACCTGTTGAATCAGCTTGGCGACCAGTCCCGTCCATCCTGTCTGGTGACTGGCCCCGATTCCAGCGCCATTATCGCCATGGAAATATTCGTAGAACAGCAGGTAATCCTGCCAGTGGGGGTCCGTTTGAAATTTCTCTAACGCGCCATAGACGGGGCGTTGTCCGGCAGGGTTTTTGAGGAAGGTCTGGATTAATCTTTCGGACAGTTCTGCGGCCACTTCCCAGAGGGTCAGCATCTGACCAGAGCCCGTGGGGCATTCCACTTTGAAGTCATCTCCCAGGTAATAGTGGAACTTTTGCAGGGACTCAATCAACAGGAAGTTGACTGGGAACCAGACCGGTCCCCGCCAGTTGGAATTGCCCCCAAACAGACCACTACTGGACTCAGCGGGTTCATAATCGACCCGGAACGGGGTGCCATTCGCTTCAAAGATGTAGGGATGGGCTGCATGGTGACGGGACAAGGCCCGAATGCCATGGGGGCCGAAAAACTCCGATTCATCCAGCATTTTCTGGAGAATCTGCCGCAATTTGTCCTGGGAGACGATCGCCAGCAAGCGGCGGGCTCCTATCCCCCTACTCTCCATACAGGCAACGTTGTGTCGCAGTTTGGGACGATTCCGGATAAACCACTCCAACCGGGCTTTAAAGGCCGGTAGTTTTTCCAGGACGGCAGGTTCCAGGGTTTCCACGGCAAACAGGGGAATCAGGCCCACCATCGATCGCACCTTCAGGGTGATCTGATGACCGTTCGGCAGGTGCAAGACATCGTAGTAAAATCCATCCCCCTCATCCCAGAGGGAGGTCTCCATTTCGCCAATATGGTTCATGGCATCGGCGATATAGAGGAAATGCTCAAAGAACTTGGTGGCAATGTCTTCATAAACGGAATTGGTCTGCGCCAGTTCCAGGGCGATCGTCAGCATATTCAGGCAATACATCCCCATCCAACTGGTGCCATCGGATTGGTTGATATACCCGCCCGTAGGCAGGGCCGCACTGCGATCGAACACCCCAATGTTGTCCAAGCCGAGAAATCCGCCCTGAAACACATTCCGCCCTTCAATATCTTTCCGATTCACCCACCAGGTAAAATTCAGCATCAGTTTCTGGAAGACCCGCTCCAGGAAATGGCGATCGCCCTCACCCCGGAGCTTCTGCTCAATCTTGTAGACACGCCAGGTGGCCCAGGCATGAACGGGCGGATTGACATCGCTGAATTGCCATTCATAGGCAGGAATCTGGCCATTCGGGTGCATGTACCATTCCCGGGTCAGCAGATCGAGCTGGCTCTTAGCAAAGTCCGGGTCAATCATGGCCAGAGGAATGCAGTGGAAAGCCAGATCCCAGGCGGCGAACCAGGGATACTCCCACTTGTCGCACATGGAGAGGACCTCCTCACAGTGGAGATGAATCCAGTCCCGATTTCTCCCCCGTTTCCGTTCTAGTGGGGGTGATGGTGCTCCTGGATCGCCATTCAACCACTCCTCCACGTTGTAGTAAAAGTACTGCTTATTCCACATCATGCCCGCAAAAGCTTGTCGTTGGACCTGCCGCCGGTCCTCAGTGATGGGAAAAGGGTTGAGGGTTTGATAGAAGGTGTCAGCTTCCTGTAACCGGGACTGGAAGGTGCGATCGAAACCATCCCCACAAGGGTCTGGCAGGTCAGCTTGCTCACTCAAGCGGAGCTGGATAGTGCGAGATTCCCCAGGCTCCAGGGTGAGAACATAATAGGCGGCAGCTTTGGTCCCACTCTGGTCAGGATTAACGGCAGCTTGATGGCCCTGGACTACGTAATCATTGATGCCATCTTTGACATAGGCCGTGCTGTTTGGATAGCCAAACACCCGCTCATAGTTAGTCTCATTGTCACAGAACAGGAGATCAGCTCCAGACTGGCAATAGAGCCAGCGGTTGCCCAGATGGGGATGAAAGGCCCCGATCGTGGGGACGCCATTGCCTGAACTCAGCCCCTTCAGCACTGGCTTCCCCTCGTTGCCACTCCAACTCCAGATATTACGAAACCAGAGGGTGGGCAGCAGATGCAAGGTATGGGTTGCTGGTCCCCGGTTAACCACCTGAATTTGGATCAGAATATCTTCCGGACTGGCCTTGGCATATTCAACAAACACATCAAAATAGCGGTTCTGATCAAAGACACCCGTATCCAGCAGTTCAAACTCTGGTGCCTGTCGCCCCCGACGACGATTTTCCTCGACCAGTGAGCCATAGGGAAATTCCTGCTGGGGATACTTGTAGAGCATCTTCATGTAGGAATGGGTGGGAGTACTATCCAAATAAAAGTAATACTCTTTGACATCCTCCCCGTGATTCCCTTCTGGGCCAGTCAGCCCAAAGAACCGTTCCTTCAGGATGGGATCCGCGCCATTCCAGAGGGCGATCGCGAAACAGAGCCACTGGTGGTCATCACAGATCCCAGCGATGCCATCTTCCCCCCAGCGGTAGGCGCGGGAGCGGGCCTGATCATGGCTGAAGAAGTCCCAGGCCGTACCATGAGGGCTGTAGTCCTCCCGCACTGTGCCCCACTGGCGATCGCTCAGGTAAGGTCCCCACTTACGCCAGGGGGTCTGATGGGTGCGGATTGCCTGAAGACGGTCTGCTTCTGCGCTCATAGGGATACTCCAGGAGAACAACTGTGGCTGATCTCTCTGGAGTATCTGGCAAGAATCCCAGGGATAGGCTGAACCCAACATGAGAAGTTCCTGAGTTACGTGGTAGAGGCGTTTCATGAAACGCCTCTACCTACGGTAGTAGGACGGCAAATCTAATTTGTTAGGTCAAACGTCTCTAAAACCCTTGAACCGTCTCGTGATCAAACCAACAGTTTAAGCTTGCCGTGCTAGTAGGCTGGCAATCGAGGCAGGCTGGGTAGAGGTTATTTCCCCAAGGTGATACCCGCCGTAAGCCAGGACATACATTTCTTTCAGATCCCGGATCAACGGATAGCGGGGGTTAGTGCCGGTGCACTGGTCATCGAACGCCTGCTCGGCCATAACTTCCACCTGATCCATGAAGGTCGAATCGTCGATCGTCAGCACATCCTTAATCGTGGCCGGGATATCAACTTGCTGTTTCAAGGTCTCGATCGCCGTAATCAGGCGTTCGACTTTTTCCTCCTCCGTATCTCCCCCCAGGCTCAGGTAGTCGGCGATGCGAGCATAGCGCCACTTCGCATTGGGGTACTTATATTGGGGGAAAATGGCCTGCTTGAAAGGGACATCCGTGGCGTTATAGCGGATGACATGGGAAATGAGCAGGGCATTGGCCAGCCCATGGGGGACATGGAAGACGGAACCGAGTTTGTGGGCCATGGAGTGGCAGATGCCCAGGAACGAATTGGCAAAGGCCATCCCGGCCATCGTGGCTGCGTAGTGGACCTTCTCCCGCGCTTTGGGATTGGCTTCTCCTTCCTGATAAGCAGCAGGGAGATATTTCATCAGCAGGCGAATGGCTTCCAGGGCCATGCCATTGGTATATTCCGAGGCTACGACAGAAACATAGGCTTCCAGGGCATGGGTGAGGGCATCGATGCCACCGTAAGCGGTCAACTTCTTCGGCATTTTCATCACCAGTTCCGGGTCTACGATCGCCATGTTCGGCGTCAGGGCATAGTCGGCCAGGGGATACTTGATGCCCGTGCGATCGTCGGTGACTACCGCAAAGGGGGTGACCTCTGATCCCGTCCCAGAAGTGGTGGGAATCGCCACCATCAGGGCTTTCTGGCCCAGGGGAGCCAGTTCGTATACCCGCTTCCGGATGTCCATAAAGCGGGTGGCCAGTCCGTCAAAATCCACATTGGGTTGTTCGTACATCAGCCACATCACCTTGGCTGCGTCCATGGGAGATCCGCCGCCGATCGCCAGGATGACATCGGGCTTAAAGGCATTGATTTCTGCCAGTCCTCGCTTCACCGTAGCCAGCGATGGATCGGGTTCGACATTGTAGAAAACCTGAGACTTGAGGCCCATGTCTTCCAGTACGTCCGTGATCTTATCGGCCATTCCCATTTCAAACAGGGGTTTGTCGGTGACGATGAAAGCCCGCTGCCGCCCCACCAGTTCCCGCAGGGCGATCGCCAGGGCCCCATACTTGAAGTAGATTTTCGGGGGCACCCGAAACCAAAGCATATTCTCCCGCCGCTCAGAGACGGTTTTGATGTTGAGCAGGTGGTGGGGGGCGACGTTCTCGGAAATGGAGTTGCCACCCCAGGTACCACAACCCAGGGTCAGAGAGGGATCCAGCTTGAAGTTATAAAGATCCCCAATTGCCCCCTGGGAAGACGGCGTGTTAATCAGGACTCTGGCTGTGGAAAGGGTGGTCTCAAACTGGGCAATGCGATCGTGATTGGCCAGAGCGGTATAGAGCACAGAGGTGTGACCCAAGCCTCCAAACTTAATTAATTGCTCAGCCTTGGTCACGGCTTCAGAGAAGTCTTGCGCCCGGTACATGGCCAGAATGGGCGATAGCTTTTCATAGGCATAGGGCTCCTCCGGACCAATCTCCTCGACTTCCCCAATCAACACTTTGGGGATGTCGGCCCCATGACGATGGTGTGGATCAATCCCAGCCAGTTGCAGAATGGTCGCTACGGATTGGCCAACGATCGCAGCATTGATTCGACCTTCTTTCAGGATCACCTGGCCAACTTTCTCTTTCTCTTCCGGATTGAGGAAGTAGGCTCCCCGATTGAGAAATTCCTGTTTGACCTGATCGTAGACAGCATCAACCACGACCACAGACTGTTCTGAGGCACAGATCATACCGTTGTCAAAGGTCTTGCTCAGGAGCACAGAACTGACGGCCATCTGAATGTGGGCTGTTTCATCGATCACAGCAGGGGTGTTGCCTGCGCCTACCCCCAGAGAAGGATGACCAGAAGAGTAAGCCGCTTTTACCATGCCCGGTCCCCCAGTGGCCAGGATCAATTTGATATCTGGATGCTGCATCAGGGTCTGGGAGAGTTCAACGGTTGGTTCATCGATCCAGCCGATGATATCTTCCGGGGCACCGGCAGCGACTGCTGCATTGAGGACGATGCGAGCCGCCGCGATCGTGGCGGCTTTGGCTCGGGGATGGGGGGAAAAAATGATGGCGTTCCGGGTCTTGAGGCTGATCAGGGCTTTGAAAACAGCCGTCGAGGTTGGGTTAGTGGTGGGAATGATACCGGCCAGAATTCCGACGGGCTCAGCAATTTTCTGAATCCCAAAGGACTTATCCTCTTCGATCACACCGCACGTCTTTTCATGCTTGTACTTGTTGTAGATGTATTCGGAAGCGAAGTGATTTTTGATCACTTTGTCTTCAACCGCACCCATCCCTGTTTCTGCTACGGCCAGTTTGGCCAGGGGAATCCGTTCGGCGTTAGCGGCTAGGGCAGCTCGTTTGAAGATTTGGTCCACTTGCGCCTGGGTGTAGTGGGCAAACTTGGCCTGGGCCGTTTTGACGCGCTGAATCAGGGCTTCCAGTTCTTGAACGTTGGTCACTTTCATGGTCATCACTTGGAGATAGAGGGACGGGAAAGAGCTTTAAAAGTTCAAAGTTCAAAATTAGGGGCTTTATATGGAGCATCGGGGTGAATTTTATCCAACTTGCAACCCTCGACGGCGAAAGATTTCAACCACCTGCTGGATTTGGTCCGGTGTGGGAATGGGCGTGTCCTTGAGTGGATAAGCCAGACCCATCTGTTCCCACTTGTATTTGCCCATCTGATGAAAGGGCAGAACCTCGACCTTTTCTACGTTTTGCAACGTGGCCACAAAGTCTGCCAGACCATTGACATTGTCTGGGTCATCCGTCAGCTCAGGGACCAGTACAAACCGAATCCAGGTGGGCTTATGGATGTCACTCAGGTATTTCGCAACATCCAGAGTGGGCCTGATGGAGACCTGGGTCACTGTGGCATAAGTTTTGGGGTCCCAAGATTTGATGTCCAGCAGAACCAAATCCACAAATCGGACCACATCCCGCACGGTTTGGATCTGGGCGTAGCCAGAGGTGTCCAGGGCCGTGTGTAAGTGCAACTCTTCCTGACAACGTCGGCACAACTCCCGCACAAAGTAAGGCTGCATCAGAGGTTCCCCCCCACTAATCGTCACCCCTCCTGGAGCATGCAAATAGGGGAGGTAGTTCCGAATGTCGTTGATCAGATCGTCCACACTGAGCACCTGACCCTCAACCCAATCACGGCAATCGGGGTTGTGGCAGTACAGGCACCGCAGGGGGCATCCCTGGGTAAAGACGACATAGCGCAACCCTGGACCATCTACGGCACCACAGGTTTCAATCGAGTGGACATGGCCAGTGACGATCGGAAGAGCAGAGATAGACGGGAAGGCAGGGTGCAGCATAGTCCTCCCTCTTAGGGGGAAAGGGTGTTGGAACCATTGCCAGAAAATGCTTCAGGTGTTCTACCTCTTGGTTATAAGCACAGAATCTGAGGAACTTGTGAAGGCATAAGTTTAAGTCATGAATTCCCTATGTAGCCTTGTAGGGTGGGCTATATGGAGCGTTGTTCCAGGGATATCCCCATTGCCCCAGCAACAAGATTGGCCTGAGACTGAGCCTGCCTGCCACGCCTCTCTTTAATTTTTGTGTCCTGCAGGTCCGCCAAATCAGGCTTTCAAAAACCTTCCTCACAATTTCCTCAAATTGTTCTTTTATACCGGAATTGTAAGGCTAGATACAGAACGGCCTTAGGGCATCGGTAGGGACAGACGAACCCTGCCTCTACCTCAGAATGCGGTTGTCATAAAACCGCCATAACATAATTGAGGAATTAAGCCATGGTACAAATCACCGATAATATCCAGGTCAGCTCATCCCGAAAAGAACAGGCATTTGTACTGCAGTTCAAGGAAGTCGGGATTACAGATATTCCCCTGGTCGGAGGTAAAAATGCTTCTCTAGGAGAAATGCTGCAGCAGCTCACACCACGGGGCATCAGTGTTCCAGATGGATTCGCGACAACGGCTTATGCCTATCGGTATTTCATTGAAATTGCCGGATTAGAGGAAAAGCTGCGCCATCTGTTTGCTGACCTGGATGTGGAAGATGTCAATAGCCTGCGGTCTGTGGGGAAACAGGCCCGATCGTTGATCCTGCAAACCCCATTCCCAGATGAGTTACAAGAGGCTATTGTGCATGCCTATCGGAACCTCTGCCAGCGCTACGGCCCAGAAACAGATGTGGCGGTACGTTCCAGCGCAACGGCTGAAGACCTGCCGGATGCGAGCTTTGCCGGTCAGCAAGAAACCTATCTGAATGTCCATGGGGTACAGGATGTGCTGGAATCCTGCCATCGGTGTTTCGCTTCCATCTTCACCGATCGAGCCATTTCCTACCGCCAGATCAAAGGGTTTGACCATTTTGAAGTGGCCCTATCTGTGGGGGTGCAGAAGATGGTGCGATCTGACCTGGCCTGTTCTGGGGTAATGTTCTCGATCGATACGGAAACAGGCTTCAAAGATGCCGCATTGATTACATCAGCCTATGGATTGGGTGAGAATGTGGTGCAGGGCTCTGTCAACCCGGATGAATTTCTGGTGTTCAAACCGACCCTCAAGCAGGGGTTCCGCCCCATCCTGGCCAAACGTCTGGGGACCAAAGAAATCAAAATGGTCTATGACCTGGGTGGGTCCAAGTTTACGAAGAATGTCTCAGTCTCGCCGGAGCAGCGCCGCCAGTTCTCGCTGGAGGATGATGAAGTGATTACCCTGGCCCAATGGGCCTGTGAGATTGAAGACCACTACTCTAAAGTGCGGGGAAGCTACACCCCGATGGACATTGAGTGGGCCAAGGATGGCTTGACGGAAGAACTGTTTATTGTTCAGGCTCGCCCGGAAACGGTGCAATCCCAGAAAGCAGGGAATGTGCTGCGGTCTTACCAACTGCAAGAGCAGGGCTCGGTCTTGGTTCGAGGTCGGGCCGTGGGTGAGATGATTGGCCAGGGCAAGGCCAGAGTGATTCTGGATGTCCATAAGATTGACCAATTCCATGCGGGTGAAGTGCTGGTGACCAACCGGACAGATCCGGATTGGGAACCGATCATGAAGAAGGCCAGTGCGATCGTCACCAACCAGGGGGGCCGCACCTGCCACGCTGCCATCATTGCCCGTGAAATGGGAATTCCGGCGATCGTCGGTTGCGGCACAGCGACGACCACGTTGAAAACTGGGCAGGAAGTCACCGTTTGTTGCGCCGAAGGGGAAGAGGGCCGGGTTTATGACGGTCTGTTACCCTTCCAGATCAATGAAATGACTTTGGATAATCTGCCCCGTACCCGTACCCAGATCTTGATGAATGTGGGCAATCCAGAAGAAGCCTTCAGCCTCTCAGCAATTCCCAATGATGGGGTAGGTCTGGCCCGCATGGAGTTTATCATTGCCAATCACATCCAGGCTCACCCCCTGGCCCTGCTGTACTTTGATCAACTGAAGGATGAACTGGCCCGCTACAAGATCGCGGAACTCACAGCTCAGTACGAAGATAAGGCTCAATTCTTCGTGGATAAGCTGGCTCAGGGCATTGGCACGATCGCAGCAGCCTTTTATCCCAAACCAGTTGTGGTGCGGATGTCTGATTTCAAGAGCAATGAGTATGCCAACCTACTCGGAGGACGTGATTTTGAGCCAAAGGAAGAAAACCCCATGATTGGCTGGCGGGGAGCTTCTCGGTACTACGATGAGCGCTATCGGGATGGCTTCTCTCTGGAATGTAAGGCCATGAAGCAGGTCCGAAACGACATGGGCCTAACCAATGTGATTCTGATGATTCCCTTCTGTCGAACTCCCGAAGAGGGCCGTCAGGTTCTGGCCGAGATGGCCAAAAATGGCCTAGTGCGGGGGCAAAATGGTTTGCAGGTCTATGTGATGTGCGAGCTGCCCAGCAACGTCATTCTGGCCGATCGCTTCAGTGAGGTCTTTGATGGCTTCTCCATTGGGTCCAATGACCTGACCCAACTGACCCTGGGATTGGATCGGGATTCTGCGCTGGTGGCACATCTGTTTGATGAACGGGATGAAGCAGTGAAGCGGATGGTAGAACAGGCGATCGCCACGGCCAAACAGTACGATCGCAAGATTGGCATCTGTGGCCAGGCTCCCAGCGACTATCCGGAGTTTGCTCGCTTCCTGGTAGAACTGGGTATCGATTCCATTAGCCTCAACCCCGACTCGGTAATGAAGACCCTGCTCCACATCGCTGAAGTGGAGGCCCAGCAGGCGAAATAGCTTCTCCTGGCCCCTCCCTCGCGCCCAGGCTCTGCCTGGGTGCCCCAACAGAACCCACCCCTCTCCTGCCCCCTCCCATTTGTGAGATCCCCTCTTGGGAGGGGTGGCCCCTTTCCCTCTGGGGAGCAATCGCCTGGGCTGAGATGCAGCAGGGACAGCGATCGATCCCACAGACCTGAAGCCTCGATCCAGATCCCTTGCTCAAGCTCTTTACCTTCCCAGAATGAATAGTCCCTGCTCTGGGGAAGGGTGGCCCTCAGGGGCCGGGATGGGTTTCATAGAGGAGTTCAGGCATGGGATCCCCTAACCCACCTCTATGCTCCAGAGGGAGCAGGGAAGGCAGAATCGGGAAAGGGATATCGGTAAGCAAAGACGGGAGAATCCTATGTTTCAGAAAATTCTGGTCGCGATCGACAAGTTTGCGGTGGAAGAAGGCGTTCTGCAGGCTGCCATCTCCCTAGCCCAGTTAACCCAGGCCAAATTGTTGTTGCTTCATGTACTGACGCCCTCGAATGAAGGGTATCCCAGTCCGATGTTTCTGCGGCCCGACAACATCTATCCCCAACTCTATGAAGCAGCCTGGAAAAGCTATGCCCTCCAGATGGAGACTTTCAATCAACAGGAGATGGAATGGCTGCGATCTCTGGCTGAGCAAACAAAAGCGGTTGGCATTGAGGTAGAAACCAGTCGCGTTCAGGGCGATCCCGGTCAGACCCTCTGTGAGGTAGCCCGTTCCTGGGGGGCAGACCTGATTATGGTAGGACGACGGGGATATTCTGGGCTGAATGAGTTGCTGGTGGGCAGTGTTAGTAACTATGTGTTGCACCATGCCCCCTGTGCTGTGTTGGCCCTGCAACACCAGACTCCTCAGCCATTGCATCAGTCTGAGGCACTTTCTGCTGGAGATTCCCCATCAACTGGTCTCTAAATCCCTTATTCCTACATCAACAATGTCTACAAAAGCATGGACGATCTCAGAATTGGACTTTCCCAGAATGGCGACGATCGCGGAACAGTTGCAATTCCTGTTGCGCTACGCCATCCTGGCTCCATCAGGCCACAACAGTCAGCCCTGGCTGTTTCGGATCCAGGGAGAAACCCTAGAGCTCCATGCCGATCGCAGCCGTGCTCTGCCGGTGGTTGATCCCCAGGATCGGGAGTTGATCATCAGCTGTGGGGCGGCCCTGTTTAACCTGCGAGTGGCTCTCTGGCATTTCGGCTATACCGATCGGGTGAAACTGTTCCCTGATCCAGCCAATCCAGATTGGTTAGCTTGCCTCAGTGCGGGGAGCTGGAAAACCGCTACCCCAGAAGAGGAAGCGCTATTTCAGGCGATTCTCCAGCGACATACCAACCGCCAGATCTTTACAGGACAGCCGGTGCCCCTACCCTTGCTCTTGCCATTACACACAGCAGCGAACCAGGAAGGAGGGGGATTAGAGCTGGTTCTGGATGGGGAGGAGCAAGCCAAGATCGCAGGGTTGATTGCCGAAGGCGATCGCTTGCAAATGGCCAATGCTCACTTCCGGCGGGAACTGGCTGCCTGGATCCATGCCAACCGTAGCCGCAGTCGGGATGGCATGCCAGGATATGCCCATGGGATTGGGGATTTACTGTCCTATGCCAGTCCCTTAGTGATTCGCACCTTCGATCTGGGGAATGCCCAGGCTGCCAAAGACCAGGAACTGGCCCGTCATTCTCCGGCACTGGCAATCCTGTATACGGACGAAGACACCCCCCAGGATTGGTTAGCCGCCGGTCAGGCCCTGGAACGAGTCTTACTCCAGGCCCAGGCTAGTGGTCTTGCGGTCTCGTATCTGAACCAGCCGATCGAAGTCCCCCACCTGCGGACTCAACTGACCCAGATCCTGGGCCGATCGACTTTTCCCCAACTCCTTCTGCGCCTGGGTTATGGAACTGCGGTCAAACCTACGCCCCGCCGTGAGGTTCAAGAGGTGCTGTTAGATTAGCCAACGGACCAAGCATCATTGATGGGGCAGAACCATAGCTGCGTCAACCAAGGAAAACCTGCAATTAGCGGGCAATCCCTGCCTAGGGGTGGAACCCCTGCGCCCCGTCTTAATCCCAATGACTGCAGCTACAAATCTTTTCCCAGGTAACCTATAATACTTGACTCGGAATCTCCTGACTCCGTAGCATAAGGCTCAATAAAGCAACTATCTGGCAGAAAATCAGTATGAGAAAGCTTGGAGTATTGCTGCTGGTTGGAATTTCCAGTTTATCGTTACTGCCCGCAATCGCTGAAGAGGTTCTGAAGAAAGGTCAGGAGTTGGTTACTCCCCTGCGTCAGGGAGGCTACGTAATTCTGATTCGTCATGCTGCCGGTAATAAAGATCAGAAAGATGCCGATAAGGTTGACCTGAATAACTGCGATACTCAACGGAATTTGTCTCGCGAGGGTAGAATGGATTCCCGCCAGATTGGTCAGGCAATGGACACCCTCCAAATTCCTGTTGGCAAAGTTCTGGCCAGTCCCTTTTGTCGGGCCATGGATACAGGTCGGCTTGCCTTTTCTCGCGTTAAACCCTTCCAGGCCCTGAATTACGTCACCACTTCCAGTGAAGATGAAAAGAAAGCTGCGTCACTCTTGAAACCATTGCTGGCCAATCGACCCGCAGTTGGAACCAACACAGTTTTGATTTCTCACAGCACCAATATTAAGGCAGCCTTAGGTTTTGTTCCCGAAGAGGGAGAGGCCCTGATTTTCAAACCAGAAGGAAATAACAATTACAAGCTTGTGGGCCGGATTCGGGTACAGGAGTGGAGCAGCCTGATGCCTTAGATCAAGTCCAGGCATCCTTCTTCCCGGATGTTACGACTCTTTTCCCTGATCGTTCCTGATAGAAGCCCCTGTCTCCTCAACTTTCATAGGAAGACAGGGGCTTTTTGGCTTGTCAAACGCATGGGGTCGTCCTAGCCATGCGGGGCGAGTCAGATTTCCCTCTCCGGTCAACCATAACCAATACCTCACAACTTCCTCATGTTCTTCTCCTATAACTGGAGTGAAGACCCGTTTTGCGTCGATCGCGGGGGTTTTGTGACTGGGCGTCCGCTGCATTCTTCCCTCAGTCATGCCGCTCTCCCTATAACCCTCGACCCGCAAAACTGCATCACCGCCAGGAGGCAAGCACATGTTCGAGCAATGGCAGGGCTTCACTGCAGGCAAATGGATCAGTGCAGTCAATGTCCGTGATTTTATTCAGAGAAATTACACCCCTTACGATGACGATGAATCTTTCCTGACGGATGGGACAGAGCGAACCCAGGCTCTCTGGGAACAGGTCAGGGTCCTGATGCAGAAAGAAAAGGAAAAAGGGGTGCTGGATGCGGATACCAGGGTGGTTTCCAGCATCACTTCCCATGCCCCTGGCTACCTCGATCGAGATCTGGAACAAATTGTCGGGTTGCAAACAGACAAACCCCTGAAGCGCGCCATGATGCCGTTTGGGGGGCTGCGGGTGGTGCGATCGGCCCTGGAAGCTTACGGTTACAAACTGGATCCGGATACGGAGCAGATGTTTACCCAATGCCGCAAGACCCATAATGACGGGGTATTTGATGCCTATACGAAGGAAATGCGGCTGGCACGACACTCCGGCATTATCACAGGTCTGCCCGATGCCTATGGCCGGGGGCGGATTATTGGGGACTATCGGCGGGTGCCCCTGTATGGGCTGGACTTCTTGATTAATGACAAGAAGCAACAACTGGAATCCCTGGAAGTGGACACGATCGACGAACCCATATTGCGCCTGCGGGAAGAACTGAGTGAGCAGATTAAAGCCCTGTTCGAATTGAAAGAGATGGGGATGGGCTATGGCTTTGACCTGGGCCGCCCGGCAGCATCGGCTCAGGAGGCCATCCAGTGGCTTTACCTGGCCTATCTGGGGGCGATCAAGGAACAGAATGGGGCAGCCATGTCTCTGGGGCGGGTGTCTACCTTCCTGGATATTTATTTGGAACGAGATCTGCAAAAGGGACTGATCACGGAGTCGCAGGTGCAGGAACTGATTGACCATTTCGTGATGAAATTGCGGCTGGTGCGCTTCCTGCGGACCCCAGACTACAATGAGCTGTTTTCCGGTGACCCGACCTGGGTGACGGAGGCGATCGGGGGCGTTGGTGACGATGGCCGCTCCCTGGTAACGAAGACCAGTTTCCGGGTGTTGCATACCCTCTGTACCCTAGGCCCAGCCCCAGAACCGAACCTGACGGTGCTCTGGTCGAAGCGGTTGCCGGAAGCGTTCAAGCGTTACTGTGCCCGCATTTCGATTCAGACCAGTTCGATCCAGTATGAGAATGATGATTTGATGCGACCCTATTGGGGCGATGACTATGCGATCGCCTGTTGTGTCTCCGCGATGCGTCTGGGCAAACAAATGCAGTTCTTCGGAGCGCGGGTCAACCTGGCCAAGTGCCTGCTTTATGCCATCAATGGCGGTAAGGACGAAAAATCAGGGGAGCAGATTGCACCTGCCTATGCCCCCATTACCGCTGAGATCCTCGATTACAAAGAGGTCATGGCTCGGTTTGACCAAATGATGAGTTGGTTGGCGGGGGCCTATATCAATACCCTGAATGCCATCCATTACATGCACGACAAGTACTGCTATGAGCGATTGGAGATGGCCCTTCACGATCGGGATGTGCTCCGGACTATGGCCTGCGGGATTGCTGGTCTTTCCGTCGTGGCAGACTCACTCTCGGCGATTCAATACGCGACTGTGACAGTGATCCGCAATCAGGCTGGACTCGCGATCGACTACCAGGTCGAAGGGGAGTTTCCCAAGTACGGGAACAACGACGATCGGGTGGATCAGATTGCAGTCCATCTGGTGAAGCGGTTTATGACCTTGCTCCGGCGGCACCCCACCTATCGCAATGCCACCGCCACCCAATCGGTGCTGACGATTACATCAAACGTGGTGTATGGCAAGAAGACCGGGAGTACGCCCGATGGCCGCAAGGCGGGCGAGCCCTTTGCGCCGGGGGCCAATCCCATGCATGGACGGGACAGAAAGGGGGCGATCGCATCCCTGGCCTCCGTCGCCAAACTGCCCTACGACTACGCCCAGGATGGGATCTCGAACACCTTCTCGATCGTACCAGGGGCTCTGGGCAAAACCGAAACCGACCAAACCCGTAACCTGATCGACCTGCTGGATGGGTACTTCCAGGATGGAGGTTTCCATCTCAATGTCAACACCCTCAACCGGGAAACCCTCCTGAATGCCATGGAGCATCCGGAACGCTATCCCCAACTCACGATTCGGGTGTCAGGTTATGCCGTCAACTTCACCAAACTGACTCGGGAGCAACAGTTGGATGTGATTCAGCGCACCTTCCACGATCGCTGCGACTAGCCCTCCACCCCCTGGGAAATCCTCTCCCAGGAGAGGTGGCCCTGTGGGCTGGGATGAGTTTGAGGGCTAACAGCCAGGAGATTTAACCCAAGGAGGCATCCTATGCAAGTTCGACTTAACTACCACGGTCACGCTCAGTTTCAGGCGATCGCGCGCAACCATACCATCTGGGGCGACCAACCCTGTGACAACCAGGGAGATGACATCGGCATGACTCCCCCAGAATGGTTCCTGGCTTCTCTCGGCAGTTGTATCGGCTTTTATGCCGTCCACTACTGTCAAACCAGGGATCTGGATGCCACCGGTCTCACCGTCGATGTTTCAGCCCAAAAAGTGGCAGACCCAGCCCGTCTGGACCATATCCAAGTGCGGGTGAATCTGCCCCTGGCCCTAGACGATCGGCATCGCACTGGGCTGGAACGGGCCGTCAAAACCTGTTTGATTCACAATACCTTGACCCATCCCCCGACTATGACCACCCAGATCACCAGCGGTCAGCCTATAGCCGAAAACCCATTCCAGCCAGACCCTGACGCAATCGATCGGCCTCTGGGGAATGCTGTTGCTCATGCAGGGTAATGGCCTGCTGAAACGCAACCAGACTCTCCGGGATGTTCCCCGTTTTCAGGAGGGCTACACCCAGATTCTGGTGGGCTTCGGCATAGTCTGGCTGTAGCCGAATGGTTTCTCGATAGGCGGCGATCGCTGCCGGAAACTGGCCCAGGGCTTTCAGGGTCAGGCCCAGGTTGTAATGGGCGATCGCCAGATTGGGGTCAATAGCTATTACGGACTCATAGGTTTTCCGGGCTTCGTCTGTAGCTCCCCGCTCCAGTAAGAGATTGCCCAGATTAATGCGGGCTCCCAGGGTCAGAATGGCCAGAATGGGCTGTTGCAGGGCCAGACGATAGTGGACTTCCGCCTGAACTGCATCTTTCAACTGGCTCCAGGCAATGCCCAGGTGATAATACAACTCATAGAGCAGGGGAGGCTCTACAGCGCTGGCCAATCCCCGCTGTAATAGCTTCAGGCCCCGTTGAGGGGTACCAGATTCCAGATAAAGGGCTCCGAGCTTGCTGCAAAGATAGGCATCATGGGGCTGTTTGATCAGGGCTTTCTCCAGAATTCGTTGGGCCCGGTTGACCTTATCCCGACTGGCGATCGCCTGCTCTTGATACCCGTCGTGCAAAATTGCAACCTGAGCCAGATCGGCAATTTGCCATCCAGGTTCTGCCTGGACGATCGCCAACACACTGTCATCCACCGTTTCGTGGTAAGGCCGAGAAAACCGAAGGTCTGGGCGATTGCGGAAGAGTCGGGAGACCAGAGAGTAAGGGGACTGTTTTGCCCCCACTTCCTGCCGCACCAGGTTAATCAGGAGGGTGCGATCGTGGGTTAGGCTCTGGCGCAACACAGGGATCATCTCTGGCACCAGCACCTCATCCGCATCCAGCACCAGAATCCATTCGCCCCTGGCGTACTGGAGGGACTCGTTACGGGCCAGGGCAAAGTCATCCTGCCAGGGAAAGGCATGGACCTGGGCTCCAAATTGTTGGGCGATCGCGATCGTCCCATCGGTTGAACCTGTGTCCACCACAATCATCTCATCCACCAGACCCTGCAAGCTACTCAGGCATCGCGGCAACAGTGCTGCTTCGTCTTTCACAATCATGCAGAGACTCAGTGCGATCGATGAATTCACCGGGTTGCTCCTTAATTGAGTGAGGCTTAATTCGTGAAACGCCTGCTAAAGCGAGGATCAAGCCGATCGCGCTTCATTTGGTTACAGGTCTGGCACAGGGTTTGAAAATTGCTTATATCGTTTGAGCCGCCCTGAGCCAGGGGAATAATGTGATCGACTTGTAGATTGGCTTCTCCATCGGTTTTGCCACAGCTCTGACATTGGCAGCGATCGCGCTCAAACACGTATTTTCGGACTTCTGCTGGAATCGTAATCCTTGGAGTTTTAGCCATACCCGGAGTTTATTTATCCTCAGCTATCATTTTCTCGATAGCTTTTCTGGGGTTATCAGAGAACCGTTCCAGTATTCCGTCCATTAATTGGCCTCCTGTGAATATCGTTCCGCTTCCATAGAAGGGGATAAGTTCAGGATTACGGATTACTTCATCATCCAAAATCTTGATTGGCTCTAAACTCATAAAAACGATCCCAGCTTGATTTTTCCAGATTTGTGGGTTGGTTGAGCAGAGGTAACCAGAATCACTGATTCATCGCCTTCCTGATATCATCCAGAGGAAACTCAAGCTCCTCTATATGCCCATCATTTTCAGGCAGAGATTCCTCTTCAGCTTCGAGAGCATCCCAGTTTTGCAAGGTTGCCCTCATCCCCCAGCCCCTTCTCCCTCTTTGGGAGAAGGGGAGCCAGATTCAAAGTCCCTCTCCCGTTCTGGGAGAGGGATTTAGGGAGAGGGCTACAAAAGTGGGATGCACTCTTCAGCTTCTGGGTAAAACTCCAGGGTGAAATTGAGTTTCACTTTGCCCTTCTTCCATCGGCTCGATCCGGGCTGCAAAATCTCGCAACCTACACCTTCAGTAAACCACCAACCGTAGCAATCTTGAAATCGATCGTTAAGCATCTCCCCAACTTTGATGCTTATACCATGCCTTTGTAATGCATTGACAAAAGCATTTGCTACATCCTGACTTTTTATAGCACCCTCTATTCCAGGCATAAGTTTGCCCATCTTAAAAACATTATGCTCATTGAAACAGATGACATCATGCTCATCAAAATCATCCAAATTAATTTTCTCTTCCATAAAACCCTCTATTCCTAAAGATTATCTGCAAACCACCCCCATTTCCATGCCAATGAAATCGGTTGTAATTCCCATTAATCGGGCAACGCTAAAGCCTCAGAACTTTCCGTCTCCTCAACGTCTAGCTCAGTTACTTCAGATTCTCCCGCAACAGCATCCTTGAGAATCGCTGCAGGCATTAAATCACTATCACTGATGAGGGGCAGCTTTTGGCGATCGAGTTGCATATCCTCCAGACAGTTATTAATCCCAGAGATCGCCTGATTGTAAACCTCAATCTTTTGATTTACCGCCTCCTGCTTTCGCTGATTCACCCGGATCTTCTCCTCCGCTTCCTTCGCCAGCGTTTGCGCCAGATAGGCCCGCGCCTGGTCATACTGCTGCAGGATTTCCTCCACCTGCTGATTGGCCCGCGCTAACAGATGGGTATTCAGAGTTTGATTGATAGTTTGTCGGAACGTTTGGGTCACCGTTTCTCGCACCTTGAACTCAAAATCCAGCTTCAGTAACTGCCGAATAGCGGGTTCGGCTTCAATCATGTTCTGATAGTCAAAGCCGCGACAGGCTTGCTGCAGGGTCTGGCGAAGTTGCCACATCGAGCAGGTGCCTTCCGTGTAGAATTCCGGTCTTTCCCGCACGTAGCGATCGCACTCCGTTCTGGCTTCATTGATCAGGGCATGGGTGGCCTGCTCTTGAATGCGCTTCAGATTTAGCTCGATGCCGCCATCATTCCCCAATAAGCGATAGAGATCCCGGTAATAGTCCTGCTGTTTGACCCGATCGATCAACTGCTGGAAAAAGTTTGTCACAATTTCGCGGGAAGACTCCACCAGCACATCCTCCAGACCATTAGCCAGATAGTAGAAAGCCTCTGCCAGAATCCCCAGCAATGGCACCACAGAATTGCGCTTATGGCTGGCCTGGGCCTGGCGATGGACTAGACCGACGGAAAAGGTGTTGAGTAACTCATCTAGCCGACTCACCATTCTGGCCTTGAGTTTGAGGAAGTCCGCCTCAAAGCCCCTGTTCAGAGGGCTAGCGACTACTTCGTTCACTTCCCGTTCAATATCTCGGCGAAATTCATCTCCAATGCGCTTCAACTCCCGGCTGAGTTGCTTCAACTCTTTCTCTTTAATCGCTTCAACATCCTGGGGTTGGCCGTCCAGTTCCTGCCAGACTTCGATATAAGCTTTCCGCAGATTGATACAAAAGGGTTGCAAGTCATCAGCCAGATGAGCAAACAAAAGAGGACGCTTCTCCTTCGTCAAATATTGGGTAATGCCCACTCGAAAATCATCAATCCCACTGTCTCGAATTAGTTGCTCAATTAGAGGAGTACCTTGTTCTCCCAAAATCCGCACATAATTCTCATTAGGAGTCTCATAGCTTTTAACATCAATCCTAAATTTATCGGCAGGCAGCTTACCAGAGTTTGCACAATACCGATTAAATTCGTTGATAAATTGGGGTGTTTCTTCCTGTCCACCAGAACTCTTGACACTGTTCAGAAAAATGGTGTCAAGGCCAAAGCGATCGGCACGGCTGGTTTTGCGAATTTGGCTCCCATAGAATCCCAGCAATCCACTGGTTTTATAGAGTCGTTGAGAGTCTCTAAATTGCTCACTGATCAATCGCTCCAATCGCTGTCTCAGTTGGGTGTTATACCAGGTTTCGTCAACACGGTTGAACACATAGAAAACCCGATCGCGAATGCCTGGATTAGCCCTTGTTTTTTCCAATAGTTCCGTTTCCTCTGTCGTCATATCTCCAGCGGAAGCAGGCTTGAGTACACAGACCACCGCAGACGTATCGGGATTTTCAATCTTGCGATAGGTCATCTCCGCGTCTTTCTTCACCGGGGCATCAATACCTGGGGTATCGACAATCACATTGCCATCGCGCAGCAACTCATGGTGACAGTAGTACTCAACTCGTTTTAGAACCGCACTGTTACTGCCACGACGGGCATAACTGGCTGCTTCCTGCAGGTTGGAAAAGTTGAACTGCTCCATGGAGAAAGTGTTGTTGCTGATGGTGTGAATATGCTCACGGTTGTGAACAAATCCATCCAGTAGGTAATTCAGAGCACTGGCCTGTTTTGCCCGCTCTGACTTACTTTCTCCACCTTCTTGCTGAATAATTTCCTGGCATTTCTGCTGCAACAGTTGAATCACTTCAGGTTGATTCACATTGATGCTGCTATTGATGCCTAGACGCTGACAGAGGGCAGTAGCCTGTTCACGAATTTCGGCTTCACTCAGGAAGGTCAGCACCACCCGTTCCTGATCGGACTCGGCATAGGCAATCAGGCACTCGGTCCCCGTCGCGTGGCCTTCAGCACTGTAGAGGAGTTCCCGCTCCAGCAGCGCATTGATTAGCATCGATTTGCCCGCACTGAAGGCTCCAGCAAACACAATTTCAAAGGTAGGCGCGATCGCCTTCCGGAGGGAATTTTGAACTGCGGTGGTATCCTGAGACCGGAGAGAAGGTTCCTGGCGCAGTAAATTGAGAAGACTGTCAACCTGGTCTTGAAGATGCCGACAATGGGAAGAGACTGGACTCATAGAGATATCGCGATAAGAGAACTGAGCTTGGGAAAATGACGGAGCGGTTCAGTATTTTCCTTTATACAGAGTTCCCACTGTCGATCGGCAATTCTCACCCTTCTGGGTGAAACCCGATTCAGTCCTCTACCTGACCAATGTCATGCAAAAAAGGAAGGGGAATTTGCTTCTCATCGCAACATCCCCTTCCCCCTTGTACCCCTCGATTGGGTTAGATTCCCTGCAGACCCTGGATCGCGCAACTGGGACCCGGTAACGTCCCACGAGCCACATCCGGTCCCTTGGCTGCGACCGTAATACTACCTACTGTATGCCGTCCATTCAGAGTAATGGTGAATTCTCCACTCTGAAAACTTCGACTTGTTTGCCACTTGATGCCACTAATGCGGGCATTGGGATCAGGGTTAACCCTTTCCCCCCTTGGTGTAAGATTAGCAACTCGAACACATCCTGGTAAACCCAAAACCCAATTGCTTAAGTCTCTGGAACCGGATGTCTCCTCGATCTTGTAGCGCCAGGTTGATTGTCTGTCACTGTAAATAACCCCCAAGTAACTCACACGAAATCCGTTCGCCAGCGTGATACTCTGCATAACTGGATTGGATGAATTCCCCTGAGACTGGCCTAGGAGAACGGTCGAGATATTGTTGCTAATGTCGATCACTTGTTGAACATTGTTGACCTGGGTAATGCTGCGGTAGTCCCAGATCTCTGTGAAATTAAGCTTCCGATCGCGCTTTTCTGCGGTATCGTAGCGGATCTGAACCACAGACTTAATCCGTGTTGTGGCCAGATCAATCCCCTGTAGATTCAATTTATCCAGGTCAATCACTTCTGGTTGTAGGGCAAATCGTCCGGCCTGTTTGTTGATCAGTCTGGCCCCTGTGCTGGTGTAGATCTGTTCCCAGCGCTCATTCTTCCAGGCATACAACACGTACACGGCATTGGCATAGCGGGTTGCAGGCTTGTCAAGCACGTCAAAGTACACGACCATGGAATTGGTCTGTACCAGTCTGGTCATCGTCACTGAACTGCGCCAGCGTCTGGTTTCATAAACAGTGGTGGAGTCGAAGCATTTGCGGCGTTTGTTCCCCTTTTTGTGCCAGTTGCGATAGCGATCTCGCTTGCGATCGTAACGACCTCCTTCATCATCGTCATCATCGTCATCGTCGTCGTCATCCTCATCGTCGTCATCATCGTCATCGTCCTTGGTCTTGTCTGCAAGCAGGTAAGCTGCATCAGAAGACCCGGACGCCTTTTCCCCAGGGGCTTGACTGGCTTCAGGAACTACAGACAGGGCATTTGCGGGTAACATCGCCGAGAGCAGGAGCATCAAACCACTGAACGTCACAGCATTTTTTGAGAGGGTCTCGATCGAGGGTGACCACGGCATAGAGCTTCTCCATGAGGGAAATGAACAAATTTTCTCCCTGAGACTAGAACAAAGGGCTGAAAGTTCCAAAAGCATGCCGAAGTGTCCTCATTTCAAGTGGGATTCAAGGTTGGAAACTCTTTCCTTGTGACATGATCGGAAGGGGGTTTAGCCTCCTTTCTATCCATAACAGCACTGTGATCCAGGCTACAGGAGATTCATCATGCTGGAGTTATATCAATTCGAACTCTCTCATTACTGCGAAAAGGTACGGCTGATTCTCGATTACAAAGGGGTGCCCTATCGCAAGATTGAGGTCACGCCTGGAATCGGACAACTCGAAGTGTTCCGTCTATCAGGACAACGCCAGGTCCCTGTTTTGAAGGATGGCAGTACCGTCATTGCAGATTCGACCGAAATCGCTAAATATCTGGACCGGGAATATCCCGAAAGACCGATCGTGCCCACAGATCCCAAACAGCGAGGTCTCTGTCTGCTGATGGAAGAATGGGCTGATGAGTCGATCGGCCAGAATGGCCGCAAGGCACTGCTGGGGGCTTTCAGCCAGGATGCCAGTTTCCGCACGGCTGCTTTGCCGTCTTCTGTTCCTCCGATTTTGAAAAACCTGGTGGGGGCTGTTCCAGGGGAAATTCTGGGGGCGTTTAACACGGGTCTGGGCCTGGGCAGCGATACCTTAAAGCTGGCCAAAGATGCGCTCAAGCAGAACCTGGAAGCGCTCTGTCTACTGCTGGCCAATCAGCCCTATCTGGTAGCTGATCAACCCACCCTGGCCGATTTTGCAGTGGCTGGAATGACCCTGTATCTCAAGTTTCCTGATGGCCCCTACCTGAATATTCCAGAGAATCTGCGGGGCCGGGGGGTGCCAGGGCTGGCGGATGACAGTGCTTACACTGCCTTCTTTGAGTGGCGCGATCGCCTCTATCGGGATTTCCGTATTCCTTTAACGGAAGGAACAACTTCTGGGGCAGCCCCCAACCAGATTCCAATTGAATGAGTTAGAAGCCAGGTGTCAGGAGAAAAGATTTCTTCTGACACCTGACCTACCAGCTTCAAGTTAGGAGCCGTACAAGGGACAGACGATTACCGACGTACCGGAGCCGGATAGGGTGACGGTGTTGGCCGAGGAGGATAGGTTGGTGTTGGTGCTGGCGATGGACTCGGTAATGGGCTTGGTGACTCCACCGATCTGGGCGTGGGTGATGGGGAGGGGCTTGGCGTCGGACTCGGCGACGGGCTTGGCGCTGGCGTCGGCCTTGGCGTCGGACTCGGCGACGGGCTTGGTGATGGTGATGGGCTTGGTGATGGTGACGGGCTTGGTGATGGTGACGGGCTTGGCGCTGGTGATGGGCTTGGTGATGGCGTGATCGGGGGTATGGGTGCCGGAACTAGACTTCCCGATAGGCTAGGAAAAACAGAGAAAAAGGCATCATCACCACCGACTAGATTGACTTGCAGGGGACTGAAAGTCAGCATCTTGCCTGGTGTTGTCATGATCACCGCTGCAGATCCTTTACCAACACCAATCCCTACGATCGTGCCGCTACTGGTGGTTGCCCCTTGTCCAGTCCAGGTTGTCCAGACCTTGCGTTGCTTGAAATCGGGAGAGACGACTAGCAGGAAATTATCTCCACCCGCATAGGTACCTGCTGGTTGGCCCGAAATACTGACTCCAGGAGAGGGCCGGTTGGCAATGTAAGCCGCACTGATGCCACCAATGTAGACATTTCCCTGCTCATCCGCTGCGATCGCCCGGGGGCGGATCGTATTTCCTTTGGAACCCTTATTCTGGGGCAATCTGGCCAGAGCAAACTGACCTTTCATCATATCCCCGGTGCTTGGGTTAAACCGGGCATAGTAAGTGATATGGTTGGAGGCCGTATTGTAGGCCTGATTGTACATGTCAGACTCTTCGTTGGGAGCCTTCTGAGCGAGATTCTTGGCGTTATAGCGATAGATGCTGTTGCCACCAGCACTTTCTCCTGCAAAGTACAGGAGATTGTCTCTGCCCAGGGCGACCCGCACCCCACGACTGTCCGCACAGGAAGGGGAAGCCTTAGTACCACCAGGTTCCTTGGTGCCGTGAGCCTCAGCATGGAGCCAGTCATAGGCTTTCCACTTTTGGGTGCCGCTGTAGCTATAGCCACGCACAAAGGCGACCTGCAGTTTGCTACAACCCCCACCATCTTTCTGACTATAGCCTGTGAGGATGACCGTCTGGCTAGCGCTGTCGATCGCAATGTCTTCGACGTAGGTACCACCCACGGAAAACTGTCCCAGGGAAGTGCCCTGAGAATTGAAGACACTCACGGTCTTGTTAAACAAAATTGCCACGGTGCCATTCTGGGCTATGGCTACCCGGCGGCCAGAACTAAACGTGGCTCCTCCTCCTGAACTCAGGGGTTTGCTCCAGAGGACTGAACTGGCTGAACTGTTCAACAAGGCCAGACCAAAATTTCCTACCGCAGCAATTTCCCCAGAAATTGGATTGACGGCCAGATCGTCCACTGTGCTGCCCAGGCGAGTGACGGACAGAATCGTTTTGCCCTTGGGGTTAACGCGGACGATCGCCCCGTTTCCTCCCACAATGCCATTTACGGTCAGCTTTAGGGTTTGGGTATCGAAATAGCTACCAGCAAGCGTTGCGCCAAAGACAACCGACTGATCCGGAGCAATTTCTGCTGCGGCCCCTGCATCTGGACCGGCGGTCCCCATGTAGGAGGCAGAGCAAACAACCAGGTTGGTTGCTGTTGTTCCTGTGGAGGAACAGGGAATCTGGGCCCTGATTGAACTGGCAGTTGCTAGCACAGCTAAACCTGCCAGGCCGGATACCGCCCCGTAATTCAGAAGTTTAAACATTCAATGAAATCTCCTTGCTTTGATTCAGTGGATGAGGGTGTTTACTGAGCTGCAAATTGCAATCCAGGCGGAATTTGCAGCTTCGACTCCATGGTCATGACCGACAACCACGGAACCCATCACTGGCCGAGCAAAAATGGACACACCGATTCACTATTCAGGTCTTCTATCCGCCAACTGGAATTCTGCTTGAATCAGATTACAGAATGGCGTAGTATGAGCGTACTTAAGGCAGGCTGGAATGATTTTTGAGCCTTTATTTCACTAACTGCAGGGATACATTGACAGGTGCAAGGCCATTTCCAATAGGTAGTACATTCCCTGGTACATTTTTGAGTACAATTGGGCATATTGCCTTTAGTACTTCTGTTCACATTTGTATCCTCTATGCTTGCGCATGCTACAGGAGCTATTCCTGATTACCATCCGAGCATTTACGGGTTTGAAATGAGCAGTGGGATAGCAACAGGCAATTTACGCAAATTCGATGTGAACTTTAGATGAACCTGGGTCAGCCGATCGGTTCCGTTATTCAAGGGTCTCTCAGTCAGGGGTTGGAGGTCCGTCTTCACCCCGATGTCTCCGTTGAAGATATTCGGGTGGGGAAGTTTCTGGTTGTGCATGGGGCTCGATCTCGATTCTTCTGCATGTTGACCGATGTTGCCCTGGCCACAGCCAGTTCTCGGATTCTGGCCAATCCTCCTGAACCAGCCAACACGTTTCTGCAGGAGGTGCTGGCTGGTTCAGGGATCTTCGGCACGATCAATTTGACGCCCATGTTGATGTTTACCCCTGAACTTGAGCGTTCCCCCCAGGTCAGGCGGAAGAACTCAAAGCTGAAAAGTCAGAATGCCACTCTGGCTTCCTTAGAAGCACAAAGTAGTTCCTCGATCGAACTGCAACCCGTGAAAACAATTCCCAGTCATTTCAGCCAGGTGATGGATGCCACCGAACGAGATTTTCGCGTGGTGTTTGGCTGGGAGGATGACCCCCATCGGCGTAATTTCGCGATCGGGCAGCCGATCGATATGGATGTGCCCGTCTGCATCGATCTGGATCGGTTTGTAGAGCGGAGCAATGGGGTGTTTGGGAAATCGGGCACGGGTAAATCTTTCCTGACTCGCCTGCTCCTGTCAGGCATTATCCGCAAACGGGCTGCGGTGAATCTGATTTTTGACATGCACTCGGAATACGGTTGGGAGGCCGCTCAGGAAGGAAAGCGGTTCAGTACGGTCAAGGGGTTACGCCAGCTCTTTCCCGGTCAGGTCCAGATCTATACGTTGGATCCTGAATCCACGCGACGGCGGGGGGTGCGGGATGCCCAGGAACTCTACATGAGTTACGACCAGATTGATGTAGAAGATTTAATGCTGGTTCGAGGAGAATTGAATCTCTCGGAGGCCAGTCTGGAGAATGCGGTGATTCTCCGCAATGAGTTTGGCAAATCCTGGATTACCCGGCTGTTATCCATGAGCAACAGTGAAATTCAGGAGTTTTGTGAAACGCGGATGGGAAATAAGTCTTCGATTATGGCCCTGCAGCGCAAATTGACGCGATTGGATGAACTGAAGTACATTCGCAGCGCCTGTCCTCATAATTATGTGGGTCAGATTCTGGATTCCCTGGAAGCGGGTAAGCATGTTGTGGTTGAGTTTGGTTCCCAGGCCAATTTACTGTCTTATATGCTGGCCACAAATATTATCGCGCGCCGAATTCACCAAGCTTACGTCCGGAAGGCAGAACACTTTCTCCAAACCAAGAATCCCAGCGATCGCCCCCACCACCTGGTCATTACGATTGAGGAAGCCCATCGGTTTCTGGATCCAGCTTCCGTACGGCAAACTATCTTCGGAACGATCGCTCGGGAAATGCGGAAGTACTTTGTCACCCTGCTTGTGGTGGATCAGCGCCCCTCTGGCATTGACAATGAAGTGATGTCCCAAATCGGCACCCGGATTACGGCGCTCCTTAACGATGATAAAGATATTGACGCAATTTTTACCGGGGTTTCCGGGAGCCAGAGTTTGCGATCGGTGCTAGCTAAACTGGACTCCAAACAGCAGGCTCTGATCCTAGGGCATGCTGTCCCAATGCCCGTGGTCATTCGAACTCGGCCCTACGATGAAACTTTTTATGCCGAAATTGGGGATGTTGCCTGGGAAGATATGCCAACTCCAACTGTTTTCAAGGCAGCAGAAGCTGCAAAAGCTGATCTGGGATTATAGGTACTTTTGTACTATAATATTTTAGGAACAAAAGTTTTGGTCTCCCTTTCAATAGGTCTATCTCAGTTGGGTATTATCCCTCCCTGAATGGGCCTTCAGAAGTTCGGTTATTACACCGTCGTCTGTTCCCCAAGTTGCAGGCCAGGGATGCATGATAGAAAAAAGCACAGAAGGAGAAAACGACACTGCTTCAGGATCAATGGGCACAGAGCCTGTAGCTTGCTCCCGTATCTACCTTCCAGGATCATCCTACAGGGTGATCTCCCAATATTTACGGAAGCTTAAACTAAGTAATACTGAATCGAAAATTAAACTCGTACTGACTTCGCTGTACTAACTTCGCTTATGTTGTCTCTGCTGTATGGGTTGGGAATCCTACAGTATTTAGGGGTTACTTTCCGGTATTTCCCAGTGGCGAAGTGTTTCCTCGTTAGAGTCTATTCTCTAAAAGCTACTGCTTCCGAAGGTTGTTTTCCCGAACTTATTTCCTAAAGCTACTTCTAGCCACAAGCTAGTCACAGATTCTAGCCATAATTTGTGGCTAGACCACAAGTAAGGGGTTAACCAAAACTTAAGAATCGGATGGTTTTCCCTAAAGGGAATTCTCCTTCTGTCTCTAAATTACGTTTCCCATTGGGAGTCATTGAACTTGATCTCTTGGGAGATTTGGACCTCAAGATTTAGGGCTCTCTGTATTCAACTTTCAACGCTGACTCTCCTGAATTGCTGCTATCTACGAACATTCTTTAATGAATGGCAGGAAGAATTTTCTCTTCTGTTCGATCGGTCTCTGGCTCATCAATCATTTCCAAGCTTTTTCTGTTGAGTTAACGACGTACCATGGCCACTGCTAACACTAAAACTAAAACCGCCAATCCGATGTTCAGTGTTGATATGGTTCGCACCTATCTGCACGAAATTGGGCGCGTTCCGTTGCTAACCCACGAGCAGGAGATCATCTATGGTAAACAGGTGCAGCAACTGATGACAATGCTGGAGCAGAAGGAAAATCTGGCCCAGCAACTCAAGCGGGAGCCCTCTCAGCAGGAATGGGCTGAACAGGTCCACTTGGCTGAAGCAGAATTGCTCCGGGTGGTGAAAGAAGGGCAGCGAGCCAAGCGCAAGATGATCGAAGCGAATCTACGCTTGGTCGTCGCGATCGCAAAGAAATACCAGAAGCGCAACCTGGAATTCCTCGACCTGATCCAGGAGGGCACCCTCGGGTTGGAACGGGGTGTAGAGAAGTTTGACCCTATGCGAGGGTATAAATTCTCGACCTATGCTTACTGGTGGATTCGCCAGGCCATTACCAGAGCGATCGCCCAGCAGGCCCGCTCCATCCGCTTGCCGATCCACATTACTGAGAAGCTGAATAAAATCAAGCGGACGCAGCGGGAATTGGCTCAAAAGTTGGGCCGAAGTGCAACCTCGGCAGAAATTGCTGCCGTCCTGGAACTGGAACCAGCTCAAATTCGGGAATATCTGACGATGGCTCGCCAACCAGTTTCTCTGGATTTGCGCGTTGGCGACAACCAGGATACGGAGTTGCAGGAGCTATTGGAGGATGATGGTCCTTCTCCCGAGCATCACATGACTCAGGATCTGCTGCGCCAGGATATCAATGGCTTGCTGGCAGAACTGACCCCGCAACAGCGGGAGGTGATGGTGTTGCGGTACGGCCTGGATGATGGGCACGAACTCTCCCTGGCGAAGGTGGGAGAGCGGATGAACATCAGCCGGGAGCGGGTTCGGCAACTGGAGCACCAGGCGCTCAATCACCTGCGACGCCGACGGGAAACGGTGCGCGAGTATCTAGCCAGCTAAAGGGGCGGCTGTAAATGGCAAGTCGGGTGCAGAAGGTGGGCAATAGATTGGTTCTGCCTTCTGCATCTTGGTACTACTTTTGGCCTTCTGATAGCCAGTCGGCTGCCCCTCATCTGGATGCCTGCCAGCAGGGCTCATCCAAAAGAATGATTTTTCCCGTGGGTTTGTAAATTTGCTGTGACGACACTGTATCTAATTCAGGCTCTCACAGATAATTAATAATAGGTACCTGATAAGGGGAAACTGCGGTGTTTAATTCACATATTAATTTCAGCTCCTCACCGTGGATGATTCTCTCTCCCTCGTTCAAGGGGTCGTTTGTTCAGTTGGCGCTGGCGATCGGGCTCTTAACAGCAGGTAGCTTGCACGCCACCCTTGTTCATGGTTCAGAGGCCCCGAAGTTGATGCCGACAACGCCATCAACCCAGGCTGTCCCTGTCCAGGTTGGGTCAGCTCCAGCGTCCAGTACAGCAGCTTTTGCCGTTGTCCAGGCCGTGCCAGCGGTGCAACCTTCCCTTCCGGAAGATGGGGTTTACCTCTATGGTCAGTCGGTTAAGCCGAACCAAATCGGGAAAACCTACGCGGTTCTGGAAGTGAAGCAAGGTAAGGTCGTGGGTGCATTCTACATGCCCTCCTCTTCCTTTGATTGTTTCCACGGTGAATTTCAAACTGACAAATTAGCTTTAACTGTTGTAGATAGTTATGAGCGTACAGCTCATCCCTATGCAATCGCGCTAGAAAAGAGTTACCCCGTTGCTGCTGCTGGTGGCAATCCTGTGGCTAATTCCCTGAAGTTGCAGGGCTTTCACCCAATTTCAACCTTGAGTGAAACCGATCAGCGCATTTTAACGACCTGCAAGGCTGATTACCAGCAAACTTTATCCCGATAGGATCAGGCCCTGAGGCCCTTTGATCTAAATCTTATAGAGCAAACTTATGTGACGATTTGTGGGGGAGTCCGAGGCTCCCCTTTTTTCATGAGCTAGCACTCAAACCCACTCTGGCCCTGCGGACCACTCCTCCTAAAGGATTATTCCTGGGCGCGGGCCTGGTCTTCCAGGGTCTGGATAGCGAGCAGGAGTTCTTCTTCCTGGGCCTCAAAGTCTGCTTCTGGGATATCCCCCATGTCAAAGGTAAGTTGTAAGGCAAGCAGTTGCTTTTTCAGGTTTTCCAGGTCATTGGTTTCGGTATCCACCCGTTCCTGGATCTGGCGGGCGATCCAGGTGACTCCTTCCAATGGACCTGTAATGGGAGCCAATAATAAGCGCAGAAGCATAGGGGTTCTCCTATAACTGGTCGAGTCGGGCAAAGTTGAAGGGGGCTGTGAAATTGTTGTAGCGAATCCGTAGACGACCGCCAAATTGTTGATCCAGGGCATCGATCCGATCGCTCACCTCTGCTTCTGCGTCCCAGGGAATCAGGTAGGCTGCGTTATAAATCATCGTTTCGGTCAGAGGGGCATTTTCCACCACTTCAATTGCAACGGGATTCAGTTGGGTTCTAAAGGCCTGAATGATATTATCCTGTCGATTTTGGATGGCTTGTTCGATCGACTGCCCAATCCGGACCACCTGGTCCATACTGAGGTTTTTGCCTTCCAACTGATCCCGTTCCGCTTTGAGGGATTGATTCTCCTCCATCAGCATCTGTAATTCGGCAGCAGGATCCCAGAAAATCTTGACCCCTACTTCTCGATGGCCTGCCAGTTTCTGCAGAAGATGGTTTAGGGGATCATGGTGAGGAATCGTCAGTTGTGTTGCCACCGTCTCCCAGTCTTCAATAATCAGACCGAACTGGAGCGGTAACAGCGTTCGATAGCCAGCATGCATCATCTGCTCCAGAACGCGCTCATGATCTAACAGGTTACGCCGACTGGCCAGGTATCGCTCCTGCTGGGCTTCCGAGTAGAGAAAGACAAAATCTTCGATCGTATGCACATGCACCGGTTGCTGGTCCAGACCTTGCAGTCGGGGTTCACGGGGCACAGGTGCAGGAAGAATGCCATAGAGGTAGAGACCGTATCCCATGGGAATGCAAAATTTGAAGGTCAATATCCCGCGTCAAGATCAATGGATTTGGTGGGCATTAAAGCGGTTTAGACGTTAATACCAGTCGTAGTTTGGCATGAATCAGGTTCAACTGAGCCAATCCCAACTCAACATCCCCTTCCACCACGATGCCTGTATTGAGCAGCCGATCGAGCAACTCCAGAATAGTCGGTTGACTGGACTTTTCTCCTGGATAATAGCCCCCTGATTGTGGTAAGAGGGTGCCCATTTCCCCCAGGTCAATATTCAAATCGGCTGGATCAATCTCAAACACTTCGCACAGATGGACCACCTGCTCTTCCAGCTTGCGTAAGCTCTCGGCAGCCCGATCCAGATCGGCATCGGTCAGATCGCCCGCTTCCATCCGCCGAATCACCTGGGCTTCCATCAACTGTCGCACCAGTTCCACCACCGTTAGTAACAGAGGGGCCAGCCCCGCATCTTTGCTCCGGGATTTCGGTTGCAGCAAGAGCGTGGAGGGTAGTTCGGCAGAAGGTTCAGGAGAGGTCATAAGCCTGCCAGGGAAAGAACAGCCATGCTTTTATAGTGCCTGGGTTGATCTGGAGATCTGGAGTGTGACACAAGACTTGATGAAGCCAGGACACCAAAAACTTATGGTTGCAGCACTAGTATTTCACCCGTTGTCGGTAGTTCGAGACGGATTGCACCAGCCCGATCGCCATAAAGTTGGTGAGCATGCCAGACCGGGCATAGCTAACCCAGGGTAGGGGAATGCCCGTCACCGGGGCAAGGCCGATCGTCATCCCGATATTGACCACGACTTGAAACACCAGCATGGAGAGAACCCCAACAGCCAGTAAAGACCCAAAGTCATCCTTGGCATTCTGGGCAATGATCAGCAGGCGGAGACAGATGAGCCAGAAGGCAACCAGGAGAAAGAGGGAGCCCATAAAGCCCAGTTCTTCCCCGATCGCAGAGAAGATAAAGTCGGTATGCTGCTCCGGAATGAAATTTAACTGGGTTTGGGTGCCCTGATTCAACCCTCTGCCCCAGAGTTGACCGGCCCCAATGGCAATCCGAGATTGAATCAGGTGATATCCTCCTCCCAGGGGATCTTTATCAGGATTCAGGAACAGAATAATCCGGTCTTTCTGGTAATCCTTCAGTAGCCCCCAGAGAATGTGTCCCAGTTCACCCGATACCAGATTGATCACGATCGCCCCCAAACTCCCCATCCAGGACCAGGGCAGGGTGTACCAGGCGATCACCCCCATCAGTAAGACCCAAAACAGGGCGACGCTAATCAACCAGTTGGAGAAAAAGGCATTGAATAAAATGGCTGAGACGATCGGAGAGCAGAGCAGCATGAGCCACCCGGCGTTAACATTCCCCCAATAAAGCATCCCTAGCGCGATCGCCCCAAACACGAGAGAGGTGCCCAGGTCAGGCTGAATGAAGATCAGCCCCCAGGGGACGCCCACCACCGCCAGCACCCGGGCGACAGAAAGAATAGTCGGGTGAGGATTGGCCTGCAGCATCGCGGCCAGGGTAATAATCACCCCCAGCTTGGCAAATTCGGAGGGCTGGACGTTAAAAGATCCGATCGTGATCCAGCGCTGAGCACCCAGGGCAGAGGTACCGATGAAAATGACGGCCAGCAAAGACAGGTTGGTGATGGCGTAAATTACCCAGTGCCAGCGGGCCAGGTACTCGTAGCGGATGCGGGCTAGCCCCAGGGCCAATGTTAGCCCCACCCCACCAACAATCCAGTGCTGACGCCAGTCCGTCCACCCGTAGTTTAATTCTGTGCTGCGGATCATGACTCCGCCAAAAACGGTTAAGCCAACAGGCAGAATAAACAGCCACCAATCAACCTCCTGCCAGGGCTGGAGAATTGACTTCCAACTGATTTTAATCAAGGACTTCTGGAGCATTGGATATCAATTCAAAGGTCAAGATACAAAGGTGAATAGAAAACCCGATCGGCTGGTGAGGGAAGGGGCTTAAATGGCTACATCAGGTCAAGGCAGCGATGGAAACTCTGGCGGCTATCTGTTCAGCGATCGCGCTCAGGGCTTTGGCTGAGGCAGAATCAGGGTCTGAGAGAACAATGGGGAGACCTGCGTCGCCTCCCTCCCGGAGAGAAATTTCCAGGGGCACACATCCCAACAGCGGGATGCCTAATTCCTGCGCTGTTTTTTCACCGCCTCCAGAACCAAAGATGTCATATTGGCGATCGGGCAGATCGGGAGGGATAAAGTAACTCATGTTTTCCACGATGCCCAAAATGGCAACGCCGAGTTGTTCAAACATTTTAAGCCCCTTCCGAGAATCCTGCAGGGCAACGGTCTGGGGCGTTGTCACAATCACGGCTCCAGCCATCGGAACGGCCTGTGCCAGGGTGAGTTGGGCATCTCCAGTGCCAGGAGGCATATCCACGAATAAGTAATCCAGTTCTCCCCACTCTGCCTGGTAGAGAAATTGGCGAATAATGCCATTTAACATGGGGCCTCGCCAGATCACGGGCTGATCTGCCCCAATCAGAAAACCCATGGAAACCAGCTTGACCCCATGATTGAAGGCTGGCTCCAGAATTTCGCCCTGGGGAGATTGGCGAACAGCTACCTGGGTTTTGGTCAGACCCAGCATGGTGGGGGTATTGGGACCGTAGATGTCAGCATCAATCAGACCAACTTTAGCCCCTCGCTGGGCCAGGGCCACAGCCACATTCACCGTGACTGTACTCTTTCCGACCCCACCTTTACCACTGGTGATGGCAATGATGTTTTTAACTCCCTGGATCCCGGTGCGATCGGGCAAGGATTTTTGCTGGGGAGTTTCTGCAGTCACATCAACCACGACTTCACGGACTCCGGGTAAGGTCTCAATGGCCTTCCGGCAATCTTCCACAATGAATTCCCGCAGAGGACAGGCGGGGGTAGTCAAGACCAGGGTAAAGCTGACCTTCCCGGCGTTAATTTGCACGTTACGAATCATGTTCAGTTCCACCAGGCTCTTGCGGAGTTCAGGATCCTGGACGGGACGTAAAATCTCTAGAATGGCATCGCGATCAAGCACTTTAGACATTGTTGGTTTTACCTGCGGGAAGATCAGGGGATCTCGGATCGATGGATTGATCGATTCATTAAGTAATCTTAAAGCAATGTCACGGTCCCCTATCTGGTTGGCCGAGTTTTGCCCAAAATGACTGGTGACTAGCAGGTTGGATGGTTCACCCGGAGGAGTTGATTGACATCAGGATGGTGAATCACTGCTTGATGGCCATCTGGCCAGCGCACTTCGATCCGCTCTACCTGGGTTTCATGGCTAAGCCCAAAGTGGGCCACGGGTTCCATCTGACAAAGGTATCCGCTACCTGCATTAATCGCCCGGCGCTGGACTCGATTTTGAGTCGTCAGGGTCACAATGGCTCCGCGAGCGGGTGCCCCCTGAGCTGTAAACGGCAAGACCCGCAGCCAGTTGTGACCATTGTCTGCAACCCGATAGAGGGAAATCGGTTGGGCTCCGGATTCCCCATGGGCGATCGCCAGCTCCAAGCGGCCATCCTGGTCAAAATCACCGACTGCGGCCCCAGTGCCTAACCCCCCCGGTTCCAGCGCATCCCCAATCTCCAGGGGGATCAAATCCCGATCGCGCAATCCAAACAGGGCATTGGGGCCACCGATATTGTTGAAAAACAGTTCTTCAAAGCCATCATTATCAAAATCTGCTGCAATTACGGTCCGAATGCGAGTAGGATGGGCCATTTCTGGCGGAGCCACATTTTGAAACTTACCCGGTGCCACTTGGAGGAAGAGGCGATGGGGTCCTTCCCAGTTCCCGTAGACCAGATCAAAGGTGCCGTTGCGATCGGCATCCAGCACCGCAACCCCCCGGCCCTGTTCCAGGGGATCGCTCAGCCCAGCCTGTTCAGCAATTTCCTCAAAGGTGCCATCTCCGCGATTGCGAAATAGAAAATTAGGCCCTCCCTCATTGGCGGCAAAGATATCCATGCGATCGGAGACCAGAGGCACCGTCACCACCCCCCGCCCCCCTGTTTTCCAGTTGATCCCGGCATCTGGAGCCACATCAGCCAACATCCCGGTTTCGCTGAGTTCATAAAGGCGCATGGGACCGCCGTAGTTTGCCACAAAGAAGCCATATTGCCCATTCCCCTTACGGTCTAGACAGGCGACCGATCGGCCTGCGGTCAAGTTCAGGGCATCCTGATTCTCAGGCAGGGAAAACAAATCCACCCATTGGGTATCCTGCCAATCAAATAGACGATCGCCCCACTGCTTGCGTCCCGAAAAGCTATCTGTGTTGAGCACATAGATTTCTTCCCGGCCATCTCCATCCAAATCTCCGGCAGCAACTCCGATGGCCTGCCGGTCCTCATCAGCCAGGGTTGCATCTGCAATATTCACAAAACCGGAACCATTCCACTTTAAGACGAGGTTTGCCCCTCTAAACGCAGCTACAAAAAGTTCAAATGCCCCATCTCCGTCAACATCCGTAACCGCCATGCCATAGTTCAGTTGGGTGGGGTTATGCAACAGCAGGGAACTGTGATTAATCAGCATAAAAGATGGGAAGACATCTGGAACCTATTCTGGAACCTATTATAGACGTAGGGATTTGCCCTTCCTCGGACAGGTATAGTGTGCTTCCGTTAGCTAAGAGCCCCATCCTCGGGGTTCTCGGCTTGAGCCATCTTCCAGGCATAGATCTCTGAATGACCTTTACAGACCCTGAATTGATAGACTGTGCTTCAGGGTGGCCTGCACCCCTGCAGCGGGGGCAAAGCTGCCTGTAACCGGAGCGGCATATTTGGGATGGGCACTGGCCACCAGGGCAATGTGACGATCGGCAACCGCCAGCCCCTGAGTTGGATCATAGCCACGCCAGCCCGCCCCTGGCAGGTAGACCTCTACCCAGGCATGCAGGTGCCGTTCCCACCCTGGTTCCCCTTCCTGGTAGCCGCTGACGAAGCGAGAGGCCAGACCCACAGCCCGACAAACTTCCATAAAAAGGACCGTAAAATCCCGACAGGAACCCAACTTCTGATTCCAGGTCAGCCCTGCGGGTAAGGGATCTCCAGTTTCCCGCAGGGTATGGCGGCAAGTTTGATGAATCTGCTGATTCAGTTGGCTCAGAAACGAGATCGTATCATTGTGAACGGTGTGACTCAACTCCTGGGACAATTGCAGGGCAATCGGGTCGATCGGTCGATCGGCAGCACTCAGATAGGGCTGAAGTTGAGAGACGAGGGAAAGGGGATAGTCGATCGGCAGTTGGATGGCCCAGGGGTCGAGTAGAAAGTTGAAGGGATTGGTTCGGTAAGTCTCTACCTGGGAGAGTACGGCTATCTCCAGGTGGGTGACGGTTTCTGGTGGGAACCAGAGCTTAATTGGGGTATTGCCATCCAGATCAATCAGGGGCGAGGCATTGGCTGGTGCGGGGGAGACCTTCAGAGAGAAGGCTGACAAAGATTGGGTACCATCACAGCGGGGCCGGAGCCTGACCAGGTGAGGTTGCAGAATTACTGGCAGGCTGTAGGTATAAGTTGTCGTGTGAGCAATTTGATAACGCATCAGGGAAAGATGTGGGGTTAGCGGGGTTACCTGCAACGCCTGGACTGGCCATAACATATTTGGATTCAGGCGTTAGCGGGAATCGGCTGGAGGGCAAAGAAGGTTTCAAAGATTTTGGTGTCTACATCATTGATCTGCTGCTGCAGATTGTCTAAAAATTCGTGCAGTCCTGTCGTAATGATGTCCTCAATCAGAAGATAGTCCAGATCGGCGCGCAGACGACCCAAAGTCCGTTCCACCGGATTGCGCCAGGTGCTGATGGGTGTACCGGTGATCTGGTGGAGGCTCTGCTCAGCCATCATGAGGCAAAAGCGGATCGATCGGGGGAAATTTCGCTCCAGGACCAAAAAATCTGCCACAGCGGTGGGGGTGATCCGATGTTGCCCCTTCCGGTACATCTCATAGGCACTGGCCGACTTGAGTAAGGCAATCCACTGTAATTCATCCAGCGTACTGCCCACATCCCTCAGGGAGGGCAGCAGGATAAAGTACTTCACATCCAGAATCCGGGCTGTTTTGTCGGCCCGCTCTAGAAATCTGCCAATTTGCCCAAAATGCCAGCCTTCATTATGGGTCATGGTGGCATCCATCACCCCAGCAAACAGGTGGCTGGCCAGTTTGACCTTCTGCAAGAACTCTGACCAGTTGGGCGAGTTTTCGACCTGACAGGCATCCTGGACCATCAGGTAAAAATCGTTCACCCGTTCCCACATTTCCGAGGAAATAATTTCACGGATAGAGCGGGCATTTTCCCGGGCAAACCGCAGGCAAGAGAGGATGGAATTCGGATAATCACTGTCAAAGGTGAGGAATCGGATCACATTCTCTGCGGTAGCTTCCCCATAGCGCTGTTTGAACAGGTGCAAATCCCCAGTCGTCATGATCAGAGGTTCCCACTGCTGAGTTACCCCGCTGGGAGAATCTAGCAAAAGATTCAAATTGACATCGACGAACCGAGCGATGTTCTCTGCCCGCTCGACATAGCGGTTCAACCAGTAAATCGAATCAGCAACGCGACTGAGCATATTGGTTCAAATGGGTTGTTAGTCATTGGTCATTGGGTTCATCCCCTCTGGGGAGGGGTAGCCCAGGGGGCTAGGGTGGGTTTGGATCGGTCATGAGTCATTGGTCATTGGTACTCAACCCATCAAGTGACTCATGACTAATGACAAACAAAAATTCATTGAGCTAGAACCCAGGTATCTTTAGTGCCTCCGCCCTGGGAAGAGTTCACAACCAGAGAACCTCGTTTGAGGGCAACACGAGTTAAACCACCGGGGTTGACGAAGATGTCTTTGCCATAGAGGATATAGGGCCGGAGATCCACATGACACCCTTCAAACTCACCGTCCATCAGGGCAGGTACCCGGGAGAGGTTGAGGGTCGGCTGGGCAATATAGTTACGGGGAGCAGCTTTGATCCGATCGGCAAATTCCTGCCGCTGTTCGGGTGTGGCATGGGGACCAATGAGCATGCCATAGCCCCCAGATTCGTTGGCCGCCTTAACGACCAGGGTGTCGAGATGCTCCAGAACGTATTTCTGCTGTTCTTCAATCCAGCACAGGTAGGTGGGTACGTTTTGCAAGATCGGTTCTTCATTCAGGTAGTAGCGAATCATCTCGGGCACATAGGCATAAATCACCTTGTCATCGGCGACGCCCGTTCCCATAGCATTGGCGATCGCCACCCGGCCCGATCGATACACATCCATTAGCCCTGGAACTCCCAAAAGGGAATCGGCCCGGAAGACCTTGGGATCAATGAAGATATCGTCGATGCGACGGTAAACCACATCCACCCGATGCAGGCCTTTAGTCGTCCGCATTTGCAGGTAGCCATCGGCGACTACCAGATCTCGGCCTTCCACCAATTCCACCCCCATTTGCTGGGCCAGGAAGGAATGTTCAAAATAGGCAGCGTTATAAATCCCTGGGGTTAACACGACCACGGTGGGGTCGAGCAGGTTGGGGGGAGCCAGGTTTAGCAACGTTTCCAGCAGGTGACTGGCATATTCTTCCACGGGTTGGATGGCCATAGTCTCAAAAACCTGGGGAAAGGTATTTTTCATGACCCGACGATTTTCCAGAACGTAGGAAACCCCGGAAGGACAGCGCATATTATCTTCCAGGACAAACCACTGACCTTCTCGATCACGAACCAGATCGGTTCCAGTGATATGACACCAGATATCACCGGGAGGCTTGAGACCCATACAGGGCTGCAGAAAACCACTGGCTGAGACTATCAGGTCAGCAGGAATAATCCCGTCGCTTAGAATCTTTTGGTCGTGATAAATGTCATGCAGGAACAGGTTCAGGGTATAGACTCGCTGCTTCAACCCCAACTCCAGATGTTCCCATTCCTGGGCTGAAACAATCCGGGGAATAATGTCGAAGGGCATGATCCGCTCGGCTCCCTGCCCATCGCTATAGACATTGAAGGTGACTCCCAATTTGAACAGAGCAACCTGAGCGGCCTCTTGCCGCCGCAGTAACTCACCTGGCGGAAGTGCATTCACCCGGTCTGCCAGGGGGGTAGCTGCCGGTCGGGGTTTCCCCTTGGCCAAAAACAACTCATCATAAAAATCCCCTGGATCGTAGTTTTTGAACTGCACAATTAATCACCCAATTTTCTTTACGAATAGGCTTCAGTGCGGAGATAAACTGTAGTGATCGATACTATCTGGGCTGCTTTTCTCATCCGATGGGTCAGGTTCTTCTAGAGCAGCTTCTGAAACCTGAGTTGTGGCAATGGATTCAGGCGTAAAGCTAAACTCTCCGATCGTGGCCTGAATGAATCCCTTGAATAGAGGATGGGGAGAACTGGGCCGGGACTGAAATTCGGGATGGAACTGGGTCGCGATAAAAAATGGGTGCTGAGGCAATTCCACAATCTCCACCAATCGCCCGTCCGGAGAGGTGCCACTGATGACATAGCCCGTGTCCAGAAACAGGGTGCGATAGGTGTTATTAAATTCATAGCGATGCCGGTGCCGTTCGTAGATGACCTCTTCCTGATACAGCTTGAAAGCCAGGGTATTGGGGGCCAGGCGACAGGGATACAAGCCCAACCGCATGGTGCCTCCCAGATCGACCACATCCTGTTGCTCTGGGAGTAGGTTAATGACCGGATGGGGAGTTTCTACATCGAATTCAGCACTGTGGGCATGGGGCATCTGGGCAATGTGGCGAGCCCACTCAATCACAGAGCACTGCATACCCAGGCACAAGCCCAGAAATGGGATCTGGCGTAAGCGGGCATATTCGATCGCCGCAATCTTGCCATCTACGCCACGGATGCCAAATCCACCAGGTACGACAATCCCCTGCACGCCCTGGAGAAAATCTTCCGGGTCACAGCCCTCCAGATCCTCGGAGTTGATCCAGCGGATGTTGAGCTCACAGCCTGCTGCGATCGCACCATGGCGCAGAGCCTCAACCACAGACAGGTAAGCATCCCCCAGACGCACATACTTGCCGACGATCGCCACCTCAATTCGGCGGGTGGGGCTGAACAGCCGATCGACCAGGGTCTGCCACTGGTTCAAGTTAGGCTGACGCTGCTCCAGTTGCAGGAGCTCCAGGGTCTGGTTTGCCAGCCCTTCCCGCTCCAGGGTCAGGGGAACTTCATAGATGCTGCGGGCATCCTGAGCCGTGATCACGCATTCCACCGGCACGTCACAGAAGCCGGACAGTTTTTCTTTCATGCCCGGTTGGAGGGGCCGATCACTGCGGCAGACCAGAATATCGGGTTGAATTCCGATCGATCGCAACTCCTTCACCGAATGTTGCGTGGGTTTGGTTTTCATCTCCCCGGCTGCCGGAATCCAGGGGATCAGGGTGACGTGCATGTAGAGGACATTCTGCCGCCCCACTTCTTTGCGAAACTGGCGAATGGCTTCCAGAAATGGCAAGGACTCGATATCGCCGACAGTCCCGCCAATTTCCGTAATCACCACATCTGGAGTGGTATTGCGGGCTACCCGGAGAATGCGTTCCTTGATTTCATTGGTGATATGGGGAATCACCTGGACCGTCCCTCCCTGGTAATCCCCCCGCCGCTCTTTGTTGATCACCGCCTGATAGATAGAACCTGTTGTGACACTGTTCAGGCGGGACATGGAGGTATCCGTAAAACGCTCGTAGTGGCCCAGATCCAGATCGGTTTCGGCTCCATCTTTGGTGACAAAGACTTCCCCATGCTGGAAGGGGCTCATGGTACCTGGGTCAACGTTAATGTAGGGATCCAACTTGAGAATGGAAACGGAATAGTCGCGGGATTTGAGCAGTCGTCCCAGGCTGGCTGCAACAATTCCTTTTCCAATACTGGAGACAACACCACCAGTTACAAATACAAACTTGGTCATAGAACTTTGAATTATGAAGAGTAGCCCTGCTGCATTACCCCGTTATTGTGACACAAGCCCAGCCAGAGGAAATTGCCCCCTAATGGGGGGAAAAGAAGGCTCCAATGGGCTGTCGCATCCCTGGAGGGGCTACTTTTGCTTCATGACCACCAGGGTGATATCGTCAAAAACTTTCTGCTCTCCAATATGGCGCATCACATCCTGAATGACTGCCTGGCGAATTTCGTGCACCGATCGATCCCGATTTTCCTGGAGGACAGCATACATGCGTTCCAGACCATATTGTTGCCTTTGAGCATTCATGGCCTCGGTGATGCCATCGGTATAAAGGATGGCAATATCTCCGCATTGCAGATTGACCTTAGTTTCAGCCACAAAGGACGTAATATCAGATTCAATGCCCAGGGGAAAGCCCAAATCCAGGGTATCTACTTGCTCAATGGTTCCATCCTGACGGACCACAATCAATTCTTCATGCTGTCCACTTAGGCGCAGGGCACCCGCCTCATACTCTAACAAAGCCAGGGTCATGTTCTTGCGAGATTTCATCCGACGGGTATTGTCGTAGATAATGCGATTCACCGCATTTAATAACCGGGCTGGATCGGATTCTCCATTGGCTATCAGGGTACGGACAGCTGTCTGGGCCATAATCATGACAACGCCACTTTCCAGACCATGGCCGGTGACATCGCCAATGCCAATGTTAATCTTGCCGTTCTGGTGCAAGACATCGTAGTAGTCCCCACCGACCTCGGCAGCAGGTTCCATAAACCCTGCAATGTCAAGGCCCCCAAGCTGCGCCAACTCCTCTTCCAGGGGTAAAATCATTTGCTGCAACCGTCGGGTGACTTCTAATTCGGTACTCATACGCAAATTTTCCGCCTGGAGTTGGGTATTCAGACCAGTAATTTCTTGATTGGCCTTGACCAGTGCACCGGCAATATTGTTGAAGGATTTGACCACTTCTGCTAACTCATCGCGACTATCCAAGGTCACTGCTACCTGTAAAGAGCCTGCAATCATCTGCTTGGAGGCAGAACTTAAGCCAGAGATGGTCTGCATGACACCCCGATAAAACCCGATGAACAGGTAAGTCACAATCACTAAAATTATGCAAACAAAAATAGAGATGAACACCTGTTTTTGAATAAAGCCATCAATTCGATGTTGTAATAAAAAATCTAATTCTAGAAGGGTTTTGTCCCAGAGTATAAAGCTATCTTTTAGGCTCAGTTGTGTCTGGGCATCCAGGGTGATTTTGGCTGGATCCTTCAACTCAAGGATGGAATTGATTTGAGTCGTTAATTGCTGTAAATCTTGAATTAACTGATTGACAGAACTGGAAAGCTTGGGCCTGAGATTATGTAAAGGATTATTTTGAAAAGCAGTTTCTGTATTCCGTTGCAGATCACTAGCGCCATCCTGGATGATCCCCAATAAAACAATCAGACGGGCCTTGTCTACAGGTGTAATTTGTTTCGAACGTGTGATTTCTTTGCTAATGATTTGAAGTTCAACTAAATTTTTTTGAATATCAGGTAATTTCAATAAGATAGTATCCATCAAATAGTAAGTGTCTAGATCCGGATCCAGGATCAGGTTAGATTGATCTCCAACTTGAGCCCTCAAATCCTGAATTCGTCGGTATATCAGGTTATAGTATTCCGCTTTGGTTTCACGACTCCAATTACTTTGGTTCTGCTGTAGGGTATTCCAGGATTGCCGCATTTGCTGTAACTTCTTTGTCGTGAGTAAGGTGGCCCCTAATTCTCGATCGAGAAATTCTAAGGTTTGCAATCTTTGTGTAATTTCCTGCTCTAGTCTCCTGGTTTCATTGGTAGAACTGTTAGATAATTGATCATGGAGCTGGAAGGTTGGGATCAGCGCAGAAAACTGTCTTAATTCTCGGAGGTATCGGTTGCCCATTATTTCCTTCCGAGCGAAGTCAACTCGACTTTGAATCTCTGAGAACAGGAGATACATGATCAAGCCCAGGGGTAAAATGAAAAGGCAGCTAATTAGAGCAAATTTCTGAGGATATTTGAGTCGATTCATCAACATGATAGCGGGCCTGAGTAATTGCATGATTTCTTAATATTGCCTGAACAGTAGGAAATAGAGAGTTTGATGATCCTTAACGTCTGCCTGGGCCTTTGTCCTACTTGGTAGCATCTACTGAAAGTCAGGCTTGTTAAGACAACCAGCATCTGGGCTGCCTGGGCAGTCAGGATCTAGACTCTATCAAATTATTCCCGATATGAGGTTGAACCAACTTTTTCCTCTCTCCCCTGATTGGCCCTTCTCCTGCTTTTTGCAGTTCTGCCTGATACGCTACCGTTCAGGAAGGTGGGAATCCCAACAATTGAGAGGATGAGGATGTAGCATTTTCAGACATCCTCTAGAAACAGTCGCTTTGAACCAGTTGCTTTTTGGAGAATGGCATGACTTTAACCCCAGCTCGATCGACCTCGCTGGATGTCCTTTTATCCGATCTGGCAGGATTGGATGTGATCACCGACTTGGCTCAGGTGATGAAGCTCTCTGTAGACTATTACCACTTCAGTCCCGTCCTGCAGAAGCAATTAGAGGGAAAAACGGGTGACCTGGTGGTACGTCCGGTGAGCGAGGCTGAGGTCTTACGGGTGGCTGAGGTTTGTGTTCGTCATCAGGTGCCGTTGACGGTGCGCGGGGCGGGAACGGGCAACTATGGTCAATGTGTGCCCCTGGAGGGGGGAATTATCCTCGACATGACCCGAATGCAAGCCATCCTCCGTCTGGAACCAGGGTTGGCCTGTGTAGAGCCGGGGGTAAAACTGGCAGCCCTGGATAAACAGGCGCGGGAAATTGGCTGGGAAATTCGCATGGCTCCTTCAACCTACAAAACGGCCACGATCGGGGGCTTCATTGCGGGCGGTAGCGGTGGAATTGGGTCGATTACCTACGGACAGTTGCGTGATCGGGGCAACCTGCTGGCGGTTCGGGTGGTGACTCTGGAGGATCAGCCCCGGGTGCTGGTGTTGCGGGGAGATGAGGTGCAGAAGGTCAACCATGCCTATGGCACCAATGGCATTCTCACTCAACTGGAAATTCCCCTCGGCCCCGCCTACCCCTGGGCTGAGGCGATCGTGGCCTTTTCGGATTTCAGATCAGCGGCTCATTTTGGTCAGGACCTGGCGCAGGCAGATGGACTGATTAAAAAACTCATTTCTGTCTCTGCCTGGCCCCTTCCCAGTTACTTTACTGCCTTCCGGGATGTCATTCCTGCAGAGAGCCACTGTGCGCTGGTGATCGTGGCTGAGTCGGCCCTGGAGGCTCTGGAGGCCCTGGTGCGCCAGTGGGATGGTCAAATCTGCTATCAGAAATCAGCCCAAGATGCCAGCAAGGGAGTCTCTTTAGGGGAATATAGCTGGAACCATACGACTCTGCACGCCCGCAACGTTGATCCGGCTCTGACCTATCTCCAAACCCTATTCCCGGATCTCGATCGGGTAGAACAGATGATGCATCAGTTTGGGGATGAGGTGATGATGCATCTGGAGTTTCTGCGGGTGGGAGGCGCTGTTAAGCCTGTGGGACTGCAGGTGATGCGCTACACCACAGAGGAGCGGTTGAATGCCATTATTCAGGCTCACGAAGCGGAGGGAGCCCTGATTTTCAATCCCCACACCTACATTCTGGAAGATGGGGGTATGAAAGCAGTAGACCTGGAGCAGTTGCGCTTTAAGGAATTGGTTGACCCCTACGGATTGTTCAACCCGGGCAAAATGCGAGCCTGGATTGAACGGGGTTGCAGTCGGAGTTGATCAAATAATCGATCGACCTTGGCCAGGTCCTTATTTCCGGGGGCCTGTTCCAGGCCACTGGAAAGGTCGATGCCATCGGGTTGCAATATTTGCAAGGCTTCCAGGATATTATCTGGCGTTAACCCCCCGGCTAGAAACCAGGGATAGGAGGGCCGCAATCCCTGCAAACTGGACCAGGGTAGGCGTTGCCCGGTACCTCCCGGCATCTGAGGGTGGTAGGCATCCAGCAGTAGCGTGTCAATGCCTGCCTGGTAACGCTCCAGATGACGGAGGCTTTCTGGGCTTTTCACCCGAATGGCCTTGATGATTTCCACCTGGGGCAATGCCTGCCGCACCTGCTGGCAGAATTGGGGGGATTCCTGCCCATGCAGTTGCACACCCGTGAGATAGGCCATGCTTACAGTCTGATCAATTTTTTCCAGGGGTGCATCGACGAAAATGCCAATCCGATCGACAGACGGATTGGCCTGGATCAGGTCCTGGGAAATGATTCTGACCTCTGCAGCCGAAATATACCGGGGTGATGTAGGCACACAAATGAAGCCCAGAGCAGTTGCACCTTTCTGGGCGATCGCCAGGGCCTGATCCGATCGCATGAGTCCACAAATTTTGATCCGCACGGGAAAATGTATTAAACCTTAACCTGACTGTTAACTCTTAAAACAAAAGAAAATTTTTCGCTAAGCGCTTTTTATAATCCTTTTGGTTTGGATGAGTTTATCAATACGGGAGAATTTTAAGTTGTTTTACCCTACTTTACTCGCAGTTGCCAGAACTACGTCCTGGAGTCCTTCTACAGGAATCGTTATGATCCTGAGCTGCCTGTTTGCAGTTGCGATCGGTCGCTATGCCATTCAACACGCTGGTGAAGGTGGCCCCCGCTTCCCCCTGTCCCTGCCTGCGATCTGGGACAAGTTTGGAACTCCTGAACTGCTGGCAACCCTGAGCTTCGGCCATATTTTGGGTGCTGGTTTCGTTCTCGGACTCAGTGCTGCTGGCTTACTGTAGGCATCAGCAAAAATCATTAAAACTTAGCTTGAAGGGGCGCACGGCTTATGGATTCATGGGAAGTGCGCCCCTGAGCTTTTTAGCCCTGTTTTAGCCAGCTAAACATAGCCCGCAGGTCTTTCCCGACTTCTTCGATCGGGTGCTCAGCTTCCTGACGCCGCATAGCCGTGAAACCGGGCTTGCCAGCCTGGTTCTCCAGCACAAACTCCCGGGCAAACTGGCCACTCTGGATCTCCCCCAAAATTTTCCGCATTTCGGCACGGGTCTCATCGGTGACAATCCGAGGACCACGGGTGAAGTCTCCATATTCAGCCGTATTGGAGATGCTGTCCCGCATCTTGGCCAGTCCCCCCTCGACAATCAGGTCTACAATCAGCTTCACTTCGTGCAGACACTCGAAATAGGCCAACTCTGGCTGATACCCCGCATCGACGAGGGTTTCATAACCTGCTTTGATCAGGGCACTGAGGCCACCGCAAAGCACCACCTGTTCTCCAAACAAGTCCGTTTCGGTTTCTTCCCGAAAGGAGGTTTCCAGAATCCCGGCCCGGGTGCCACCAATGCCCTTGGCATAGGCCATGGCCCGATCGCGGGCCTGCCCAGAGGCATCCTGATAGACGGCAAACAGACAGGGGACCCCCTGCCCTTGCTCGTAGGTACGCCGGACCAGATGTCCAGGCCCCTTAGGAGCCACCATAACCACATCGACGTGGGCTGGGGGCACCACCTGGGCAAAATGAATATTGAAACCATGGGCAAAAGCCAGAACTTTGCCCTCAGTCAGGTGGGGTTCAATCTCTTCCCGATAAACAGTCTTTTGGACTTCATCCGGGAGCAAAATCATGATGAAATCGGCGGCTTTGGCTGCTTCTGCGACAGGTTTAACCGTTAGCCCTGCGGCCTCGGCCTTTGCTACAGACTTGCTTCCGGGATACAACCCGACGATGACATTGACACCACTGTCTTTCAGGTTGAGGGCATGGGCATGACCTTGAGAACCGTAACCAATAATCGTGACGGTTTTTCCAGTTAGCAGGTCTAAATTGGCGTCAGAGTCGTAGTAAAGGCGAGCCATAGGGAGGATCTCCGTGAGAGATTGAAATTTAATACTGCAAACCTTTGATGTTACCAGACTTTGTACCTCGGTTTCTGCAGGATCAGGGTCAATTCTACCATCTTGAACTAATCCAGATTCCGACCCGTTCGCTTCACAAAAATATCTTCCAGATTGGAGGGGCGAACCATCAGACCCGTCTTATCCGGTTGTTGATCCAGATAGTGGTTGGCAGCTTCCAGGCTGGGGAAGAACAAATACTCCCAGCGATCGCCATCTTGCTTCATGACTAGCCCCTCCCCGTACTGACGGCGGAGTTCTGGTAAGGTGCTGAGTTCGATCAGTTTGCCCCCATCCAGAATGCCAATCCGTTGACAGAGGTATTCCACTTCTTCCATGTAATGGGTCGTCAGCAGAATCGTCATCCCCTGACGATTCAGGTCGCGAATAATTTCCCAGAGACGGCGACGGGTTTGAGGGTCCAGCCCCACAGTGGGTTCGTCCAAAAACAAAATCTCCGGCCCATGGAGCATGGCTCGGGCAATTTGCAACCGGCGTTTCATCCCCCCAGAGAGGGTTTTGACCCGATCGTCCCGCCGATCGGTCAGTTCGACGTAATCCAACCAGCGATCGATCTGCTGTCGCCGCTGGGTCTGGGGCAGATGATGGAGGCGACCATGAAACTCCAGATTTTCCCAAACCGTCAGGTCATTATCCACACTGGTCTGCTGTAACACAACCCCAATGCGGCGGCGAACCTCCAGGGGGGAGCGGACGACGTCATAGCCTGCCACCTCAGCTTGTCCCTGAGTAGGACGGGTCAGGGTTGTCAACATTCGAATGGTAGTGGATTTACCAGCCCCATTGGGACCCAGGAGGCCAAACATTTCTCCTGAAGCAATTTCGAGGGACAGATCCGTAACGACGGGCGTCTGGTTGTAAGTCTTGAAAACGTGTTGTAGAGAAACGGCGATCGTCATGAAGCTAGGGAGGGACAGGGTAGGGCAAACCATACTCCAAGGTATCACCCAATGGAACGTCTCAAAATTGAGCACCAGAGAAGATCAGGGTGGGTATGCTAAAGTAGTCCCAATTCATTCTGCTCAGAAAAACGTCTCAACCTGCCATGAAACGTAAATCAAAACCTTCCCTCTTTAAGTCCAGTCTGAGTTATGCCATGATTGCCGTCCTCGGGGCTATTTTCTCACTGGGGGTCATGGTTGGGATTAGCTTTAGCTCCGTGGCCAGTTCAGGGCCGGAGAATATTGCCAGTCGGGAAGTGATTGATGCTGCCGCACCAGATAAAGAACTCTGCCTGCAGTATGGCTCCAGTGCAATTACCATGGATGCCCGCATTTACGTTACTCTGAATCCTTTCAAGATTTACGTCTCCCAGGCAAAAACACAACCAGGTTGTGTTTTACGCAACAGTAACTGGGCGATTCTGGAACAGCGGAAGCTAGTGAACTCTGAGCAGGTCCAGCAATGTAAGCAACGGATGAACACCTTCGGCTTCACCGGAGATCTCAGTCAGTCTCCCCAGGTCAATTGCGTGTATGAGAACGATGGAGCCCAGAATCTTTTCCTCAACCAGTTGCAGGGTGTTTCCCCCTCCTGAATTGACCTTTGAGCTCTAAATTATGGTGATAAGCCTTGTGGAGACGTTGCATACAACGTCTCCACAAGTGCATTTGTGACTATAACTAGGGAATTTTTGTTGTTTAAAACACCTGACAAATTGGCAAAATTAGGTTAAATCTGTCGCAAGTAAGTTCCTTATAAAGTTAGTGAATATGGTGTACCGTCAGCCCCGACATACATTTCCATCGGCTCTCTTTGATCGGGTTCGAGCAGGATTGGGATTCAGTCTGGCTGGTAGCCTGTCGCTTCTGCCACTGCTTCTGCCTGGGTTGCCTGCGATCGCTCAGGAACCAACCAATCCCTGTCCAACCCAGAACCTGACTCCCATTACCCTGCCCAAATCGGTTGATGGGTTGGTACAGGCTGTGAACTGGGTGGGCGAGGTGGCGACTGGAACCGAATCCTACCTGGTTGGGATGCTGCCCCAACTCATGGCCTATTTCAACCCTGCACCCTGGCCCGAGTTACACGATCGATCCAAGCAGGCCAAGGTGCCCATCCTGATGTACCACGACATTTTGATTCAGAAGCAGGTCTTCTTTGATGTCACCCCAGGAGAGTTTGAAGATCACCTGGAGGCGATTCGGACCAATGGGTTGACGCCCATCAGTATGGCGCAGTTGGTGGCCCACCTGCGGACTGGGGTTCCCTTACCTGCAAAGCCTGTGCTGCTCAGTTTTGATGATGGATACCGGGGGCACTATACCTTTGTTTATCCCTTGTTGAAAAAGTATGGCTATCCGGCAGTCTTTGCCATCTACACCAATAAGATCGATAAGCAACTGGGGCGTTCCAGCATGACTTGGGAGCAGGTGAAAGAGATGGCTGCCGATCCCCTGGTGACGATCGCCGCTCATAGTCTCAGCCATCCCCCTGACCTGCGAGCCCTGCCCAATGCCCAACTGAAGCAGGAAATCTTTGCATCCAAAGTCATTCTGGAGCAGAACCTGGGCATCCCAATCCGCTACTTTGTCTATCCGGCGGGCTTTTACGACGAGCGGGTGGCTAAACTGGTGACGGAGGCCGGATATGAAGCGGCTCTGACCATGGACGACCTGAATGAAGGGTTTGCCGGACAGTCAGAAAGCCTGCTGGCTATCAAGCGCTTTGGCCAATCCCGCACAATGGAACTGTTGCCCCAGGCCTGGGGAGGTCCGAAACTGCCTGGTATCCGGCGGGGAGGGTTTGACTTTAGTACGCCGATCCAGATGACGAATACCAAGGTTGATAACATTAGCTTTTCCTTTATTAGCGGCGGTCAACCTATGACCATCCATGCTCGCAGTCGCTATCAGGTTCCAGAAATTATTGCGGGGACCAAGGCAGAAGCGGCGGTAGATGGGGCGTTTTTCTCCCTAGAATATCTGGATTCCAATGTGATGATTGGGCCGGTGCTGAGTCAGGTCAATAACCAGTTTCTCCCAGGCAATCGATCGGAAAATCCCCGTTTAAATGGCCGTCCCCTGGTTCTAATCGGTCCCCAGGCTGTGAGGTTTGTTCCCTTTAAGGCGAAGGTGCATGACTCTCTGGAAGCGATTCAGTTGGAAATGCCGGATGTCACCGATGCCTTTGTCGGGGCGGCTTTTTTGGTCAGGGATGGCGAACCCCAACCGGCCAAGAGCTTTGGCACCCTGTTTGATTTTGATGCTGAACGGCATCGGGCCTTCTGGGGCATTAACCAGCAGGGCCAGCCCGTGATTGGGGTCTCCCACGATCCAGTTGGATCTGTTCAGTTGGGGCAGATCCTGGCTAAGGCAGGCTTCCGGGATGCGGTGATGTTAGACTCTGGAGCCAGCACGTCCCTGGCCTATAAAGGGCAATCTCTGGTAGGCTATGAGCCCCGTCCGGTGCCTCATGTTGTTGCACTGGTCCCACCGGGTGTTTTGGCAAACACCAATGGCTGTGCGGTTGCCCTGAAGCGTTAGATGAGGCCGATATAAAAAGTTAGTGCATCTGTGATGTGTAATACTTTTCTTCTGGGTAATATAGCCCATTGGATCACCGCCCCTCTCCGCCATCATGAACCAGGTTCGATCGTTCCTCCCCAACCCCTCCCGAACTTCTCTCTGGCTTAAATGGACCCTCCCGGCTCTGTTCCTGGGTCCATTACTGAGTATGACGCCTCCTGCCAGAGTCACCGCTCAGGCGGAGATTCCCCAGGCCACTGCTGCAGCCAGAATCCAGCAGCGGGAGCAGCAGGTGCGCCAGGTCCGGCCTGAAAATTATGATCTGGCTGCTTATCCTGTCATAGATAAGAACGAAAAACACTGGAAATTTCTCCTCTGGACCACGGCTGTTGTCCATCCTCAAGAAGCGTTCGTTGGGGAGACAATCAGCCGAATCCTGGCCCTGACCACACAACCACGCCTGTCTGATCCACAGAAGCGCACCGTGGATATGGCCATGCAGGTGGGAACTCAGCTCTATCTGAGCAACCCTAATCTGTATGACAACATTGCCCAGCAGTTGTTGCAGACGATCGATCGCAGTTCTGACCCACAATGGGTGGCCATGGCACTCTCAGCGCTGGCTAATCCGGCCAGCAATCAAAAAGCAGACCGTAAAGCCCTGTCCTCGGCAGTGCAGCAGTTGCGCGATCGGGTCCGCCAGCGCTTTCCCAATTGGTCGGGCAATGTCTTCCTGCAGACAACCCTGCGCGACCTTGATCGGATTTATGCCCCTAGTGCACTTCCCCCGTTAAAGGACCTGCTCACCTGGGAAATTGCGCCCAAACAGATCCATGTCTATGTCCTCTGTCGGCCCAATCGAGAGGTGCTGTGTCAAACGGTGGTGAAGAACAAACAGGGTGAATTCGTGCGTCAGAACGGTGAACTCTGGACCGTTCCCCTGCTGCTGCGCTCCCTCCACAACCTGAGCTGGAATTTTCAGCGGGGCGCAACTCCCCAGGGAATTTTCCGCATGGAAGGCATGGAGGAACAGCCAGATCTGAAATTCTTCCGTGCTTTTGGCCAGTTTCCGCTGGTGAATCTGTTTGTGCCTTTTGAATCCGGGGTGAAATCCTTCGTGCCGGGTCAATCAGGCACATTGAAGAATCTGGAGGGATACCAGGCTTTGCTGCCGTCCAGTTGGCGTGGCTACTGGCCTATCCAGCAAACCTACTGGGCGGGCAGATCTGGACGCACAGAATTTCGGATTCATGGTACGGGTGAGAGTCCTGATTTTTTCAGTAATAAGTCGCTGAGTTCGGACAGTTATGTCTGGAATCCCACGATCGGGTGCCTCTCCGCTCTGGAACTGTACGACAATACCGGTCGCCTGGTGCAGGCTGACATGCCGAAGATCGTTAACCTGTTGACCCAACTGGGGGGGCCAAAATTCGCAGGCTACGTCATTGTGGTGGAAATTCCTGGTAGCACCCAACGGCCTGTCTCCTTGGCTGAGATTGCAACTGCGATCGACGGATAGGTCCCTGATGCACATCCCATCCGGATAGATATGGACAAGCACACTTTTTCTAACTATGAAGTTGGTGCTCCCACTGAGTTGGCCGAAGCTGAACAGTTCTGTCGGATTGTCGCACAATGTTTTAATGCGCCTATTACCGAGGAACAGGCTTATATCGATCGCCTGGGCATCGAAAACTTTCGGATCATCCGGAAGGCTGGACAGGTGGTGGGGGGCTTGCAGATTTATCCCATGGGGCAGTGGTATGGAAGGCATCGGCTGGAGATTGCCGGGATAGCTGCCGTTGCGATCGCGCCCGAACATCGGGGTTCTGGAGTTGCTACCACGCTTCTAACCCAGGTTCTCCAATCTCTTCATGCTACCGATATTCCTCTAGCTGTCCTCTATGCCTCCACCCAGCGCTTATATCGTAAAGTGGGGTTTGAGCAGGCGGGAATCTTCTGCCGTTTTTCTGTCCCCGCGAAAACGCTGATATCCAGGCACCGCCGTTTAGAGATGATTGCGGTGGACCCACAAAACTGGCAGATCTTTGCGGATCTATATCAGCAGCAGGCAATTGCCAATAACGGCAATCTGGATCGTCACCCCGTCATCTGGCAACGGATTGTTCACTCTTCCTCTGAACCCCTGTATGCCTACCTGATTGGCTCTGAAACCAATCCCCAGGGGTATGTCATTCTGCATCATCAGGCTGCTCCAGGTGGATATAGCCTGAATTTGCGAGATGTTGTGACCCTAACAGCAGCAGCCCAGGAGCGCTTGTGGACCTTTCTGGCGGACCATCGTTCCCTGGCGGATCAGGTTCTGTGGCGGGGACCGATGGTCAACCCTTCCCTTCTGCACCTCCCCGAGCAAACTTACCAGGTCAGCCATCTGGAGCGTTGGTTCGTCCGTCTGGTCGATGTGCCCCTGGCTTTAGCAATGCGGGGGTATCCTGAGGGAATAGAGGCAGAATTGCACCTGGAGGTACAGGATGACCTAATCGAGCCAAACAACGGACGGTTTGTCCTGACGGTTTCTCAGGGAGAGGGGCGGGTTACACCGGGCGGTCGGGGAGAACTTCAGATCCCTGTACGAGGCTTGTCTCCCTTGTTTACTGGCTTGCTGACCCCTGATCAGCTCCATCAGGCTGGCTATCTGACCGGAACATCATCAGCCCTGGCTACAGCCACCCTGTTATTCTCAGGTCCTGAACCCTGGATGGCTGATCATTTCTAGTGTTCTGTTAGGGGAGAAGGAGAACCTGATTGCAATCCCTCTCCCAGAGGGCTACTGTGTACACACAATCCCCTCCTGGGAGGGGTAGAGGTGGGTTCAACGCTCCTGCTCCCGTTCCTAGACCCACCCCGGTCCTGGGGGCCACCCCTCCCAAGAGGGGATTTCACGCGATTAATGTTCAGGGAGATTAAACCGTTGGCGGAAGATTTGCAGAAATCGATGGATTTCGGGTAACTGTCTAAAAATTCCAGTTGCTTCGATGAAGACTTGATGGGGCATATGCACTGGCCCAGACACTTCCTCATCAGCCAGAACATGACCATGTAGCCCAGCCATCGTATGGGCGAAAACCCCATCATCTACCTGAGTTTGGTTTGCAATTCCCGTTTGACGGCTCAGGGTAACCCGGTTGCCAATCTTGCTCCCCCCAGCTATCCCCACCTGAGCCTCCAGAATACAGTCTTGGCCAACGTGAACCCCATGGCCAATATGGACTGCACTGGCCAGTTTAGTACCCTGAGCTATCCGAGTTTCCAGAACAGCGGGACGATCAACGCTCGATCGGCAGCCCACTTCTACGCGATCTTCCAAAACAGCCGTCCCCGATTGCTCCATTTTGAGCCAGCCTTGCCGGGTAGGTACAAAGCCAAATCCCTCGGCCCCAATCACAGCCCCTGTTTGGAGGACACAATCAGCCCCAATCTGGGTGCGTTCATGGATCGTACAACCCGCATGGAGCATGGTGCGATCGCCAATCTGAACTCCAGGATAAATCACCACATGGGGAGCGATCCGAACCCCATGACCAAGGGTAACCCCAGCATAAATCACCACATATGCTCCAATGTAGACATCCTGGCCAAGCTGCACGGACGGGTCGAGAATAGCGGTAGGATGGATGGCCGGGTCGGATTGGGAATTGTGGTGCATAGAGCAGATTCAACTGAGCACATGAATGATATGGAGGGCAGGCCCTCTGTACAATCCTACCCATTTCTTTGTTCGAAGTATCCCATGAGCCAACCCGAAATCATCATCATTGCCGCCCTGGCAGAAACCAATCGGGTCATGGGCAATAACGGCAAGTTGCCCTGGTCCATTCCGGCAGACCTGCAACGATTCCGGCACCTGACCCTGGGCCATCCAGTGATCATGGGCCGCAAAACCTGGGAATTCGATCTGGGCCAGCGCCCTTTGCCCCAGCGCCGCAATATCATCCTCACCTCCACCCCTGCCCAATACCAAGCAGCCTATCCCCCCCATCTTCCCAGTCCAAAAGCGATTCGTCCCGTCTCCCCTGCATCCGAGCTCTATTTTGCAAGCTCCCTGGAGGCCGCGATCGCCCTGGCCAGCAACCACCTCCCCATCTTTATTGCCGGAGGAGCCTCCGTCTATGCCCAGGCCCTGCCCCTGGCCGATCGGATGGAGCTGACCCTGATCGAGGGAGACTTCGCTGGAGATACGGTTTTCCCCGATTACACTGAACGGTTGGGCCATATGACTCTGGTGCAGGAGGTTGCCCATCCTGGCTACCGGTTTGTGACGTATCAGCGGCTGTAGTCTCCAGATTTGCCCCCTGTCTTACTGAGCAAACAAATCTGCTCAATCTGCATCGACTTTTCCAGGGCCTTGGCCATGTCATAAAGGGTGAGGGCTGCGACTGAAACTGCCGTCAGCGCTTCCATTTCGACACCAGTCTCTGCCTTCGTTCGAACTTCAGCCCGAATCTGATACCCCGGTAATTCCGGGTCTGGCATAATCTGAACTTCCACGTTGCTCAGGGGCAGTGGGTGACAGAGGGGAATCAGATTGGCCGTCTGTTTGGCTGCCATAATGCCCGCCAGCCGCGCCGTTCCCAGCACATCCCCTTTAGGGCTGTTGCCAGCTTCGATCGCAGCCAGGGTCTCTGGCAACATGCGAATACATCCGCCAGCCACGGCCTGTCGGACTGTCTGAGGCTTACTGGACACATCCACCATCTGGGCCTGTCCAGCAGAGTCCAGGTGGGTCAAGTTGGAATTAAACGGGGAAGGATTTTGGATCATGGGGCTATCTTATGCTACTATTTATATCTGGCAAGGGCTTGTAGCTCAGTGGACTAGAGCACGTGGCTACGGACCACGGTGTCGGGGGTTCGAATCCCTCCTGGCCCGTTAAAGGAGATGCGATCGTAAAAGAAGATGCGATCCCATCTCCTTTTTTTATTGTCTTGTTTTATTGTCTTGGATTCTGGGCAGAGGCTATGGTAGGTCTCTGCATGAGAACCCCTATCCGCTGCTCTCAGCGGAGCATACAATTCTTAACTGAATTCGGTGAATTTCTCAGATTGAGGGGAATCCCGGCTAATCTGAAGGAATTCAAAACTATAACAATTGGTCAGGGATGGAACCTGCCATTCTCCTGCCACCCCCCCGGATTATGCTATTCAACCTGATTCATTTGCCCTACTGGATTTTACTCGGACTGGGTGTGGTTTTGTATCTGATGGTGATTCTGTCCGGTGGGGGCGATGATGATGCGGATCTGGATGGGGATGTCGATCTGAACGGAGATGCCGGGATCGATGTGGACAGCGACTTTGATCTGGGTCAGATCCTGGGCTGGTTTGGATTTGGTAAAGCTCCCCTGATCCTCCTGCTGGCCACTGATCTGAGTCTTTGGGGCGTTTGGGGTTGGTTCAGCAATATGGTCTTCATCGGTGTGACCGGACAGATCCCTGGGAGCTTCTGGACGGGGCTGATTCTGGCCCTGTCCCTGGTGATGGCCCTGGTTCTGGGAGGGTTGATCTCCCAGCCGATCGGTAAAGCTCTGGCTGCCTTTGGGGAAGATGCCAGTGGCGATCGCCTGGTGGGCTGTGTGGGCACGGTCAGTTCTGCCCTGGTCCCCAGGGTGGCCGAAGGTCGGATTGGCCAGGTGAATGTGATCGATCCAGCCCGCAATCTGGTGAATGCCAATGCCCAGATTCCCCAATGGGCTAGGGCTGTTCCCAAACTGGGGGATAAGGTGCTGGTTATCGATCGCACGGGTTCCACCTATCTGGTGATCCTGAAAGACAGCCCGGATCAGGAGCAGTGGCTCAATCCGTCCCGTCAGAATTAAACCAGACTTAGTGCCAGAATCCGTGCCAAGTCTGGATCATGACTTAAATTGTTGATTCCTTGAGGAGCAAAACCATGCTGTTCTGGTTAACGTTGATTAGGTCCCTGCCGATCTCCGCTCCGTCCAAGACGGAGATTGCGCCGCTGCCTAAAATCAGCCTGCCATCCCCAGCCACAACCCATCCTGCCCTACATGTAGCCCAGATCTCCACTCCCCGACTACTGACAGGACAGGCAACGACGGGTCTACTGTTTTTCCCAGGATTGATCCTGGGGTTGGTACTGCTGGCACTTCTGAGTGTGTGGGCCTACACCCGGGTCTATGTGATCACGCCCAACAACGAGGCTTTTGTGCGCACGGGGGGTGTTTTTGTTAAACGCAAGAGTGTGATTTTAAATGGGGGCTGTGTGGTGTTACCGGGCTTTCATGAACTGACCCGGGTGCCCTTGCGGGAAATCTCGATCGATGTGGAACGAACGGGCAAACTGGCGGTCCGCACAAAGGATTATCTGCGGGCGGATATGCGGGTTACTTTCTACGTGTGCATTAATGCGAGTGAGGAGGATGTGCTGACGGCAGCGGCCCGTCTTTCCCAGTACAACCGGATCACCCCTGAAGATATCAAGAATGCCCTGGAGAAGCGGGCGGATGACGCCATTCGGGCCGCAGCCAAGAATAAGGATCTGGCGGAGATCGACTCAGATAAGCTGGGGTTCGCCCAGGAAGTGCTTAACCTGATGCAGCAGGACATCAGCAAGGTGGGACTGACCCTGAATAATATTGCCATTTCAGAAATTCAGGAAAGTGACACCTATGACACCAATAACTTCTTTGATGCCCAGGGGGTGCGCCTGCGGACGGAAACAATTCAGAAATCGATTCAGCAGAAGCGGGAAGTAGAGTTGACCACAAGGGTGACGATCGAGCAACGGGAATTGGATGCGCAGAAAAAATCTCTCCAGATTGCCCAGGAGCAAGAAGCCGCTCGCCTAGAGCAACAACTCCAGATTGAGGCTCTGCGGGCTCAGCAGGAACGGGAAATGCAGGAAGCCAAAGACCGGGAAGCAGCAACAGCGCGTCGGACTCGGATTCTGCAGGAGAAGGCTGTTGAGGAAGAGGAAATTCGGAAGAAGCTATCGGTGCAGCAGAGTCAGATCGAGGCGGATATTTCCCTGGAAGAACGGAGCAAGCAACTAAAAGTGACCCAGGCAATCCAGCAACAGGAAGCGGAAATTGCCGAAGTCACCCGCCAGCAAGCGGTGGAGTCGAGCAAGTTCCAGGCCCAGGTGCAACTGGCTGAGTCAGAGCGGTTGGCAAAATTGGCCCAGGAAGATGTGGCTATCTCAATCTCAAACAAAAAGCGAGAGAGTTTTATGGCTGAGGCCCAGCAAGCCAAGGCCGAAGCCAGTGTGACCACGGCCACAGAAATTGAGAAGGCGGAACGATCCCAGAAGTTGGCCGTGATTGCGGCTGAGAAAGATGCCCAGGAGAAGCGGGTGCTGGAACAGAACGTGGTCGAAATTGATGTGTTTCGGCGGCGGCGGCAGGCGGAAATCGCCCAGCAGGCGGCTGAATTAGAAGCAGAAGCCATCCGGACCCTGGCCGCAGCTAATCGGGATAAGGCCCTGGCGGAGGCTGCCGGGATTCAGGCTCAGATGGAAGCCAAGAATGTGATCAGTAATGCCAACCTAACGGCCAATCTGATTCTGGCCATCTGGCCAGAACTGGCCGATCGGCTGCCAGAGGTGCTGCAAGCCCTGGCTCCCCAACCCGGTGTGTTGGGCGATACCCGCATCTACGCCTTTCCCGGAGCCAATGGCAGCAATGGCAGCGGGGTGCAGGATGTAAATAAACTCCTGCTTTCCACCAGTGGGCTGGCACTGATTAACACCTTACTGGAGGAGGGCAAATTGGCGGGTCTGATCGGTCAGATTAAGCATCTGTTGCAGGATAGCGGGGGTGGGGCGGCGATCGACCAGCCTACTGCCTCATCGGATTTGATCAACCAGGATACGCCCTCCTGAACCGGTCTCATAACTCAGGTGCTGAACTTGGTAAAGGCATGATCAGAAATGGGATGAACAGAACTGTTCATCCCATGGCTTAGGATCACGAATTAAATAAGGTGAACAATTGGGGTGCAGGGGCGTTGCCCCTGCTTGGGGGCTTCGCCCTCAAACCCCCACTTTATTTAGTTTTCGATCCTTAGTAGTTCAAAGTTTGAGGGGGTTTGCAGATCAGGGTTGTTTCGCTGCTAGGGGTTAGACGATGGCTTTGCGCCGGGAAAACCGTCCCAGCAAGCCGAAGGACATCAGACCCATAACCACACCCGGTCCTGGGACTTTGACCGGAGACCCTACCTATTCGACATTTAAACTTTCAGAATTAGAACATCAGGCATCTCCGTAGGCGTCCATCGGGAGGCAAGAACAGACTAGATTGCGATCGCCATAGGCATTGTCAATGCGTCCCACGGCAGGCCAGAACTTGTGTTCCCGGGTCCAGGGGGTGGGGAAGACGGCCCGATCGCGGGAGTAGGGTCGGTCCCAGGTTTCTGCTGTCAGATCGGCAGCCGTATGGGGGGCATGCTTGAGCAGATTGTTCTGCCGATCCATTTGCCCCGTCTCGATTTCTCGGATTTCTTCTCGGATGGCAATCAGGGCATCACAGAATCGATCCAGTTCCTGCTTCGATTCACTTTCCGTTGGTTCGACCATGATGGTTCCGGGAACTGGCCAGGACATGGTTGGCGGATGGAAGCCGTAGTCAATCAGCCGTTTGGCGATGTCATCCACGTCAATATCGGCACTCTTCTTAAACTGGCGCAGGTCCAGAATACATTCGTGAGCCACCAGGCCCTGCTGACCTTTGTAGAGGACGGAGTAATGGCCTTCTAGCCGCTTCGCAATGTAGTTGGCATTCAGAATTGCCACCTCCGTTGCCCGAGTTAGTCCAGTGCCCCCCATCAGGGCAATGTAAACCCAGGAAATGGGCAGAATGCTGCTGCTGCCCCAGGGAGCGGCGGCAACGGCTCCCACACCCTGCTCTCCACCTACGGGGATGAGGGGATGGGTCGGCAGGAAGGGCACCAGATGAGCCTGGACGCCGATCGGTCCCATGCCGGGTCCTCCCCCACCATGGGGAATGCAGAAGGTTTTGTGCAGGTTCAGGTGGCAGACATCGGCTCCAATATCGGCTGGTCTGCAGAGGCCTACCTGGGCATTCAGATTGGCCCCATCCATGTAAACCTGGCCCCCATAGCGGTGGATGATGGCACAGATCTCCTGCACTCCCTCCTCGAATACCCCGTGGGTCGAAGGATAGGTGATCATCAGGGCGGCCAGGTTCTGCTGGTGGGCTTCTGCCTTGGCCTGCAGATCGGCCACGTCGATATTGCCCTGGAGATCGCAGGCCACGGGCACCACTTTCATCCCGGCCATGACAGCGCTGGCCGGATTGGTGCCGTGGGCGGATTGGGGAATCAGACAAACTGTGCGATGGCTTTCACCCCGTTGCTCGTGGTACTGCCGGATTACCAGCAATCCGGCATACTCTCCCTGGGAGCCCGCATTAGGTTGGAGGGAAATCCCGGCGAAGCCTGTGATCTCGGCTAACCAGTCGGACAACTGCTGGAAGAGAATCTGATAACCCTGGGCCTGGTCGATCGGCACAAACGGATGCAACTGACCGAACTCCGGCCAAGTTACGGGCAGCATCTCGGAGGTGGCATTCAGCTTCATGGTGCAGGAGCCCAGAGGAATCATCGCTGTAGCCAGGGACAGATCCCGAGTTTGCAGCCGGTATAGATAGCGCAGTAATTCTGTCTCTGAGTGATAGGTGTTAAAGACTGGGTGGGCCAAAAAAGCGGAAGTCCGACGTAAAACTGGGGGAATGGCCTGGATAGTACAGCCCGATCGGGGATTAGGCAAAGCAGCCGTGGCCTGACCGTCCGCAAAGAGGGCCAGTAGATCGGCCACATCCCGATCGGTGGTGGTTTCATCCAGGGAAATGCCGATCGTCCGATCATTGATATAGCGCAGATTAATTCCCTGGGCGATCGCCCGCACCACAATTTCATCTGCACCCGCTTCTTTCAGATCAAGGCGCAGGGTATCAAAGAAGGTGTCTGAGCCGAGGGTATAACCCAACTCTTGCAATCCTTTTGCTAGCTGGACGGTCAGCCGATGGACTCGCCGGGCAATTCGTTGTAATCCTGCGGGACCATGATAGACCGCATACATCCCGGCAATGATGGCCAGGAGGACCTGGGCGGTGCAAATGTTACTGGTGGCCTTATCCCGACGGATATGTTGTTCCCGAGTCTGTAAGGCCAGTCGCAGGGCCGGGCGTCCGTTCACATCCTTGGATACCCCCACCAATCGTCCCGGCATCTGGCGCTTATAAGTTTCCCGGGTGGCAAAGTAAGCAGCATGGGGACCGCCATAACCGAGAGGGACGCCAAAGCGCTGGCTGTTCCCGATCGCAATGTCGGCTCCCAGTTCCCCCGGTGGGGTAAGCAGGGTGAGACTCAACAGATCAGCGGCCATCGTCACCAAGGCTCCAGCCCGATGGGCTTGCTCAATGAACGCCCGATAGTCATCAATACTGCCGTCTGTCGCCGGGTATTGCAGCAGGGCTCCAAAAATGGGTCGATCACTGGTAAAGGTTTGGTGATTGCCCACAACCACCTCAATGCCCAGGGGTAGAGCACGGGTCTGGACCACAGCGATCGTTTGGGGATGGCAATGCTCCGAAACCCAGAAGGTTTTCACCCCTGTTTTAGCCTGCAGGGTGTAGCTCATGGCCATAGCCTCTGCTGCTGCAGTTCCTTCATCCAGCAGGGAGGCATTGGCAATCTCCAGACCCGTCAGGTCTACAACCATGGTTTGAAAGTTCAGCAGGGCCTCCAAACGTCCCTGGGCAATCTCCGGCTGATAGGGGGTGTACTGGGTATACCAGCCCGGATTCTCCAGAATGTTGCGCTGGATCACCGGGGGAGTGATGCAATTGGAGTACCCCATCCCAATGAAGGACCGGAACACCTGGTTTTTCTGGGCGATCGCCTTCAATTCCTGAAGGAGCTCGTACTCCCTTCGTCCAGATCCAATCTGAAGCGGATGTTGCAGGCGAATGGCCGGGGGAATGGTCTGAGCAATCAGGTCTGCCAGATTCTTAAATCCCAGCAGGGCCAGCATGGACTGAATTTCCGGCGATCGGGGACCGATGTGACGATCAGCAAAAACCTCTATATCCTCTGCCTGTAGTGACGTTGCCTCCCCAAGGTCAGGGTCTGACAGCACCGAGGTAGTTCTCCGATCTGTCATCTGTCGTTTCCGATCAGAACGGGTTGCTGCGATGCTGCCAGTTAAATCTGCATTGAAACGATTGAGGTCGGAACGGGGGGAGACGGGGGACTCTGACATAGGGGATGGGAAAAATTGAGGGATTTCTGACTATTTTGCAACATCTGTTAACAAATGGCATGCTCCCTTTTCCGAGCCAAAAAAACGGATGGGTGGGGCCTATTCTCCCTCGACCTGAGCCCGATATTCACCCGCAGGGAGGGCATCGTCCAGATCTCCCAGGTCGTCAACCCGCACTTTCAAAAGCCAGCCTTCTCCATAAGGATCTTCAGCAATTTCCTCGGGGCTATCCAGGATGACCTGATTGCGATCGATCACGGTGCCAGAAACTGGGGCGTTCAGATCTTCAACGGCTTTCACCGACTCAATACTACCGAAGGGTTCCCCTTTGGTTAAGGCGTCGCCGATCTCTGGCAACTCCACAAACACAATATCCCCTAACTGATCGACAGCAAAAGCACTGATGCCAATCGTGGCAATTTCGCCCTCCAAACGGGCGTACTCATGGGTGTCCATGTACCTCAGGTCTTCGGGATATTCCAGTGTCATGCCATCTCCTTAAAACTTAATACTCAAATAAAGTAGTGACCAACCGCCTCGTGACCCCCAGCAAAGTTTCTCACCTGTAACTGGATGTGGTCAATGGTGGCCTTCACGTTTTTTGATAATTTGCATGGGGTTGTAGAGGGGTTGTAGAGATGTTTTCTGTGGGGGGAAGCTCTAATTTTTCCTGTTTTGATTCAAGTTACGGCCTGTAGAACAATCGGTAGCTCCCATTTTCAACCAGGATATAGATTCCCAGCCCAATCAGGACATAGGGGACGGCCTTTTTCCCATAACCCATCAGAAGGGTTGCCATCACAGGATGGGTCGCCAACTGCTGGGCCAGATAACACCAGCACCCCACCCCGATTCCGAAAACCCCCAGAATCAGACCCAGTTGTGGCAGGCTCAGTCCGGCAAACAGCGAGATATAGACTCCAATGTTGTCGCCCCCGTTGGCGATCGTCACAGCAGCGACCTGGTAGGTCTGGGGGGTGAAAAGCCCCAACAATTTCCCAATGACGGATAAGCTGGGTGGAGCCTGGGGGAGTTCCTCCCCGTCCTTGGGTTCCTCCTGGGACAGGAATTCATGCACCCCGATCGCGATCGGGAGCAGGCCCAGCAGACCAATCCAGGGTTTTGAGATCAGCAGGCCGCCAAAGAAGCCCGGTAAACTGAGCAGCACCAGAACTGTAAACCCCAAGTATTGTCCACTCACAATATGGTGAGGGCGAAAGGTGCTGTTGATGCGGGCAAAGAAAAGGAGCAGGATGACTAAATCGTCAAGATTGGTGGCCACAAAAGCCGTAACTCCGGCGATTAAAGTGCTGAAAAATTGGCCCATAGGGTAACTTAGGAATTTGTTAGGAATTGATGTTGAAATACCCCAGTTTATCCTCCCACTTCATCCCAAAATCATGACTCGTCTTGCTACCCGGATTGAGGCCATTCTTTACCTGAAAGGTAAACCGCTCTCACTGAATGAGCTAGCAGACTATGCCGGATGCGATCGGGATGCCATTGAGGACGGGTTAATTGAACTGATGGCTGACTATGCCCATCGGGATAGTGCCCTGGAAGTGGTAGAAACTGCAGAAGGCTACACGCTGCAATTGCGAGAAGCCTATCAGAATCTGGTGGACACATTAATTCCGGTAGATTTGGGAGTTGGGGCGTTGCGGACCCTGGCGGCGATCGCACTGCGGGGGACGATTTCTCAGACAGACCTCGTCAACTTGCGCGGCTCGGGTGTGTATCAGCATGTACCAGAACTGGTTGAAAAGGGGTTCGTTCGTAAGCGCCGTCAATCTGATGGCCGGTCTTACTGGCTGCAAGTGACGGATAAATTCAATCAGTACTTCCAGATTGAACAACTCCCCAATCAACTTCTGCTCAGACCGGTGAAAGGGGCGCAGCCTGTTGCCCAAATAGACGAGGACGCAATTGAATCGCTGGAAACAGAACCTCCTTTACAGGAAGTAGAACCCTGATTATCATTAAAACTTTATTAAGCTCCAACGGCCTATGGAGCTTGTGCCGTGAGATCCGGATCACAACTACGCTGCTCTGTAAAGAAACAAAACTCAACCTTTGTCCGACATTGCCCTTGTCTCCTCACACCTCCGAAATCCTATGAAGAAGATTCAATGGTTGTTTCCTGGGTTGCTCCTGAGCTCTTTGCTGCTCTCTCTGCCTGCCCAGGCAGCTAAACTGCAATCCTGGCGCTTTGAACCCAGTCAAAATCAACTGACTTTCACGACCGATGAGGATGTAGAACCAACGGCCCAATTGCTGGCCAATCCCACCCGGCTGGTGATTGATTTGCCCGGTATTGCCCTGGGTCGGCCCAAAATCAATCAGTCGGTAGGTGGCGTCATTCAAGGGATTCGGATCGGTCAATTCAATGCGGCGACGACACGCCTGGTCGTGGAATTGGCTCCGGGATACACGATCGACCCACGACAAGTGATTGTGCGGGGGCAATCCTCAACTCAGTGGAGTGTTCAATTACCCCAACCCCAACGCCTGCCCCCTGAGGCGGTGGTGACTGATTCCGAGCCTCAGCCTGTGGCGGTGCAATCTCCCCCGGTTGAGAAACTGGAAGGACCGATCGTCCTGGGCCAAGAACTGGCCTGGTTACAGGATCGCATCCAGACCTTACGGGCGAACTATCCTGCGCTCAAATCCGGCCTGTTTTTCCTGGATGTGGATACCGGCAATTACTTGGACATTAATGGAAATAAGACGTTCCCCACGGCCAGCATCATTAAGTTACCGATTCTGATCGCTTTTTTCCAGGATGTGGATGCTGGGAAAATCCGCCTGGATGAGACGCTAGTGATGCGCCCTGAGTTGATTGCGTCCGGTTCTGGAACCATGCAAGACCTACCAGCCTGGAGTAAATTCAGTGCGCTGAAAACAGCCACTCAGATGATTGTGATCAGCGATAACACGGCCACTAACATGATCATTCATCGTATGGGGGGGATCAGTGTTTTGAATCAACGCTTTCGCAGTTGGGGCTTGAAGAAGACGGTGATTCGCAACTGGTTGCCAGATTTGTCAGGCACCAACACCACGACAGCCCGAGAAATGGTCTATCTTCTGTCCTTGCTGGATCAGAGAAAACTCCTCTCGCCCCAAAGTCAGGATGAGGCCCTGGGGATTCTGCGCCGAACCAAAACCAGAACCCTGCTGCCCGCTGGTCTGGGGACTGGAGCCACGATCGCCCATAAAACGGGGGATATTGGCTTTATGCTGGGGGATGCTGGAATTATCGAGCTACCCAACGGCAAGCGCTACCTGGGGGCAGTCCTAGTGATTCGACCCTATAACGACATTGCTGGACGGAACTTTATTCGTCAGGTTTCTGGTACCGTCTACAGTTACATGACCGGAATCTAACAACAACATTGCATTGTGGAGGGGCTATGTGCAATGCCTCTATCATGCAATGTCCATAGGTGGGATGCCCCCCACAGCCCTAGAATTAAGGGGAAGTCCTTACTAACGGTTCAATGGCTGTCATCTGGGAACTTGATTTTTACTCCCGTCCCATCCTGGACGAGCAAGGCAAGAAGTTGTGGGAAGTGGTGGTGTGCGAAAGCCCCCAAAGTATTACTCGATCGCCCGATACCCTCTTCCGCTATGCCAAATTTTGCTCGGCTACTCAGGTGAATTCTGTGTGGCTACGGGAAGCCCTGGAAGAAGCGATCGCGAAGGGAGGGCACCCCCCCAACCGAATTCGGTTCTTTCGCCGCCAGATGAATAACATGATTAAAAAAGCCTGCGGTGAACTGGGCATTGATGCCCTGCCGAGTCGGCGCACCTATGCTCTGAATCAATGGTTGCAAGAACGGGTGCAGAAATTCTATCCCACTGTTCCTGGCTACCAGGAAGGGCAGGCTAATCCGATCGCCTCCCTCACTACCTTTGAGACGGCGCTGCCCCAACCCTTGCCTGATGCTCTGATTGGGCAACAGTGGGCTTTTGTAAACCTGGAGGCCGGTGCTTTTGATGAAATGTCGGATTGGGCGATCGATTTCAGTGAAGCTTTTCCCCTCCAACTTGCCGGGATAACGCCAACGATGCTGATTCCTGGAGTGATTATCTTCTCTTCCAGAGCTTTGCCCATGGCTGGCTGGATATCAGGACTGGAAATGGCGTTCCTGCGATTTGTAGACGCCCCAGCTCGACTGATTCTGGAGACTGGGGCTGCGGAATCCTGGCTGTTGGCTAATCTGTCGGCCCCTCAGATGCAAACAGAGGCACAAGCCTTTGAGACAGCCAAGCAGCAGGCGAATGGGGTACATTTCCTGGCTGTGCAGACTGATCCCCGTTCAGAAACCTTTGCCGGATTTTGGTTATTGCAGGAGGTCAATCTGGCGTAAAGTGAGTAGTTGAGCAGGTAAGCGAGTGAGCCAGTGAGCAGGAAGTGATTTCTACTCCTCACTCCTCACTCCTCACTCCTCACGTCTCACTAGTTGCCTATGGGTTCCCAAGACCTTTCTTCAGAGTCGTTTGTCGAACAGCTTATTGACCTGGCTATCCGGTCAGGAGCTGAAGCAGCAGAGGTTTTTCAATCCCGGTCTTTTTCTCGGCCAATATTTTTTGAGGCCAATCGATTAAAGCAATTGGAGAGTACCCAGGCTGAGGGGACGACACTTCGTCTATGGTTGAATGGTCGTCCAGGGTTGGCTGTTGCCTATGGTGTGGTTGAACCTCAAAGCCTGGTTGATCGGGCGATCGCGATCAGCCAGTTGAACCAACCTGAACCGATCGAGCTAGGGCGAGACTCTCGGCTGGTTTATCCTGACGCTGGAAAGAGCGTCTCTGTGGATCACATGATTGCCTGGGGTAAGGAGGCGATCATGTTGGTGCGGGAACGATACCCAGAAGTTCTCTGTACTGCTGAGTGGGAATGCGAAGTCGAAATGACGCGCCTGGTTAATTCTCAAGGGTTAGATTGCAGCCATACGGATACCACCCTCAACTGCTACATGAGCGCTGAGTGGGTCCGGGGAGATGATTTTCTGAGTGTTTCAGACGGCCAGATCCAGCGAGATAGTCTGGATCCTGCTGCTTTAGCCCAGCAACTTTTGCAGCGTCTGGATTGGGCTCAGGATAATGTTCCTCCCCCGACGGGGCGGGTTCCCATCCTGTTTACCTCAAAGGCGGCTGACATGTTATGGGGAACCGTGCAAGCAGCTCTAAATGGGAAGCAGGTGATTGAACGAGCCTCACCCTGGAGCGATCGCCTGGGGGAGCAGGTGATCTCTTCCCTAGTCACCGTATCCCAGCAACCCGGTATGGGTCCCTTTAGCTGTCCTTTTGATGATGAAGGGACTTCAACTCGCCCCCTAACGTTTATTCATAATGGGGTGCTGCAGTTGTTTTATACCGATCGCACCACGGGGCGCGCCCTGGGAAGTGGCACCACGGGCAATGGATTTCGTCCTGGTTTGGGAAGTTACCCGACTCCAGGTCTAGTCAATCTTCTGATTGAACCAGCAGAAACTCGCCGTCCTAAACCTGTGGCAAAATCTCTGCTGGACTTAATGATGACCCTTGAGGATGGTCTGATTTTGGATCAGATGCTGGGGGGCGGAGCGGGGATTTCGGGTGACTTTTCTATCAATGTGGATCTGGGTTATCGGGTCAGACAGGGGCAGATTCTGGGACGAGTTAAAGATACGATGATTGCTGGAAATGTTTACACAGCCCTGAAACAACTGATCGAGCTTGGTGATGACCCAGACTGGAATGGGTCATGCTATACACCGTCCCTGATTGTTGAGAGCCTCTCCGTTACGGGTAAACACTAATATTGGGGGGTGACACCCCTCAACTGGATGCCATAATAGCAGCATGCAATCAAGGGGTGTCACGGCCTGAAGCTGGGATGGATTAAAGTTCTAAATCTATCGGAAGCAAAGTTCATCGGGCCTCTTTTCTGAAGAGCAGCTTGCTACGATAGCTCCTAATCTTTAAAGACTTGATCGGCTGGAGCTCAGGTCATCCGGAGATAATAAGTTGGGGTCCGTATTAAGTGTCATAACTCCCACCGGAGCAAGGTTTTATCGCTGCCGTGTAGTAGGTTCCAGGGATTGTGGTAATCAAATTTTTTCAGCGCATTCGGGATGCAAAACCAGACCTAACAGGGTTGTTGAGTGTCGTCATCAGTAGTGCTACAGCTACGGGATTAATATTAGGGTTGCGATCGCTGGGTTGGCTGCAATCCCTGGAACTGAAAGCCTATGATCAGATGGTTCAGCTTCGCCCTGATCCTGGGCCGGACCCTCGTTTCCTCGTGGTTGGAATCACGGAGGATGACAATAAAAAGTATGGCGTTCCCTTTTCCGATCGAGATCTGGCCAAGGTTCTCCGGGAACTGCAACGTCATCAACCTCGGGTGATTGGCCTGGATATCTATCGGGATTTACCCCAGGAGCCTGGCCATGCTGAACTAGCCAAGGAGTTCAAGGCCTCTAATATCATTGCCATTACAACCTTCCCAGTTGCTAAAGAGGATCGCATTATTCCTCCGCCCGCCAGTATTTCGCCAGATCAGGTTGGCTTTAACGATGTGGTGACTGACCCAGATAATGTCGTCCGACGCAATTTGTATCTAGTTACGCCCAGTGGAGACGCGATTTTGCCTTCCTTTGCGTTTCAGGTAGCTCAGATGTATCTGCAACCCTTAAAGTTGGAACCTCAACTGAGTGAGGACAGCGACCAGAACATTGAGTGGGGGCAAGCACTGTTAGTTCCCCTGGAGAAAAACTCTGGTGGGTATCAGGATAATGATCCTAATAGTTACCAAATACTTCTCAATTACCGAACGCACAAGCGTATTGCTACCCGTGTCAGCCTTTCCGATGTCCTAGATGGACGGGTTGCACCTGAATTGATCAAAGATAAAATTATTCTGATTGGTAGTATTGCTCCCAGTGCAAAAGATTTTTTTAATACGCCATTCAGTGCCGCAGAACGGATCGATCCCAAGATGCCGGGTGTGGAAGTTCATGCCCAGATGGTCAGCCAGTTTCTGGATGCAGTGACTGGAGCGCGTCCTCTCTTCTGGTTCTGGTCCGAATGGGGAGAGATTCTCTGGATATCTGGTTGGTCTGTGCTGGGTGGGGTGCTGGCCTGGCGCTTGCGGCATCCGGTGGTGTTGGGCCTGGGGGGAACGGCTGCTTTGGGAACAGTCCTTGGCAGTGGCTTTATTATTTTTTTACACCAGGGGTGGATTCCAGTCATTACGCCAGCCTTGAACCTGCTGCTGACGGGGATGGCTGTGGTGGCCTATCGGGCCCAACAGGCTCAGCGGCAACAACAGATGACCATGACTCTGTTGGGGCAGAATGCCTCCCCGGAAATTGCGGCGGCCCTCTGGAACTCTCGCGATCGTCTGATGCAGGACGGTAAACTGCCTGGTCAAAAGCTGACGGCAACCATGTTGTTTACAGATATTAAGAACTTCAGCACCATCTCCGAGCAAATGCTACCGGAAGACCTGCTGAACTGGCTCAATGAGTACCTGAGTGTGATGACGCGGGAAGTGCAACTCTACCATGGGATTGTCAATAAGTTTACAGGGGACGGTCTGATTGCCGTTTTTGGGGTGCCTGTGGCCCGGGAGACTCGGGAAGCCATTGCAGCGGATGCCTGTAATGCCGTGGCCTGCGCCCTATCGATGGGAGAGAATTTGCAACTGCTGAATCAAGACTGGAAACAGAGGGGGTTGCCCTGTATCCAGATTCGGGTGGGCATCTTCACTGGCCCGATCGTGGCTGGTAGTTTGGGGGGTAAAGAACGGCTGGAATATGGCATTATCGGTGATAGTGTCAATACGGCTTCTCGCCTAGAAAGTGTGGAGAAAGATCGGCAGGGAGGACTTTGTCGAATTCTCATCGCCCATGAAACATATGAGTATACCCGGGATAAGTTCCAGGTAGAGAACTGGGGGTATTTGGCCCTGAAAGGAAAGCAACATATGGTGGATGTCTACCAGGTGCTGGCCCGTCTGTCTGAGACGAATCCTGCTCCAGAAGCCAACTCATTCGCTGATCAGAGTGGGGGTAATCAGGAACATTCCCCATCGGAATCAGACATAAATAGCAGTAATCTCAATGCAAAATAAAGTGGGATGCTCTCACATCCTAAGCATTGGGTCCATTTGAACCATCTATCTGTTTTGAGTGCAGGCTGCTAGAGTCATCTCTCGCTGGTGTTATTTACATGCATAAGGATTGGTCCCATATGTATAAGAAATCACGTTTTACTTTTTGGACTGCTTCGTTCGCCATCTTAACTAGCTTGCTGATGGCCAGTTTCCCAGAACTGGTTTTGGCTGGGATCAAGGTGCGTCAGCGTGGTATCCCAGGGCGGCGAGAACCTGCAGGCTCACGTGATCCCCAAAGCTGCATTGCTCCTAACCAGAAGAATGCTTTGGTGGCTTTGGTGCCGCCATCAAACCGGAGCGTTACCTTGGCAGAGTATCCGACGTTTCTGTGGTACGTTCCCGAACACTCTGCCCCGTCCATTGATTTTGAGCTGCGGGACGAGAGAAATACGACGGTTCTTTACAAAACAACCATTGAGACTCAGTTTATCCGAGATAGTAAAAGTCGGGTTGTTTTCTATGATGAGAAGGGCGATCCAATTGAGTACGGCAGGAATGGAAAACCAGTGAAATCGGGCAGGCCCAGAAGTATTCCTGGTGTACTCAGTTTAACTATACCTGGCAACGCTGGGGTGAAAGCCTTGGAGGTCAATAAAACCTACCTCTGGTACTTTGAAGTGAACTGCCCCGAGCTTGCTCGTAAGCCTGGAGATAAGCCCGCAGATCCTGAGGATAATGACATCTATGTGGGAGGCTGGATTCGCCGGGTTGCCAAACCCGACCTGCTGAGTCAGATTCAGAATGCCAAGCCAGAGGAACGGTTGGCCCTGTTGGCGGCACAGGGAATCTGGAATGAGACGATTTCTACCCTGGCTGACTTGCGGCGTACTAATCCCCAGAACCAGGTTTATGCCAAGGATTGGGCTGATTTATTGAAGTCAGTTGAGTTGGCTGATTATGCTCAGGAGCCTCTGGTAAATTGCTGTTTGCCCGGTAAGAATCAAGTTTCATCCAGGTGAACAGCTCTGCTGCTTTTTGTTCGCGCTCATCTCAATTTATCAACCCTATTGGGGAGATCTTTCACTATATGGCTAGTAAAATACCTTACAAGCTTCTGGTCCGCAGTTTCCTGTCGATTTCCCTTGGTCTGTTTGTTTGCAGCTTGCCCACCTTAACCCTGGCAAAATCCATCTTTAAGGCACCTGCTAGAGGCGGCTTACCGGGACGAAGAGAACCGGCAGGGGTTCGAGGCCAATGCCTGGATGCTAAGCTGGTACCCAATCTCCCCCCTTTGCCAGCCAATCAGACCTATGCCTTTCCGAAGAACTATCGGACGCTGGCTGCCCTCACTCCCGCCCCCGATCGCAGCATTGGTCAAACTGTTTCTGGGTACCCAACCTTTTTCTGGCATCAACCTCCCTTCAAACCCGATTACGCTAAAACCGTAGAGTTCATCCTTTACGAATGGCGGGGACCTCGAAATGTCAAAGTGGTTTATAAGACATTGCTCCCAATTGGAGATCAGTCTGGTGTGATGAGCTTTAAACTCCCGGAGAAACCGGGAGTGGCCCCTCTACAAGTTGGTAAGGTTTATCGCTGGTCTATCAATGTTATTTGTGATCTGAACGATCGCACGGCTGAGGATGCTGCCGATGGGTTTATTGAGCGCGTGAATTTTGCCCCGGATCTCCAGAGCAAGCTGAAGAAGACTTCTGTGGCTGAAGTTCCGGCAATTTATGCAGCGGCTGGAATCTGGCACGAAGCGCTGACTACGCTGGCCGCCTTGCGTCGCAGTAAACCGAACGATCCGAATCTGGCTGCGCTCTGGTCGGATTTGTTGGAGGGAATTGACCTGAAGAAACTGGCTCAAGAACCTCTGGTGGATTGTTGTACAGTCAGTTCGATCAAGCCTAAAGGGATGGAAGAGTAAAGGCACAGGTGCTCAATTCAACTCAAAACAGGAAGGCAGAAAAGGAAGCCAGAAATCAGGTACCACCAGTCAATTCTGGCTTCTGGCTTTCTATGTTCTGGCCTAAAGTTGGTAGTTAACACTGAAATAGAATGCCTCTTCCTGAATGTTATTGCCCCGATCATTCAAATTAACAAACGGTCGGGCATAATCCAGGCGAATTCCCAAACCAGGGAAAGGAGCCCAAATTAGACCAACCCCTCCCCCTGCCAGAAGATTTTGAGAGGGGAGCAGGTTGGGGTTGCCGGTTACATTCCAGACATAGCCCACATCCAGAAACGGCACAGCCTGGAGCAAGGCTGCCCCAGATTCATCTCGGAGAACGACGATCCGATCTTCTACTGAGAAGCGAAAGCCGTTGTCCCCGGAACGGGCATTCTGTCGGTAGCCCCGGACAGACTGGCCGCCTCCCATAACAAACTGTTGAGCTGCTAGCAGGGTGTCGGACGAGAGTTGCAGGTCTGCTTGAAAAATAAGGACCTGATCTGGATTCAAAACCTGGACGCGCTGAGCCTGCCCCAACCAACTGAAGAATAACCCATCGGGTGTGGGGGCAGCATTGATCGTAACCCCGAATAAATCTACGCCTAAGCTGAACTGGGAGCGGAATGCCCAAGCCCCCTGAACATCTCGGGAAACGTAATCCTGCCCAAACTTAAGTACGGTGGTTCGGGTGGTGCCATTGGCTTCAGGGCCAGATCCAAAGCCAAAGCCGATATCATTGCCTGTAAAGCCCAAAAAGGTTTGTCCAGTTTGACGAGCTATCCCCAAAGAGAGGGCCAATTCCTCCCGCGGCGTTCTGATAAGCGGTTGGCGGAAGCTGATTTCGTAGAGATCGCTACCTCCCCGGATTTTCAATAACGCAAAGACAGGGTCAATCACTTTATAGTCACTGGGAGCATAGCGCACCTGTAAAGTGCCATTCATTGGATTGACCGTCAGGCGATAGCTGAAATCATAGAGATTGGCTCCCCCAGCAGTCGTGCGACTATAGGAGGCCGCCAGTTGATCACCGTTACTGGTCAATACATTGCGATAGCTAGCACCAATTCCGAACCGTTCAGAACCGACACTGGGCGGCGAATAATTATCGATGCTGACGATCGCATTGAAGGGATTGGCTTCCTTAACTCGGATGGTCAAAATGCTCTGGCCGAACTGTGTCCCTGCCCGCAGACTGGCTTCCACATTGTCAAACTGGGGGTCTGCCCGAAGCAACCTGAGCTGATCTTCCAGACGATCTTTGTTCACAGGTTTTAACCCAGCCAGTTCAATGCGGGCTCGAATATAGTCTGGATTGACTCGCTGGGTGCCTTCCACATCAATGCGTTCTAACCCTCCTTCAATCACCCGAATTTGCACGACACCATCTACGATCGTCTGGTCTACTAGAATGGCTCTGGAAGTAATAAAACCCCGATCCAGGTAGAGTTGGGTGATTTTATCAGCGGCTTCTCGCAGTTCTTCCAGGGTGGCAGAGCGCCCCTCATAGGTTCGGGTGATGGTGGAAAAGTCTGTTGAACTGAAAACGGAACTGCCAATGACTTCGATTTTACGCACTGCTATGGGTTGGGCGGTGGCAGGCGGAGGGGAGGTTGGCTCAACAGGAGGAAGGGGCGTTAGTGGTTGCTGGGGCTCTGCTGGCAACGGTCCAGGGGCTGGAACGGGTTGGGGAAATCGATCCTGATTAGGGGTGGACTGCCGGTCTCCAGCGCGATCGGGCGTAGCTTGAGCCAGGTTTAAGATTGCTCCTTGCAATGCCAAGGCCAGATCAGAGGTCTGCAGGGTTGCTGAAGAAAGCTGAATTTTTGCCCGTGAACAGCGCTGGGTTAGAGAGGTGGCAGTCGAGCAGGAGTAAGATGCTGGAAGTTTTTTTGGCGACTGCTGATCAGGCATCGCAAAGCATGGAGCAGCCAGCATTGCTAAGGCTAAACTTGGAGCCATTAGCTCCCAGTAAGCAACCTGAAACTTTAGACCCATATGACTGACTTGCTCCTCAACCAGGAATTAAAAAATGCTGAGGCTACCATAACAAACTCATGCCAAGAGCTTGATGGTAAGAATAGAGTTTTCTTGCTGTGAAGCAAGCAAAGCCCATGCAAAATTAGATGTTAATAATCGAGAATTCAGCCCCAAAAATGCTGCTGCACATTTCATAGGGTACGCTTAATTGTCACTTACCTTCAGGAAAATTATCCTTTGTCTTTCCCTCTGTTGACAATAGGGTGGACAACCTTGCTGCTATGGATGGATAGGCTCCCAGGCAAAGCCTCCCTGATCGTCCTGCATGGTTACCTTAATCGGCAGGGTTTGCTTCCCATCGGTAACGCTACACTCAAACACATCTCCTTTGTGGGCGACACGAGAACTCCCCTTTTTACTACCGCAGTCAACCATTACCTGAATGCCCACCCTTTTGCCGATCGCGGCTTGGACCTTTTCCTCGGCCAGGGTAAGTGAAACCAGGCCCTGCGTGACTTTCCAGGTCACTTTACCCTGATTATCAACCAGAGTCACCTGAACGGTCAGAGGCCCCCCTTGAGTGTTGACGTTGCAGTTAAACGTATCCCTCTCCGCCAGTTTGCGGTCTTCTTGAGGACAGCCGACAGAGTCTACGGCAATGCCAGTCTGTTGTGTGATGCCGGTTTGAATCGTTTTTTGTAGCTGGTCAATATCCACTTTTTGCGCACAACTGACCAGTAAGGCAGAGGACAGAGCCAACAGAGCGATCATCAGGCTCAATGGGTGGTGGGCCAGAGCAGTAAGAGTTGTGATCGGTGGAGTTGCCCGCATGGATCAAAGAATGGCGCTTAGGATTGAGGAACAAAGACGGATAAAACACACTTGAAGGCAAGCAGGTCAATTTTTAATCTGTCGGGATTTATGTTTCTTCTGCTTCAATCAACCCAGCGAAGTTCTTCTGGAACTGCTTCATACATCTGTTGATCGACCAGATTTTGACCAGCCACGATCGCGTCCATGGCTGAGGTATAACATTGGCGGTCACCCAATAATGTTCCATGAGAGGTCAGGATCGTGGGGGTGAAGTAAGCCCCATCCGCGATCGCCACAATCCAGTAAGACCGATAGAATAAGCCCTGAGCTTGCAGTTTCCTCGTCATAATTCGGTCGTATGTCTGTAGGGAATGTTGATGCCCATAACCGGGGACAGAGACTTGGTCTAAGATTCTGGGTAGACAGGAGAGCCAGGCAATGGGTTCTAGAGGGATGGAAACCCTAACCTAATCAACTATATCAGGCCCAATCAGGTCAGTGGCATCAACCCCCGTCTTCCAGAAACTCACTGGATCCAGGCTGTTTCCCATGGCCCCCCGCCCACTTCCAGACCGGCCAGAACACTGTGGGCTTCCAAATCCCATTGCGATCGCCCAGATACCCACAACCGCAGGGTCAAATGCCCCCGGAGGGTATCTTTGCAGGTGAAGGCAAGTCCCTGTTGACTGGGAGTTCGAACCAGTGCAGGCTCCCGATGGCTCCAACCTTGCACCTCGACCCTACAGGCTCCATTGTCTGCAGTTATGTGCCAGTAACCCCAGGGATAAATCTCCCAGTTAATCTGGGCATTCCAGGGAACAAACTCATAGAAGCAGCCCTGGTAATGGATGCCCACCATCGCCACCGCCTCCTTCCACCAGAGAACCCCTCGTCTCCCCCCCCCAGCAGTCAGGGTCAGATCAGACTTGCCCTCGAAGCAATGGCAATTGATCCAGAACCACTTTTCGGGAAATGCGCCCCCCCAATTTTTTTCGGCATAGGCCGGTGCATTCACGAATTCATAGCGCTGTCCTCGCCAATCCAGGTAGCCCGTAGCCCATCCCTGGGCCATCAGGATCTGCCAGCCAGGCTCAAAAATTTGCAAGCAGGAGAGCCAACCTGCAGTTGATTGTTGCCATTGCTTCGGATTACCCCAACCGTAGACAGGCTGAACCTGATATTGCCATCGCAACCACTGACCAGAAGGAGGATCGTAGAGTTTTCCCTGATGGTGAGTGGCTGTGACCTGATAACCTTCATGAATCTGCTGCTCAAAATCATCAGGAGTCAGATAAGTAGCTTTACGAGAAGGTGTCGTTGATCGTCCTTGCCCCAGACCTAAGGTATGATTCCAGGCCCAAAACTGGCATAAATTCGGAAAAGTACGGCAACAGTACTCAGCTTCAGAACTGAGAAACTGGGCTGCCCCTCCATGGTCCAGTCCGTTCCTGCCAGGATGGGCAATAGAATACATGAAAGCGAAGGACCGATCGGACTGGGGCAGGGTTAAACGGAAATACCAACCCTCAAAGAAACACTCATCCCGACCATTCCCGTGATACCCACTGTGGGGAGTTTGAAGCATTGACAGGACCGCTCAATTAGTCCTCATGCTCATCAAAGGGATCGCTCAATTTCTTGGAGGGAGGACCAAAGGAAGTGTAAATAGAGAAGCCAGTAATGGCGATGAGAATGGTGCAGAGAGAAATGCTAAGAACTATTGCGGGTTCCATGATACTGTCTAATTTGTGATCCTATGACTTTATAATATTGCAAAGTGTTAAAAAGTTTAGTCGAAATTCATTAACAGGTGACCCATGGCACAGCGCACGAGGTTAGGAGATATTCTCAAGCCTTTAAATTCTGAATACGGTAAGGTTGCTCCTGGTTGGGGTACAACCCCCTTGATGGGGACTTTTATGCTCTTGTTCTTGGTCTTCCTCCTGATCATCCTGCAGATCTACAACTCCTCCCTGCTGCTCAATGGCTTTGCCGTTGATTGGCGGAGCATGGGTGGTTAAGAGCCACTTCAGTTAAAGCCATAGTTGCTATTTTGAGTACCTGCTTTTACCCGGTTTAAACCGGGTTTTTTTGTGATACTTGAAAAGAGATATTGCCGGAGGATTAGGTTGTGAATGTATTTGGTATCGGCCTGCCAGAGATGATGGTCATTTTTGTGCTAGCTCTGCTGATTTTTGGTCCTAAAAAGCTGCCAGAGATTGGTCGTAGCTTGGGCAAGGCCCTGCGTGGGTTTCAGGATGCTTCAGAAGAATTTAAATCTGAGTTTAAGCGGGAAGCAGAAAAACTGGAGCAGGTGGTCAGTAAGCCCATGGAGGCGACTCTGGAGCAGCCAACTCCACAAGTTTTGTCCCCCGCACTCTCTGAAACCCCTGAGGCAGAGGAGGCCGGGACAACTCAACAATGACCGATGCTTCACCGCCTCCCCTGCCGGTCATGCCCCAACTCATTGTAGGTCTGGGCAATCCTGGCTCTAAGTATGAGCAGACTCGTCACAATGTTGGCTTTGCTGTGATCGATGCCCTGGCCCGTTCCTGGCAGATTTCTCTGACTGAAAACCGAAAGTTTCAGGGCCTGTTTGGCGAAGGTCTGGGTCCCCAAGCCCACAAGATCCGTTTATTAAAACCCTTAACCTTTATGAATGCCTCCGGCCAATCGATGCGAGCGGTTGTGGATTGGTTCAAGCTGGAGCCCCAATCTGTACTGGTGATCTACGATGATATGGATTTGCCGATCGGTAAAATCCGTCTGCGATTGTCTGGTTCTGCAGGTGGGCACAACGGGATGAAGTCTGCGATCGCTCATCTGGGAACGCAAAATTTTCCTCGCCTGCGTGTTGGGATTGGTAGCCCTAAATCACCCGTTTCTCAAGCCGAGAAAGACGCCATCTCCCATGTGCTGGGCCAGTTTTCGGTGGCTGAGAGTAAACTCCTCCCGGAAATTCTGCGGCTGGTGGAGGAAGTGCTGGAAATGAGTCTGAAGCAGGGAATCGAAAAGGCAATGAGCCTCTACAATAATCGCTCTCTTGAACCCAGTCAGGATTAAGGAGGCGATTCTGTAATTTCAACTATTGGATCTAGATTAACAATTTCGTTACATTAGAACAGATCTGTGATGACAGTGTTCCTAAGCCCCGCCTGGGTGCTCGTTGCCCCTGTATAAAAATATGCTGGATTCCTCTCCTTCGACTGAAGACCCTAATCAATCCCCTCTGATTCTCGATCAAAGCGCTGTAAAGCGCTGCCATATTCGACTCCTGGATGTGCCTCGGCCAATGGGGGCGATTTACTACAGAAAGCAATTCTATAGTTTTGTCAAGATTTTTCCGGCAATGGATGCTGCCATGAGAGGGGCTCAGCGTCTCATTTCCCGTGGGAATTCAGTTATTTTGACGACAACTCCGAAAGGAATTGCGCTTTGGGTGCTTGAACCTGAGGCTCAATTGGTCTCAAACCGTTGAAGCCTCGCCTGGAGATAGTCATTGAGTACTAAGCGCTTACCGGAAACCATTGCCTATGTCAGGATTACCAGCCAATCTTGGCAACAAGGCAAAATCGAAGGGGAAGTTCGGGCCAATCAGTTTGAATGGCGGTTTGAATGGTGCTTTACTCAAGGAGCTCTGACAGTGGAACCCTCCTTAGGGAGAGCCCTGATCCGGGAGCCCTTGGGGCGGTTTCTAGAGCGGTGCGACTATCGGCTGGAACCAGGCGGAGATTATTCATTTACCATTCGGGCTCAGCTCTAATTCGTAAAAGCCGTTACATTTCTATCAACGGGCTGTATCAGAAACCTGATTTCTGAAGGTTAATGACGGCTGTTGACTAATTGCTCCAGGTACCGTTCGATCAGTAAAATTGCTACGATATCATCCAGCGATCGGGGTGGAACACGCATACCTTTTGGCATCAAACTGTATAACCCCTGGGCCGGATACATTTGCCAATAGCGATCGCGAGCTTCCAGGGTACTGTAGCGTTCATCGACCATCACAATTCGCAGAGGGTCGTGAGGATGGCTGGTCAGCTTTTCCTTCCAGAGTTGGGCAGTGGTTTGATCCCCCATAACCAGAAGCGATATGGGGAATTGTGTTCGCAAGTCTTCAATAGTTGCTAGAACCTCTTCTGCAGGAATGACTTGATGATAGTAGAGGCTCCGATCCACTCCCATTAAAGCCAGACCACAGCGATAGCGGCCCGGATCGAAACCCAGAATTACAGGCTGTTGAGCATTCGACAGGGTTGTGGAAACCATGGGGAATATTTTAAGAAACGGTAGCAGGAGATTCTGGATTTTCTCCTCACCACCCTATCACCTTCCCAGCTAATCATCCACAGACCTTAGCTACTCCGAAAGATAATCTGCCCATTGCGCAGGGCAATGAGTTGTAACTTGAGCGGGCCAGAGGTGTAAATGTTCTCTGAGGCTAGGGCTTGAATGTCCAGGGGTTGATTATAGGCTTTGAGCTGTTCAATGAAACGACTCACGGCCAGAACACTGGATTCATCGCCGATTTGAATGCCCTGGGACAAAATGCCCGATCCCCGACCTCTAAATTCAGAAGCTGCTAATAGGAGCTCAATCCGATCGCGAATTTGGTCCTCACTGGCGTTGGGCAGATCGATCGAAGTAGAGGCTACCAGATCTCCTGGTCGGAAAATTAACTGATTTAAGGTTGCGCTGGCGACGACCTGAACATTTTTTTTGCCCAGGACGTAATTTCCGGCTGAGAGAACACGCAAAACGTAGTCTTGTCCATCTTGAATCTGCTTGATGAGTTGTTCGACTTCCGCTCGAGTAATTTGAATGGCCTGTTGCCCAGTTGGATTGGCCCCCGGCTGGGTTAATTGTAAGGCAGTCCGATTGGCCTCTCGCAACAACTGATCTACGGCCTGACGGGCCGCAGATGGATTGAGGATGCGTACCACCCCTGAGGCCAGCACCTGGCCCCGAAACAGGGCAACCTTACCCAGGACAATCGATTCGTACTGGTCCTGATAGTAGCGGTAGGCCTGATTCAGTTCCAACACCGCTTTTTCCAGGTTAATTCGCTGAGTTTCGAGGAGTTTGAGGCGATCGCTAGCTTGGGCAATGACCCGATCTCGATCCGCAATATCTCGATCCCGTTGGGCAATGGCCAGATTGCGCTCTTGCTGCAACTTTTGAATGCCAGCCCTTAGGGTGGCTTCCTGCTGGGAGACGACCCTGAGTTGAGCTTCTGTCCGGGCCCGTTCGGCTGAAATGCGATCCTTTTCGGCCTGAGTCCGGCGGTACTCCGCCTTAACCCGATCGTTCTCAGCCAGAATCCGGGCACTCTCAGCAGCGATGCGCGCATTTTGAGCTGCAATCCGGGAATTTTCTACTGCCAGGGAAGCATTTTCTTGCCGGATCCGGGAGTTCTCTCCTTGAATCCGGGAATTCTCTTTTCTTGCGGTAGTCAATTCCTTCTCATTTTCACTTTTCTCCACCCGGGTCTGCTCCAAGTCCTGTCGGGCTTTATTCAGGTCATTCAGGATTTTGCCCAATTGGAAGACCCCTGTGCGTAGACGGGCATCAACTGCAAATAGAATCCCTAGGGTTGAGGCGGCAATGACACTGCCCGTAATGATCGTGATAAAAACAGCAGTTTGCCGGGGGCGCAGGTTAAACAAACTGAGACGGGCTCTACCAACCCGCATTCCCAGTCGATCGCCAACTGTTGCGATCACCCCCCCCAACACTAATACCGCCAAGATCAGGATGAGCCCACTGGTCATCTATTCTGAGAAGCCACTCCACACTACAATTACCGGCTATCCAGATAAGCCTACCCTAATTCAATCAGAGGTCATTTATTTTATAAAGTGACTCTCGATTGACCCATCGGCGAAGGAATTTCTGCAGGTCTTAACGTTTCCCAAGCCTCTTAAATTTAGACTGGTTCTAGGTAAATTGCTGACTGAGGGTGACTGGATTGTGTACTGTAATTTTCTTTTTGTGAATCGAAATCATTTTCTCAGTGCGCAAATCTCCCAATAACCGGGTGACCGTGACCCGAGTGGAGCCAATCGCTTCTGCGATCGCCTGATGGGAAAGTTTGAGGTCGATGGTAATTCCATCTGCAGTGGGAACGCCAAAATCCCGACAAAGGATCAACAAAAAGCTGACCAATCGAGATCCCATATCTCGATGGGCCAGGGTTTCGATCATCATTTCCGTCTGCAAGATTCTGGAGGACAGACCCTGCAGCATCACCATAGATAAATCAGGGTTTTCCTTCAAAGCCTTTTCGACCTGTTCAATGGGAACAGAGAGTAACTCGACCGGTGTGAACGCAACAGCATGATAGAACCGATCGGACCGATGTCCTGTGATCAGGGATAGAACACCAAAAACACTATTCTCACGCAGAAGAGCAACGGTGATTTCCTCCCCTGCTTCATAGACTCTGGAAAGCTTAACAGCACCCTTTAGTAAGAAGTAGACCCGTTCAGCCGGGTCTCCTGGAAAGAAAATTGTCTTGCCTCGCTCAAAGGTTTCTACGACTGGTGGAAACGCTCCACCGCCCATTTGGCGAAACACAGATGCTAACGGTTTATCTTGCGTCACTACCATATCCTCTGGCTCAAGGGTCGCCCCAGAATAGCGATCATCAATTTCAGGGTGAATACATTTAGATAAAAAGGCTTTTCTGTAGAGGCGCTTACATTACATGCAGGTTCATATATCAAGACACTAATCTCTAAGCAATAAGACACACAGGCTAATGGGATGATTGCTTCACAACACTTAAACTGACTCTGGGAGAGTTTTTTGTAGCCTTAGCTACAGAACTCATGTGGGAGCCCTTTGAACTCTCAATCCACCGAAAAGTCTGCCCCCAAATTAATCTAGAATGTACTCTTATGCTAGATCTAACTGGAAAAAACGCTTTAGTCACTGGCATTGCCAACCATCGCTCGATCGCATGGGGCATTGCCCAACAGCTTCACAAAGCTGGTGCCAATCTTGGTATTACCTATCTGCCGGATGAAAAAGGAAAAATGGAAGGCAAAGTGGCTGAATTAGTCGAGCCACTTCAGCCCAGTCTATTTCTTCCTCTCGATGTTCAACAGGATGCTCAAATTGAAACGGCTTTTCAGTCTATCCAGGATAAGTGGGGCAGGCTGGATATTCTGATTCACTGTCTGGCCTTTGCCAATAAAGATGATCTGTCGGGAGATTTCAGTCAAACCTCCCGGTCAGGGTTTCAGTTGGCGATGGATGTCAGTAACTACTCCTTGATTCGTTTGAGTGGGGCTGCTAAACCACTGATGACTGAAGGGGGGAGTATTGTCACCCTCACCTACCTGGGTGGCGTCAGAGTTGTTCCCAACTACAACGTGATGGGCATTGCGAAAGCAGGGTTGGAAATGAGTGTGCGCTACCTGGCTGCGGAACTAGGCCCCAGCAATATTCGGGTAAATGCCATTTCGGCTGGCCCCATTCGTACCCTGGCCTCCTCGGCTGTGGGTGGCATCCTGGACATGATCCATCATGTTGAGGCTCATGCTCCCCTACGCCGCACAGTGACGCAACTGGAAGTTGGCAATACGGCGGCTTTCCTCTGTAGCGATCTGTCTAGCGGCATGACTGGCCAGGTGCTGTATGTGGATGCAGGTTACGAGATCATGGGGCTTTAGTCAGGAGCTTAAGGAACCTTTCCCTGCGCACTGCCGTCGCCTTCCCAAAGCAATGACAGGAGGACTATACCCTATGGCAACGATCCTATTTTTGCAGCGCCAGATTGGTCCTGTGACCAGCGGTTTGTTTCTCTGTCTTGCGACTGCAGTGGGTGTTCAAGCTGAACCAGTTGGGGGGGGCTCTGCTCCAGCGCAATCAGGCAGTCATCAAGATTGTCTGGTGGGGGGTCCAGAAGGCGATCGTCCCGTAACTCGCCAGGAATTTGCCATGGGTCTGAATATCTGTCTCAAAAAGGTGGAGCAGACCCTCCCACTCCAGCGGCGGAATCTTGCTACCAGAGCTGACTTTAAAGCCCTAATTCAGCGTCAACTGGAACTCAATGCTGAAATCAGGGCTTTGAATAGTCGGGTTGGCAAAATGCTTGGCCTTCCTGCTGCCCCAAGCGAATCTACTCCTTCTACTGAATCAACTGATGCAAACCAGTGACGCACCCTCAACCCTGAGCCTGAATTCATCCCCAACTGCACGCATCGCTTCCGTGAGTCGAGTCACGGGGGAGACAAATGTTCAGGTGGCCCTCAATCTCGATGGTCAGGGACATTGTTCCGCCCAAACGGGGATTCCCTTCCTGGATCACATGTTGCATCAGATCGCCTCCCATGGGTTGATTGATCTGGAGGTGACCGCGATCGGAGATCTGGAAATTGACGACCACCATACCAACGAAGATGTGGGGATTACCTTGGGGCAGACCCTGGCCAAGGCTCTGGGCGATCGCAGGGGAATTGTGCGCTTCGGCCATTTTATGGCCCCCTTGGATGAAGCACTGGTTCAGGTTGCCCTTGACTTCTCAGGCCGTCCCCACCTCAGCTATGGCTTAACCATCCCAACGGAGCGGGTCGGAACCTATGATACCCAACTGGTGCGAGAGTTTTTTGTGGCGATCGTGAATCACGCCCAGATGACCCTGCATATTCGTCAGTTGGATGGGATCAACTCCCATCACATTATTGAGGCTACCTTTAAAGCGTTTGCCCGCTCCTTACGCATGGCTGTGGAATGGGACACTCGCCGAATGGATACCATTCCCAGTTCCAAGGGGATACTCTAAACCTTCCGTCATCAAGAAATTTAGAGAATCCCGGTGAAAATTGGTTGAAAATGCTACAGTGGGTCTGTATTACGGCAAAGCAGAATCAGGTTTGAACGGTTGAGGTATTGGGCTCAACCAATCAATTTAGTTCTGTCAGGAGTTGCCTGATCTAGGTTGTGATTAGGCATTACAGGCTGAAATTGCTTAGACCAAGACCTTCAGGTTGAGAATCTTGAAGTCTAAGCTTTTAGCAAGTCCCTGCAATGTGTGCTCCTGGAATTTTCTCTATTGCCGGATTTCATGAAACGGTCTTTGAATTACGGTCTTTCATGAGGAGTGGGCGTCAACCCACTTTTTTTATTGGTGTAATGAGGTTATTGCGATATGGCCCATCCCCTAATTCCCCAGGTCATTGAACTGGCTACACCCGTAGCTGAGTCTATTGGCCTGGAAGTTGTCGGAGCAGCCTTTCATACCAATTACAATCCCCCCGTACTGCGGATTGATATTCGGAATCCAGCCCAGGACACTGGGCTAGATGATTGTGAACAGATGAGTCGAGTCCTGGAGGCTACGCTGGATGCGGCGGGGATCATTCCCGATCGCTATGTATTAGAAATTTCCAGTCCGGGGGTTTCCCATCTCTTAACCAACGATCGAGACTTTAGTTCTTTCAAAGGGTTTCCGGTTGTCGTGAGTACGATCGAGCTAAACCAAACTCAACGGGACTGGCATGGCAAATTAGTTCGAAGAGATGAGACAGCCGTTTACTTAAATCAAAAGGGACGAACAATCAAGATTGCTCGGGAGCAGGTTATGAAAGTTCAACTGGATGAGGAGCGTTAACGATTCAACATTGATGGCAGTAGCCATCTGAAGTGGGACAAGGCGCAGGGGGGCACTGCCCACCAATTAGACAACAGCTATAGCATTTAAGGTTTTTCTGCAGCGTTGGTATGGGCTGATAGCGCTTTAGCTGCAGGATGACACAACTGCTCAAGTTTGATGATGGAAGCGGAGTACTAAACTTATGTCGATGGTAGAACTGCCGGGTCTACGAGAATTAATCGATAGCATTAGTCGGGATCGCAATTTACCAAAACATGCGGTTCAAGCTGCGCTGCGGGAAGCCTTGATTAAGGGCTACGAGCGCTATCGACGAACTCAGAAAATGGACGGCACCAGTTTTGATGAAACTTACTTCGATAACTTTGAGGTCGAACTGGATATTGAGGAAGAAGGATTTCGTGTTTTAGCAACAAAAACGATCGTAGAAGCTGTCGATAATCCAGATCATCAAATCGCGCTGCAAGAGGTCCAGGAAGTTGCTGATGAGGCTCAGCTTGGAGATACGGTCATCCTGGATGTCACTCCTGATCAGGGTGAGTTTGGACGCATGGCGGCGATCCAGACTAAACAGGTGCTGGCCCAGAAATTGCGGGATCAGCAACGCAAGTTGATTCAAGAGGAATTTCAGGATCTGGAAAATACAGTCCTCCAGGCCAGGGTTCTGCGCTTCGAACGCCAATCTGTGATCATGGCGGTTGTGAGTGGTTTTGGTCAACCAGAAGTGGAAGCAGAACTTCCCAAGCGAGAGCAGCTTCCCAATGATAATTATCGAGCCAATGCAACTTTCAAAGTTTATCTGAAGCGGGTTGGGGAGGGTTCTCAGCGAGGGCCTCAACTGCTAGTTTCCAGAGCGGATGCGGCCCTGGTTGTCTATCTGTTTGAGAATGAAGTGCCTGAGATTGAGGATGGCATCGTTCGGATCGTGGCAGTAGCCCGGGAGGCGAATCCACCCTCTCGCCATGTTGGCCCTCGAACTAAAATTGCGGTGGATACCCTGGAACGGGATGTAGACCCAGTAGGGGCCTGTATTGGAGCCCGAGGCTCTCGAATTCAGGTTGTGGTTAATGAATTGCGAGGAGAAAAAATTGATGTCATTCGCTGGTCTCCCGATCCTGCGACGTATATCGCAAATGCCCTGAGTCCGGCCCGTGTCGATGAAGTCCGATTGGTTGATCCAGAGGAACACCAGGCCCACGTTCTAGTAGCTGAAGATCAGTTAAGCCTCGCGATCGGAAAAGAAGGGCAAAATGTCCGACTGGCTGCCAAGTTGACGGGTTGGAAAATCGATATTAAGGATGTGGCTAAATATGACCATGAAGCTGAAAATCGTAAGATAGAAGCCATCCTGGAAAGTCGTCGGCAATCTATGGCCAGCCAGGAATACGACGAAGATGATGACTACGCTGATGAGGATTATGCGGATGATGAACTTGACTATGAAGAGCAGGATCTGCAAAACTCTCAGGATTTAGAACGGGTAGACCAACCTGAGCATGAGCCAGAGGAAACAGATGAACCAGAAGATTTAAGTTGAAAATTGGGCTTGCTTTGGACGAACCTCAATTTGGAAGTATTCCCGCTTGGCAGAACTTTGTGCTTCATCGGAAAAGCCCCCAAAAAAGCGGCCTGGGTATCGACGCTGTATTAGTTGTGGTCGAATTGCTCCCAAGCATGAGTTTTTTAGGGTTGTCAGAGTTTGCTCATCCCAGGAGCTACAATTGAACCAGGGGATGGGAAGGTCTGCCTATCTTTGTCCCCAAGAAAGCTGTCTGCAGACGGCCCAGAAAAAAAATCGACTGAGCCGATCGCTCAAAACACAAGTTCCCCAGGACTTTTACCAGCTCCTGTGGCATGCTCTGTGTGTGCTAGACTCAACAAGTTGTAGTTAGTTGTGAAGCGTTAGCAGGTCACTATGTAACAGGCAATCGGTACGAAGAGGGGAGAGTGGATGAATAGCGGCAAAGTTAGAGTTTACGAACTTTCAAAGGAATTAAATTTGGACAATAAGGATATACTCACCGTCTGTGCTGATTTGAATATTTTGGTTAAGAGCCATAGCAGCACAATTACGGAGACAGAGGCAGACCGAATTCGTGCAGCAGCTCCCAAGTACTCATCTGGCCACTCGACCCCTAATAAGTCTCCGATAACTAGTAGTCCGGGAACAGGCTCTTCGCCCAGAGAGGCGGTTAGTAAGCCGATCGTCAAGAAGCAACAAATCCTGGGGATTCGGCGGCATGCTCCTGGTGCCGCCAGTTCTCAGGGGAATGCTGGTGCTGAAGAGGCGACCCAACCTCTGGCTGCAGCGCCTACAATTAGTTCACCTCAGGTAAGGCCTGCTCTGCGAAATCCAACCTTATCTAATCGTCCGGTTCGTTCAGGTTCAGAAGAAGCTCCTGAACCCGATGAGTTGCCCGTTGCCGTGCCCCAGGTAGACCAACCGGAAGAGCCTGAATTAAATCTGGTTGGGCCTGATCCAGTTGATGATGAACAGCCCCAGGTGAAGCAGCAGCCTGTTCAGGAGCCTGAGCAGCCACAACCTCAGGCGAAGCCTACAGTATCGGCTAAGGTTAATCGCCAGTCAGAATTGGTAGAGCGACCATCCAGAGCGAATTCCTCAACTGGGACGGTCAGTCGCCCTGCCCTGGTCGATCGACCAGTGCTGAAGCAATCCAGGGGAGCGGATGCTCCAACTGGTTCAGGGAATCGGCCTCCCCTGGTAAAATCCGCTCAAAACCGACAGGTTGATGATGCGGCTTCTCCCGATGCACAGCGTCGCAGAGGGCCTTCGGAATCTGGGGTCAATGATATTCAATTGCTGTCCAGGCCTCAAGTTCCTGAACTGCAACGACCTAAAGTTGTTCGTCCTCGCCTGGACAAGCCTACTCAGGACGGAGGGCAACCGGTTGGTCGTGCGCCCATGGCACCAGGAAACGGCCCAGACGGTCAGCCTATCCCCCTTCTGGATGGGGATGATGCCCGTCGCCCGATTGCACCCAAACCCCGACGGGTTAAGGATCGGGAGGAAGAAGAAGATGATTTGCAGGAAATCCCACAGAAAGTTGCTAAGGTTGGGGTCAAAGGTAAGAGACGGAATCAACCCAGCCTGGATGATGATTTTGAGGAAGACTTTATTGGAGATGATGTCTCAATTCCGGAGCCGATCGTCCAGGTTAGTCTCTCTCTAGCCCGACCTCCCAAACCCAAAGGTCGGCCGGGGCAACCCAAAATGGTGGCTCCGATTGCAGCCCCGTCCAAGGGTAAGAAGCCCACCAGTGGCGAGAACCTTGGTCGTCATCGCCGCGATCGTCGGGAAGAAATCAAGCGTGAGCGTCCGGAAAAAATTACCCTGACAGGCAATGTTTCTGTGCAGGAATTGGCAGATATGCTGGGTATTCCTGAAACGGATATTATTAAAGCCCTGTTTTTCAAAGGAATTGCTGCCAACATTAATCAGACTCTGGATGTCTCGACAGCAACAACTCTGGCTCAAGAGTTCGAAGTTGAGGTAGAGACAGCTGAGAAAGAATCGGAGGCTCGAAAACTCACTGAGATGCTGGATGCTAAGGATCTGGAGAACCTGCAGCGGCGTCCTCCTGTCGTAACTATCATGGGTCACGTTGACCATGGTAAAACGACGCTTCTGGATTCTATTCGCAAGACCAAAGTCGCTCAGGGAGAAGCGGGTGGTATTACCCAGCATATTGGTGCCTATCATGTGGATGTCGAGCATGAGGGCAATATGCAGCAGGTCGTCTTCCTGGATACTCCCGGTCACCAAGCCTTTACCGCCATGCGAGCTCGAGGGGCAAGGGTCACTGATATCGCAGTTCTAGTTGTGGCGGCTGATGATGGTGTTCAACCTCAAACCATCGAGGCCATCAGCCATGCGAAAGCTGCAGAAGTCCCGATTGTCGTTGCAATCAACAAGATAGACAAGATAGACGCTCAGCCCGATCGGGTGAAGCAGGAGCTAACCGAATTTGGTCTCCTGGCAGAGGAATGGGGGGGCGACACCATCATGGTTCCCGTGAGCGCCATGACAGGAGACAATCTGGACACGCTGCTTGAAATGTTGCTTCTGGTGGCTGAGGTTGAAGATCTCTATGCTAATCCGGACCGACTCTCTAAGGGAACAGTGATTGAGGCTCACCTGGATAAAGCCAAAGGTCCTGTAGCAACCTTGCTGGTTCAAAACGGAACGCTACGGGTTGGGGATATCCTGGTTGCAGGTTCTTCCCTGGGTAAGGTGCGGGCGATGGTGGACGATCGCGGCAAGCGCGTGGATGCCGCCAGCCCCTCATTTGCAGTTGAAGTCCTGGGTCTGAGTGATGTGCCCGCAGCGGGCGACGAATTTCAGGTCTTTCCAGATGAGAAAGAGGCTCGTGCGATCGCGACAGCTCGTTCTGATCAACAACGTCAATCTCGTCTGCAACAGCGGGCTTTGGCTGCCAGACAGGTTTCCCTCACCTCTCTGTCCGAACGGGCTAAGGAAGGTGAGCTGAAGGAACTGAATTTGATCCTGAAAGCAGATGTTCAGGGTTCACTAGAAGCGATTCTGGCTGCCCTGCAACAACTACCTCAGAATGAAGTTCGCTTGCGAGTTCTGCTGTCGGCTCCGGGAGAAGTCACCGAAACTGACGTAGACTTGGCGGCTGCCAGTGCAGCTGTGATTATTGGATTTAACACCACGCTGGCCAGTGGTGCTCGTCAGGCGGCTGATGAGGCGGTTGTTGATATTCGAGAGTACAACATTATCTATAAGTTGCTGGATGACATTCAGGGGGCCATGGAAGGTCTGCTGGAACCAGAACTGGTGGAAGAGCATCTGGGTCAGGTGGAAGTCCGAGCCACATTCCCAGTTGGTCGAGGTATGGTGGCTGGATGCTATGTGTTGTCCGGCAAAGCGATTCGCAACTGTAACGTGCGGGTGTTGCGCAGCGGCACGGTTGTCTATCAAGGGACCCTCGATTCTCTCAAGCGGATGAAGGAAGATACGCGTGAGGTTAATGCTGGCTACGAATGCGGTATTGGCATCAACAACTTCAACGACTGGAAGGAGGGTGATATTATCGACACCTATCGGATGGTTGCGAAGCGGCGAACTTTGTCTCCCGCCTAGCCTTGAAGGTAGGGATATAGGACCACATCTGCCTACCGGGTTTTATTTCAACTCATTGTTGCCTATCTCTCTATGCGTTCTTTCTGGTCTGAGCCTTTTTTGTGGGTCCATGCTGCAGGACTGGCTGCCCTGCCCATCTTCCTCGGACTCTGTTTGATGGGGTTGTCCGTTGGCGATCCAGTTCTGCCCGTTGGGCTGGAGATCTTACTGGTAGCCACAATAGGGGTCTTGCCTATTGTGTGGATGCAATGGTCGCGTCCTTTTTATATCTTTAGCCTGATTGCTGTTGCTATTAAGCCCGGACAGTTGACTCCAGTTCAACGCCAAATCTTAGCCTTATTTAAGCGCCAGGAAAGTAAGCTGGTTGCTATTACAGGGTCTGCGTTGTTAATTGCATGCCTATGGCAACTTTATCGCCTGGCCCCCATCGCTGCTGGGGTTGCTCCCTTCCCATCGACTTGGCGATTGGGAGGGTTGCTCCTGGCAGGGCTGGCTTTTTTGGGTTGTAATTTATTTCTGCTTGTGCCTCTGAGCGTTTTTACTGTTCTACTGGCGACTGAATCTACCTTTGCGGCGATCGAGCCTTACGCTGTTGAGCAAATCCAACACAGCTTTCTAATTCCTGGGTTTCAAGTGAATCAACTTTTACCCAAGATCGTCGTTCCTTCTCAACCAGCACCAGTTTCACCCCTGCCTCCAGATTTTGCTGCTCCTCCGCTGGCCTCACCCCCTTCTGGAGAGGATTCTTCCTTAGGGGAGGATGCAGATCCCTGGTAGATTCTTGCTCACTGTTATTGAGAACACACACAGAATTTATAAGTCGGTTATTCTGGAGAATAGTAGGTCACTAAGCCGGGGGACTGGTCAGTAATTAACTGTGGAAGTTAAGTCTGAATCGGAATTGACGCTGGCTAACCTCTGCTAGTACTGCCCCTTTTCCTTTTACAAGGTGCATATGATGAGTTCCTCCCCTTCTATCTCTAACTATTCTGCGGAAGAAGAGCTTTGGGATAACTTAAAGAAAGTTATTACCTCCAGTTCAGGATTTCAACGCTGGCAACTGGAACGGTCCACTGATGAACAGGTCCAATCAACCCCTTCCGGCCTTGATTACCTGGTTCGGCTTTATCTCCGAGAAACACTTGAGACCCTGGCTTATTAGGGGTCAGGGGGTTCTTATGGGTTTAAAGGATACCCTGGAATAAGTCATTGACATCGCGAAGCAGTCGTTCAATTCGGCTCAATTGTTCGTAGGCTTCTACCAACTGGTCGCCCTCAACCTGAACATCGGCAGTTGGGTACTTTTGAATAATTTCTAATAACGAAACACGGCCATCGGGTAGAGCAGATAAGGTAATAGCCGATCGAATCGCTTGCCTGTCTGCTTTTCTGGCTGGCGTATGAACGACACGGCCAATTCGATCCAGTAAGGCTTCCCCTACAGGGTTATTTAAAATATTGTCCAGAAGCAAGGGATTAACCTTAACCTCCTGGGTTAAGGCGCGGCGAACTTGCTGAGGATCTTGGTTCGTTAAACTAATGTAAGCCTGCAATGTTGGAGGGGCTTCTCCAGTTTCTGCCAGGGTCTTTAGTTCCTGCACTGAAATGGGAACTTCAAAACCCTGGTACTTTAACAGAATTTGTTCAGCTGCCAGCACCTGAGGTGTATTCCAGGAGACGGCAGTAGCGCAGCCTATCAGAAGGATTGCAGTGGCTATTTGCTTGGCTGAGAGAGTGAAGAAAGCTGACCGCATGGGATTAGGGGAAGTAGAGATTCTATCTGGATTGACCCTTTTTGAGGGCTTAGGTTTCCGCATTAATCTGAGTTACGATTAGAGGCTCGATCGATGCGAAATAGCCATACCATCAAAGCCACAACACCAAGTTGTAGGGCAAAATTTGGTAGTACGGTGGCGACATCCTGACCAGCTGCCAGTTGGGCCAGGAATACGACAGCCCCAATCAGTCCGGAGGCTCCAAAGGCAATGTAGACAAATTTGCGTAAACCGCGATAGGGAGCTTTGATTTCAGCCCGCAGGCGGGCATACTTTTCAGGCTTTTGAGAGGCCGGCTTCTGCTGGGAAGGCTGGGAAGGGATTTCTGGCACAGGATTTCAAGTTCTATAGAGAGATCAATCAGACAGATACACCCACCAAGGGCTCAACTGCTATACTAAATGATCGGATGTGCCGATGTAGCTCAGTGGTAGAGCATTCGATTCGTAATCGAACGGTCGTGAGTTCAAATCTCATCATCGGCTTTCAGCTAAACGAACGTCTTCCCAATCTAGCCCCTTAGAATCCAGAATCGCTGTCACAATACATCCGGTGATCAATGGGGGCGTATGTGAGCAGGCAGAGGCGACATGATTTCCAAAGTTCCATTGCAGTAGTTGAACCGGGGAACTCGACTCAGTCTCTGTTAAGGTGAGTCTCTGCAAAAATATTAGCGAGTTGAGTTGCCATGGCATCAAGACTGTAATGAGTAGTACAGCGATCGCGGGCAGCAAGCCCCCGATCGGTGGCTTCCTCCCAATGGCTAAAAATATGTTGAATTTGACTGGCCAGTTGATCTGGAGCACTGGGAGCGACTAAATATCCTGTTTCTCCCAATATCAGAGGAATGTCACCAACCTGGGTAGCGAGGATCGGCTTTGCCATAGCCATACCATCTGTCAGCTTAAGCGGAAATTGAGCCTGGGCGGCGGGCTCATTTTGCTGCGGGACTACCACTACATGAGCGGCGGCAATTACAGCGGGCATGTGGGCAACAGGTGTTTTCGGCAGTTGAATAATCCATTTCCCCCACCGTTTTTTCAGTTGAGTATCGTAGTCGTCATAGGGACTGCCCCCTACAATTACGAGGCGCAGATCTGGTTCGTTCAATTGCTCTAGAGCTTCCAATACATCTTCCACCCCCTTGTAAGGACGGGGTGCACCTGGAAACATCAGGACCCGATAGTTGGCGAGTCCATAGCGTTGACGGCTTGCTTCTGGGGAGTACAGCTTTGGGTCAAACAGGGTGACATCTTTGCCGTTGGGAATGTAGTAACCACTGAAGCGAGATCGTAAAAACTGATTATGGGTTGTGACCACATCTGCTAACTTCACCCAGGATTCAATTTTTTGCAAATAAAAGGGATGATCCGGTTGTCGCAATGCCCCATCTCTTTTCACGATGTCTCGGAGTAATTGCTTGGGGTTTGGGGAATAACGCCAGGTATCGCCACCATGCCAACTCATCTCCCAGTCGTCAATATCCAGAAACAATGGCTTTCGCGTCCAACGTTTGTAGAGACAGGCAAGGCCAAAACTGGAAGGTTTGAGTTTGTAAGCATAGACCAGATCGCCCTGAATTGCGCGACAAAGCTGACGACTGGATTCCAAAAAGCCGGGATAGGGACGGGCTGGAAAGGAATAGATAGGTAGCTTTGGACTGGAGACAAGCTCTGGATTTCCTTCTCCACCAAAGCCGAGAATTTCGACAGAACAGCCTAGTTTTTGCAACGCCTGTGCGATCAAAAAGGGGCGCACTGCCCCACCCCAACGACCAGCTCCACTGGGAGATAGATCGCTCACGATCATTGAAACGGAGGGAAGATGAGGCGACATCAGGTAGCCAGGAAATCAAGAACAGAGGAATTGTAGCGCTATTAACGGTTATAGCAACTCCCCCAGTGAGAAGGGTTTTTGGCAGTTGTATCAGACCGCTTTGCTTCGGCTGCAGAACCGTCCGTGTTTTGACGGAGAAAACCGGCAACAGTCATCAGTGGACTCAGGAGTTGAGTACAATCTGAACTTAGAAAGTACGTGTTTTAACGGGGAAACCCGATAAGGGTCATCTCAGAGGGTTACGAGTTCGCCTTCACTTGTTATCACCATTTCTAACAAGCACATGCAACGCACTAAAGTTTCAGTGATTGTGAGTGATCTTTCTGGGGGAGGGGCGGTTCGGGGATTTTTACTGGGTCAAATTCTCAAGCACCTGGAGTATGACGTTGAGATCGTGGGATTTCTTTTCGGTCAGGCTCTGTTCGCGTTACCCCCAGATCAGCTACCGATCGTCTCTACTCCCGGCTGTCCATATCCTGGTTTCTTCTCAGCTATTCGGCAGACCTTACCCAAGATCAGTGGAGACATCATCTATGCTGCAAAACCGAAGCCTGCCAGCTTTGGGGTTGCCCTTTTAAAGCGGTTAGGGAGTAGCCGACCGGTGATTTTAGATATGGATGACTGGGAGATGAGTTGGTACGGGGGTGATGACTGGAAATATCAGTCCGGTCCCAAGCAACTCTACAGGGATGTGTTTAAGCCCAATGGCGCACTCCATTATCCGGACTATCCCCTTTACATCCGCTGGATGGAGAAACTGGTGCCTCGGGCCAATGCTCTAACTGTAGATACAGAATTCCTGAAGCAACGGTTTGGCGGTGTCTATTTACCGAACGGCAAGGATACAACTCTGTTTAACCCAGAGCCTTATCATCCAGAAACAGTTAGGAAGCATCTGGGACTGTCGGATCATCGCGTTCTTATGTTTCCGGGGGCACCCCGTCCCCATAAAGGGGTAGAAGACTTGCTGATGGCTCTGGACCAATTGAATGAGCCGGATCTGCGCCTGGTGATTGTGGGGGGAAGCCCTTATGATGACTACGACCAACAGTTAATGAGACGCTGGAAACGGTGGCTGATTTATCTACCCCGATCGCCAGTAGAAAAAATGCCAGAGATTTTAGCTGCTGCCCACATTGTGGTGGTTCCCCAACGAGATACCCTAACAGCCCGATCCCAATTTCCGTTAAAGTTGACTGATGGGATGGCAATGGGGAAACCTGTGTTATCGACTCGGGTTGGAGATATTCCAAGTATCCTGGATAACACAGGTTATCTGGTAGATCCAGGAAGTCCGAATCAACTGGCAGAGATGATCCGCAAGATTTTTCAGGATTTTAACCTGGCAATTGAGCAGGGTATCCGGGCCAGAAAAAGATGTGTAGAACTTTATAGCATTGATGTGATGGCTCCTATCCTCTCAGAGCTTCTTTCGAAGCTATAACATGAACACAGACAGACGGATATTGACGTGAATACATCAACAGGGATGAGGCAGGCAAATCTTGGGGACAAATTTAACGATCAGAACCCATTAACGTGAAATGGATAATTAATTAGTTATGTCTCCCAGCACATTTATCCTCAAATTTATTCAGCGTTATCCGTCTCAGGTGCTTTCAACCATTATTTTAGGGTTTTCAGGCGCTGTTTTTAATGGGGTTAGCACAACATTAATTGTCCCTATTTTACTGAGCTTTCTGGGGCAGACGGTTGACCTGAAGGGGGCTCCACCCCTAATTGAAAAAATAATCAATCCCTTTCAGGGATGGCCAGAAGATCAGCGACTACCGCTCCTTTTAGGGGCAGTTGTGCTGTTGATTATTCTCAAAAACCTGGCCAGTTATTTAAGTGTTCTGATGTCAGGATATCTGACCCGATCGATGACGAGAGATCTCCGAAAGAAGGGGGTCAAAATCTTATTAGAAGTTGATCTGAGCTTCTATGTGAATAATAGAATCGGAGATTTAACGAACCGATTGGGCGGAGAAGTCGCCAGAACTGCAACGGCTGTTAGCACCTTTATTAAGCTCATTATTACTGGAATTACAATCCTGGTTTTTCTGGTACTTTTACTATCGATTTCCTGGCAGCTAACCCTGGCCTCGACATTGGTACTTGGCTTTGTCGTCCTAATTAATCAATCGATTATTTCCCGAGCTAAGGCCTTTGGTCAACAGCTTTCTGATGCTTCCAGACTTTATTCTATTGGCATCCTGGAGATTCTGAATGGGATTCGATTAGTCAAAGCTGTTTGCAATGAGGAAAAAGAATATGAGCACCTTAAGCAGTTAATTGATCAACGGGAGAAGATTGACTTTCAATCTCAGGCAAATTCTGCGGCGATCGGTCCCCTGAATGAAGTAGCCAGCATCATCGCCTTGATTGCAATTGTGCTCATTGGCCGGATCTTTTTCGCCAGTAATTTACAAACCTTTTCAGCTCTTCTGCTCACCTATTTGCTGGTTCTATTCCGCCTTCTGCCCTTTGTCAGCCAGTTAAATACCCAGCGAGGTCAGTTTGCCAATGCCGCTGCAGGGCTTGTTGTGGTTTATGACTTGCTGAGGCGAGATGACAAGCCTTTTATGGTTAATGGTTCGGCCTCTTTTAAATCGATGCAAGAGGGGATTCGCTTTAACCGTCTCTCCTTTGCCTACCCTGGAAGTGCCGAACCCGTTCTTAAAGAGGTAGATTTATTTCTTCCCAAGGGAACAACTCTGGCAATTGTAGGGGCTTCAGGGGCAGGGAAATCCACCCTGGCTGATCTCTTAGCCAGATTCTATGACCCTACGGCTGGCAGTATTGCGATCGATGGGCAAGACCTGCGAGAGTTTGATCTCCACAGCTTGCGGGAGGCGATGGGAATTGTGAGCCAGGATACCTTTCTCTTCAATGATTCTCTCCGTAACAACATTGCCTATGGTCGGGCTGGCACGACAGAAACTGAAGTCATTACTGCGTTGAAGCGGGCTAATCTCTATGACTTTGTGGAGCAATTACCTCAGGGATTAGACACAACGATTGGGGATCGAGGGGTGATGTTATCTGGAGGGCAACGGCAACGGATTGCCATTGCCAGAGCACTCCTGAAAAATCCAGAGATTTTGATTCTAGATGAGGCCACCAGTGCCCTGGATACTGTCTCTGAACAGATGGTTCAAGCTGCGATCGATAACCTCAGTCGCGATCGTACCACCCTCGTTATTGCCCACCGCCTCTCTACGGTCCAGCGGGCTAACCAGATCGCTGTTCTGGATAAGGGGCAGGTGGTCGAAGTCGGTACCCATGAAGAGCTACTCCAGCAAGGGAGCTATTACAAACGCCTCTACGCGATCCAGTTTGCTGCAGAAGCCCAGATTCCGATTCCCAAATCTACAATTCCAACAGAAACCCTGACCAATGCTTCCTACCAGGTCCGTAACTACATGAATTCAGTGTTGGGTTACTTTAATCTGGTATCCAGCGGGATGGTCGAAGACCAGGAAGAACGGTTCGAGCTAACTGAGGAAGCTTATCAGGCCACCATAGAACTCCTGAAAACACTGGAAGTGATTGAAAAGAGTATCAAAAACTAGAGACGGCCCGTAGCAGGGTCCAATTCAATGTAGGACAAGCATCGGGGAATTATGGGGAAGAAAATCGTAGGGATGATGAGCAGCTATCCTGGCATGAACCAGTCTGACTGGCTCTGGCAGCAAACACCCCAACCTTTCGGTGCTTGGGGAAATATCCAGATGATGGCTCAGGCTCCTGAACCAGACTTCCTGGTCATGTACCAGTATGATTTCTACCAGAAATTACCCCAGCCCAAAACGGGTTGGAATCGCCTGCGGCGATCGCCCCTAATTAAACAGGTCTTTGTGGAGCCTCAAGTTCGGGGTCTTCCTGCAGAGCGGATCCTCTATCTATTGCGAGAACCTCCCCTGGAGGAAGTGGTGGCCAAGAATCGGAGAAATTATGAGGCTGCCGCCGCCTACTGTGGGTATATTTCCGGGCCGGACCAGTTTGCACCTCACCCGGAGCCGATGCCAGCGATCTGGTACCACGGAAACGCCTTTCGGGAACTCAATGAAATGCCTCCGCCAGAGAAAGTCAGACCCTTGAGTTGGATCACCTCTGGGATTGACCGTACAGTTCGGCATCGTCAACGCCTGGATTTTCTCAGACTGATCTGTGAGAGCGGCCTGGACTGTGATCTGTATGGCCGCAACTTACCAGATTGGACAAAATCCTGGGGGGCACTGGATAAAAAGTGGCATGGGATGGCTCCCTACACCTACAATCTAACCGTTGAGAACTATGCTGACAATGACCTCTATGTAACTGAGAAGCTTTGGGATGCACTTCTGGCCTGGTGTCTGCCCATCTACCATGGAGGGTCAGCCGCCGATCGCCTCCTGCCTCCCGGTAGTTTTCTCCGGCTGCCCAGCCTGGATGAAAAAGGTTTGGCCTATATCCGGGAGGTGACGGCGACGCCAGATGCCTGGTATGAGGCCAGGGCTGCGATCGCTGAAGCCAGACAAATTATTCTTCACAAATTAAATCTTCTCAATTGGCTTTCTGAATTCATCCAACGGCTTTCCGCGTAAAGATTACCCTAGGACCCTAAAACAGACTTATGGACGGCATCTGTACGTTAGCGAACGATCGAGTTTACGACCAACTCATTGCGTTGCTGAATAGCATTGAAGTGATGATGGGGCCAAACATGCCTGTTTGTGTGTTTCCCTACGACGATCGGGTTGAGTTGATTAAAGCAGAGATAGAACGGCGGCCTAACGTCCAGCTCTATGACGATCAGGACTCGATCCAAAAGTGGGATCAATTTGTCCGGGATATCTGGGATGCCCATCCTACAGCCCATCAGCGCTGGAAAGAACCTTACCGGCGGATGGGTGCCCACCGCCGCCTACCTGCGTTTGACGGTCCCTTCGATCGCTTCATGTATATGGATGCGGATACTCTGCTGATGGCTCCTGTGGATGTACTCTTTGAGCACCTTAACCATCATGATTGGGTTGTTTACGATTTTCAGCACAAAGATCCGACCCATGTCTATGAAGTTTCCTCCCCTAAGCTCTCTGAGCTTTTCCCACCTGAGCGCATCAACTCTGAGATTTTCTGTTCAGGGATGTATGTGACCAAACGGGGAATTTTTGATGCGGAAAAACGAGAATGGCTACTCAGCAAACTGCGGGAAGGTGAAGCGGAAGTTTTATATCCGATGGCTGCAGATCAACCAATCCTCAACTACATGGTGATGCGATCATCCCTCTCCATTTGTAATCTAGCCTTCCAATTACCTCCAGAGAAAATCACTGGCAACTCTGTAACTTCCCTCCACTTTGAAGCCCGAAATAACATTCTCTATGATCATGGAAATCGACTGACCTATCTTCATTTCATTGGTCTGCCTTCCACAGTCTTTACCCAACTCTGTGCTGGTGAAAACGTCGGCTTTCTCTATCGAGATATCTTTTTGCATTATCGCTATTTGAAAGAGCCAGAAAACCGGCCCAAGCTGATGGGCAAACCCAAACCTTATGATCAGGGTCCGAGTTTGGCCACCAGAATTTTGAAAAAATTAAACCTGATACAGTGAAGGGAATTTATGAGTCGGGGATATTATATTACTGCCAACGATAAAGTACTAGATCAGGCCATCGCCCTGTTAAATAGTATTCGCCTTGACGACCCAGATACCCCGGTGATCCTGATTCCCTACGATGATCAGTATCAAATTGTTGCTGCCACTCTAGCAGAGCGGTTTGGGGTTCAAACTTTTGCTGATTTAGAGTTTATCGATCGACTTTCTAGACAACTGCAGCAGATTTTCGGGGAGAATTTTTTCGCCCGTCCGAATCAGTTTCGCAAGCAAGCCTGCTGGTTTGGTCCCCTAGATGAATTCGCCTATATCGATACAGATATTGTTGTCTTCGATCGTTTAATTAACGTTCTAGATTATCTCAAAGACTACGATTTTCTCTGCTATGACTATCAGCATGCTGGAGGAATTGCCAATGTCTTTAGTCCTAAAGTTCTGGAGGATCAGGTCTTCACTGAAGCTGATCTGAAAGGTCTGTTCAATGGTGGCTTCTGGGCCTCTAAAAAAGGTTTACTCTCCGAATCTGACCTATACGAAAGTTTTAGAGATTGTGCTGCCCATCCCGAGTATTTTGATTTCTCCCAGAAAACCTCGGATCAGCCAATCATCAACTACATGATCTTAAAACGGGTGGCTCGCCGCTTCAATGTGGTGCATCGGTCTGGGGGCGCACCGGGAAGTTGGGCAGGGAGCAAGCATTTTGTGTTTGATGACAAGGGTCGTTTGATAGATCCCAATGTGAATCAACCGTTGCAATATCTCCATTGGGCCGGATTTCGGATACAGCCGGGTTGTCCCTATTGGGAAATCTGGGAACATTACCGCTATCTGAACGAAGAAAAACCAGCCGTGTCCCCGTTCCAGCCCAAACCCCCGAAGCCGCTCTGGCAGAGGGTGGCCGATCGGGTCAAAAAGCTGTTCTGAATTCCCCAGATGTGGAATTGGTCAAGGTTTTCCAGGTGTTATCAGGAAGACTGGCTTTGAGCGCGGCCTGACAGACTGGCAGTTTCTGCAGATCCTCTGGATGGTTGACAAAATAATCCTGCAACCAGGTACAACCCTTACCGACCAGCACATCTAGTTCGGCCAGCTTCTGGGGTTGGCCTGGGGCCTCTGGCTGTTGGGTCTTCCAGAGGCGAACGATGCGATCGGAAGATGTGGTGGCGATGTAGTTACCATCCGGGCTGAGACTAACCCCCCGTGCTGAAGATTGCTGGTGCAGTTTCAGCACCTGTTTCCCTTGCAAAGACCAAATCCGAATCGTGAGATCGGTAGATACCGTCGCAAACTGTTGCCCATGGTTGCCAAAACTGAGACCAAGAATGCTGTCCTGGTGCTGTTTAATCGGCTTCTGAACGGATCGCCAGTTGGCGCTGCCTGGATCTTGTGTCCAAAGGTTGATGGACCCATCAAAAGCGGTTGAGACCAGAACTGGACGGGTAGGACTGAAGCTGACCCGATTCACACTCCCTTCCGTTTTCAAGATTTGTAGGGGCTTACCTATATTCCAATCCCAGATCTGGGGAGATCCATCGACAACCATCGCCAGATAGCGGCCATCCCCACTAAAACTGACCCACCGGATGGGTGAGGGATAGGTTAACACCTGCAGTGGGGTTCCAGCCATGCTCCAGATCCGAACCTTACGATCGCTGGATGACGTGGCCAGCAGCTTTCCATCCGGACTGATACTACTCCCTGTGACCTGATCAGGATGGTGCAGACGTATCAGTGGCTGGGGATTGCGGGTCAGGTTTGGTAGATTCCAGAGGCTGGCCGTCTTGTCTGCAGAAGTCGTCACCAGTTTCGTGCCGTCCGGCGTGAAACTTAAACTGGTAATCCGCTCCCGATGGGCTTCAAATACTTGTTTGTTCTGGGTCTTCTGGTCCCAGAGAACTACCCTGCCGTTCCTCAACGCAATGGCCAGAGAACGACTATCCGGGCTAAAGGCAACAACTGCAATCGTGGCAGATTGCTTCAGTTGATTATACTCCCGCATATTGCCCAGAATCTGACTCAGGGCCAGTCGCAGCTCCTCATGGGGACGGGCTTCCAGCAGGCCCAAGGCCATCATCAGGCGGGCATGGGGATATTTCTGCTGCAATGTACTGTTCTTCACCGCAATATCCTGCAGATTCTGAGCGGCTTCCAGGGCAATCAGCAGAGCCCCAATCTGGTTATGTTTGGCCTGCTCCTGGGTCATGTCCCCAATCACCCGATCGATGATCCCCTGAACTTCATTCACATTCCGATTGGCTTCTTGAATGGCCAGTCCAGCAATGATGGAGGCTGCAGCCACCCCCGTCAACGTTAACAGACTGAAGGCAAGGAAGCCGAGACGGATGCGAGAACGAGCCCGTTTTTCAGCCCGATTCAGGATCTGGGTGGCCTCGTCCAGCGATCGTTTGGCCGATTCCTTGGCCAGCCGTTCGGCTTCTTTGGCCTGCCGCTCCAGATCCAGGGCACTTTCCAAATGGCTGCGGGCCAGATCCTGACTGGCGGCCAGAAACTGGTAATCCTCGTCACTCAGACTTTTGCCCAGCACCTCCCTCTGGGCCTCCTGCAAGACCTGTCCCCGCAACAAACAGGACTGATCCTGTCGATCGGACTTCAACCAGGCTTTCAGCGCATCGGCATAACTGCGAAGGTGATCCAGCTCCCGATCGACCCAATCCAGGTTAAAGACTTGCTGGTAAATGGGATTGCGAGCCTGTAAGTGCTCCTGCTGCTTCACCACCAGCCCAGACAGACGCAAGTCCATCTGATCCAGGCTATCATCCGCCGCGATCGCCCCCGTCACCAACACCTGACGGTACAGCCCCAGCATCCGCCGCACCCGCAGCTCATTCCGTCGGATCCGATCGCGGATGGTTTTCAGATGCTCTGGGATGTCCTGAGATTCCCAATCACTCAGGATACGGGCCTGAACAATGTGGTCTACCAGGTCAGTCGGAGAGCGGTCAGGGCTGGAGTCTGCCCCATGATCCGCTGCCTCGACCACCAGCCGACACAATTTCTGGGTTAGAAAGGGTTGTCCACCCGTCCAATCCAGGATGGCCTGAAGTACCGCCAGGGGATCGCGCACCTGATCGGCCAGACCACTCACCAGGGGAGCCGCTGCTGGGAGTTGGAATCCTGTTAGTTCAATTGCCTGACCAATGTTGAAGGGGGTGCGGCCCTTATCCTGCATCAGCTCGGAGGGATTAGCGACCCCAATCAAGACAAAGTTGAGTCGTTGATAAGCAGGCCGATCGGCCCGATGGTTGTAGCAGGCCCGGATCAGGGCAAAAAAGTCATCTCTGGGAAAGTTGACCAGGCTCAGCATGCTGTCAATTTCATCTATAAAGATGACCAGTGGTTGGGTAATCTCCACCAGCAACACGGTCTCAATAAACTCCCCCAGCAACTCTACAGGGGTAAGCGTATCTCGCTCCCGCAGCCAGGTGCGACGGTTGACTCGGCTACCCAGCCCAAACCCACTGATCAGTTGCCCAATGATGCCTGCGTACCACTGCATGGGCGTGACCTGTTGACTGCCGATCGTCGTGATGTCGATCGCGGCACAGGCGATTCCCTCTGCCTGCAGGCGTCGCATAGTTTGGACCCGTAGACTGGATTTTCCCATCTGGCGAGCGTTGAAAACATAACAGAACTCGCCAGCTTGGAGGCGCTCATACAGATCCTGATCCGCGCTGCGGAACACATAGGTCGGGTTATCAGCGGCAAGACTGCCCCCAACCTGGTAGCTATGGTTTGAGAGATCGATCGTTTCAAGCATCTTTACCCTCCCAACCGGTCTCGGAAGTACAGGCGATACATGTCGTAACGGGGTGTCACTTTGTTCTGATGCAACTGGACCAGGCCCATGCCATGGAGTTTGAATGCCTGCTCTGCATCCAGACGCACAGGTATTTCGGACGCAACCACCTGAGCCATTGCAGTTGCTAGATCCTTGTGCTGCTCCAGGTTCCACAGGTGGCGGCGCAGGTGATCCCCATAGAGCCCTGCTTCGGTTGCGGCCATCTGCAACAGCTCCGCAAAGTTGACATCCCCCCGAGCGACATAGTACATGGCGACTCGAACCAGATAGGGATGCCCCCCAATCATGGCCATCAGTTGCTGGATCTGGGTTGGGGTCCAGATCAGACCGTGACGATCGGCCAGATCGGCGACCTGCTCTGGCGTGAATTCCGGCAGCTCGATCGGCAGTCCCACATTAAAGGGAGAAGAGTTCGTGTCCATGACAATGTAGACTTCCGTAGAATGGACCAGAACCAGCCGCAACTGGGCCCAGATATCACTCACCTTGGCCTGTTCATTCCAGGCCCGCAGCAGTGTCAAGAATTCTTTAGCGACCCGGTGATTGACAAAGACCTGATCGACCTCATCCAGAGCCAGCACCAGCGGAGTTTCCAGGTTAGCCAGGATGCACTGTTCGAAGAATTCAGTGCAGTTATCCTTGGGACCGAAATACTGGTCATCCCAGTATTCGTCCAGTTGCTTCAGGGGAATGCCCAGCTTGCGGCTGACCAGAGCACAGAAGCGGCGCAGGAACTGGTTCAGGTCCGTAAAGACTGCCTCATCTGTGAGCTGGAACGTTAGAGGGATAGTGCGATAGGTCTGTTGCTTGGCCTGGTAGAGAATGTGGGCCATCAGGGATGTCTTACCCATCTGTCGGGGAGCCTTAATCCGAATCAAGGCCCCATTTTTTGTGATTTCCCGATAGCAGAAGGACTCGATCGGCTCCCGCACCACATAGAAAGCAGAGGCCACATCCATTTGCCCCCCCGGCAATTCTGGTTCAGCAACAGGCAGGGGTGGTAGATCGGAACGCTCGACTACCGGGGTCAGGGTCAGTTCCGAACCTTCCACACTCTCCAACAGGGCTCCTCGCTCAATCAGGTCCAGATATTCTTCCAGGAGTGCCGGAGTATCTTCGGACGATTCCCACTCCCGCTGTTGGATGCGATTGAGGAATCCCCGCAGGTCATAATTGAGGGGGGCCGTTCTGGGAAAACTGACCCGAATGGGCAGAATCACGGGCTTACGATCGGGGCTCAAATCCCGTAACCCTTTGGCCCGACGGACTTCCTCCGTGACCATCTCACTGGCAACGGCCTTTTCGGAGAGCAGTAACAGCAGGTAGTCACATTGCTGCAATTCTGCATCAATTCGCTGCACCCAGTCTTCACCAGGTCGAATGCTCTCTCCCGCCATGAAAACTTCGTGACCTGCAGCCGTGAGGGCATGGTGAAACTCCCTGGCCAGACCCAAATCAGGCTCCTTGGCCCGATAAGAAATGAACACCTTTCGCCGCGTAATGGTGACGGGTGGTGGGGGTGGAATGTCATAGACCCGCACCGGGTGGGGAATTCCCTTTAAGTTCTGCAGACCCCCATCCTCCACGCTAACCTGTAACCCGCTCATGACAGCATCATAAACGGCCTGGGAAAGACAGACTCCACCAGGCGCTGCTAGCGGTTGGAGTCGGGCTGCAATATTGACCACATCCCCCATGACATCCCCATCCCGAAACTCCACATCCCCCAGATGGATGCCGATCCGATGTTCCAGATTGTCTTCCTGGTCCAACCGTGCTGTCTGGACTGCCAGGGCCCGTTGCACTTCGATCGCCCAGGTGACAGCCCGTTCGGCACTGGCAAAAGCCATCACCAGACCATAGCCCAGGGATTTGATCTCTTTCCCTTCGTAGCGCAGGCCAACCTCCCGCATAAGTTGAAAATCGCGCTGCAGTTGTCCCAGAGTCAAGGTCTGATCCTGATGCATGCGGGTATTGTAATCAACCACTGCTGTGAAACTGATGGCGGCCAGTTGATCCGATGAGTTCCTCTGTCCTGCACTGGTTAAGGAATAGGCCGGGAGCACATGGTAGACCCGCATTTCTGATGCCAGACCATTCAGGTGAACTAAGCCGCCGTCCTGGAGCTGGATGGGGAGGCTGGCCACGATCGCATCGTAGACTGATCGGGACAGGCAAACCCCCCCCGGTTGGGCCAGATGCTGCAGACAATCGGCAATATTGACGGCATCCCCCAGCAGATCGTCCTCATGTCCGAAGGCCACTTCTCCCAGATGAATCCCAATTCGATGTTGCAGTCCTGGTTGCTCCGATCGGGTGGCCAGGGTGGCCTGAAATTCCAGGGCACATAGAAGCGCAGACTTAACGCTGGCAAACCGCAGGATGAGCCCATCTCCCAGAGATTTGACAATCTGCCCATCGTAGCGTTGACAGATTTCCTGCATGGTCTGGTGATCGCGGCGGATCAGCGTTAAGGTCTGCTCCTGGTCTGTGTGGATGCGGGCAGTGGAGGCCAAGACATCAGTGCAGACGATCGCCGCCAGGGTGGTAGAGCCAAGCAACCGGGCGGGTAAAGGGATGGTTTTGCCTGAATACATGGGTCAAGCAGGGAACTCTATTTCATTCATACAGGGTGAATTCACTGAATCGCAGTTTTTGAGGGGTTTTCTTCAATTTACGTAATCCGTTACGTCACCGGGAGAGATGCACCGCAGAGACTATCAGCCCTGTGCTTAGCCTTTTCTGTGTCTTGGCGTAAATATCCTAAACTGGGAGTGCTCACCGAACCCTCAACCCTGCTATGCCAAACCGTCTCGCCCAGTCTCAGAGCCTGTATCTACGGAAGCATGCCGAAAATCCGATCGACTGGTGGCCCTGGTGTGATGAAGCCCTGGAAACGGCGAAGCGAGAGAATAAGCCCATTTTTCTGTCGATCGGCTACTCCAGTTGCCACTGGTGTACGGTGATGGAGGGGGAGGCATTTTCTGACCTCACGATCGCGGAGTACATGAACACTTACTTTCTTCCGATCAAGGTCGATCGGGAAGAACGGCCTGATCTGGACACCATTTATATGCAGGCTCTGCAGATGATGGTAGGGCAGGGGGGCTGGCCGTTAAATGTGTTTCTGTCACCGGAGGATCGGGTGCCTTTCTATGGGGGAACCTATTTTCCGGTAGAACCCCGCTATGGCCGACCCGGTTTTTTGAGGGTATTGCAGGAACTGCGCCGCTATTACGATACCGACAAGGAAGAACTGCTAGGGATTCGGGAAAAAATTCTGGGGGCACTCCAGAGTTCGGTGCTGATCCAGCCCGGGCAGGTTCTGAATGCGGATCAGTTTCGGCAAGGTGTGGAAAAGACGGTGGGGGTGCTGAGCCCTCGGGGATCGGGTCCCAGCTTTCCCATGATTCCTTACGCCGATCTGACCTTGCGTGCTGCCCGGTTTCAGATGCAGTCGCCTGACAATGCCCGTCAGTTGGCTACTCAGCGGGGTATCTTGCTAGCCCTGGGTGGCATCTATGACCATGTTGGGGGTGGCTTCCATCGTTACACGGTAGACCCCAACTGGACTGTGCCTCACTTTGAGAAGATGCTCTACGACAATGGCCAGATTATGGAATACCTGGCGAATCTCTGGACTACTGGCGTTCAGGAACCGGCCTTTGAAACGGCGATCGCGGGAACTTTGCAATGGCTCCAGCGGGAAATGACAGCTCCGGCTGGCTACTTCTATGCCGCTCAGGATGCGGATAGCTTCCACACTGCGCATGATATTGAACCGGAGGAGGGCGCATTTTATGTCTGGACCTATCCTGAACTGGAGGCCCAGTTAACGGCGGATGAATTCGCTGAGCTCATTGAAAACTTTACCGTTACGCCGGAGGGTAATTTTGAAGGGAAAAGCGTTCTGCAACGGTACGAAATTGGTGTCCTGAGTGTAAACCTCAAATCTGCTCTGGATAAGCTATTTCAGATTCGCTATGGGGAAAATCGTCAGACCCTGACCACTTTTCCACCCGCTCGCAACAACCAGGAGGCGAAAAGCCACGATTGGCCTGGTCGAATTCCACCGGTTACGGATACAAAGATGATCGTGGCTTGGAACAGCCTGATGATTTCTGGGCTGGCCCGTGCTGCGACAGCCTTTCAGGCTTCAGACTATTTGCAACCTGCGATCCAGGCTGCCAATTTTATTCGGCAACACCAGTGGCAGGATGGGCGCTTCCACCGGTTGAACTATGAGGGGCAGATCGCAGTCCTGGCCCAGTCTGAGGATTATGCCCTGTTTATTAAAGCGCTGCTGGATTTACAACAAGCCAGCCTGGTGGTTGTGGGTGCCGCCCCAGAACCGATGACAAATTGGTTGGAGCAGGCCATGCGGGTTCAGGAAGAATTTGATGAATTTCTCTGGAGCGTGGAACTGGGAGGCTACTACAACACAGCCGCTGATGCAGGGCGAGATCTGATTGTGCGGGAGCGCAGTTATGTGGATAATGCCACTCCTGCAGCCAATGGCGTTGCGATCGCCAACTTGGTCCGATTGGCGCTTTTGAGCGAAAATCTGGACTATCTCGATCGGGCAGAACAGGCCCTACAATCTTTTGGAAGTATCCTGCAGCGTACCCCCCAGGCTTGCCCCAGCCTTTTCACAGCCCTGGATTGGTTCTATAACCAGACGCTGGTGCGCGTCCCGGCTGATCAACTCAATGCTCTGGCCAGTCGGTACTTACCGGCAACCGTCCTGGCGACTACAGAGGATTTGCCTGTGGGTGCGGTGGGGCTGGTTTGTCAGGGTCTCCTGTGTCGGGAACCGGCTCAGACCTGGAAGCAACTGCATCAGCAGCTAGTTGAGAGTCAGGTTCGGACGGGTGGATAACTAGGGTTTCTTCAACTCGGTAGCCTGCACGACAGTCCTGCCAATGGCTGGAATGATAATTTCAAGCCAATATCTCCTCAAAGATACCTAGTCTACATTTACTCTGGCTGCTATTGTCTCAGTGGAAGCCAGAGTTTCTAATGGCATGAACTTGGTCAAACTGCGTCTGTTTGTGGCACTGCTCCCCCCTAAACCTGTGCAGGAGTATGCAACTCAGATTAAGCAGCATTTTGCTGATCGGTATCAGAGTCGCGCTGCCCTGAAATCCCTGCAAACAATGGAATCGTCAGGTGGAGTTTGAATTTCAGGCTACAGGGCCTTGATCCGTCGGGGGGGCCAGTAGATTTTATAAGCTCGACCAATAATCTGGCTTTGCGAGAGAAAGCCCCAGACATGGGAATCAAAACTGTCATTGCGATTATCTCCCATGACAAAATAGGAGCCTGGGGGAACGGTCTTGGGTCCCCAGAGATAAGCGGGGGGTTCAGCAATGTAATTCTCTTGCAGTGGCAAACCATCGACATAAACCCGCCAGTCTTTCACCTGGATGATTTGCCCCGGTTCGCCAATAATGCGTTTTACGTAAAATCTGATCTTTTTGCTGTCTCCGGCTAGGGCTGCTTGGGGAGCTTGGAAAACAATGAGATCTTCCTGCCTGGGGCGGTAAGCAGGGGATTTATCCACAAAGATCCGATCGCCAACCTGCAGTGTCGGTAACATGGAACTACTGGGAACAATGAAAGGTTCCACAAAAAAACGGACCCAAATGGGGATGGAGCCGAGGGTTAACCTTAAAACCATGATCGCCGTAATCAGGAGCAGTAGAAGTTGCTGCCTGGAGCGAAACTGTGGTTGAAATGCGGTGGAGATATGGTAGCAGGCAATGGCGTAGAGTAGGGGAGGAGCCAGCAGAAGCCAGGAAGAGCGACTGCTCAAACCCAGGGCGATCAGGGTCAAGACCATCAGGGCAGAGCCTGTGACCAGATCTTCAAGGTGGAAATGCCCCAACCCCGGAATTAATTGAGAGAGAAAAACCGCAAACCAGGGATCCTTTTGCCGGTTCAGCCTGTTCTGTGCTGCCAGGATACTGATTCCACTCACACAGCGATAGGACTCAAAGAGGCTGGCAACATAAATGAAAATGGCAGGCAGGATCAGGGCCAGACCTACCATAGTATTGCCGTTAGCTCCAAAAACAGACCAGCCCAGGATCGTCAGCACGGCCAGTTCAAGGGCCAGAAAACAGCCGCCTTCAGGAAACCGATTTGCATAAATCAGACCCAGGCCAGGAAACAGCATCGATAGGTTGACGGCCAACCAGGGATTCTTAGCTGGGATACGATGGGTCGAGAGGTTATCGGATCCTGTCCGATTAGGATTCACGGCAGGTTCAATGCTCCTACTCAGTTCTGATTGGAATGCAGGTGAACGATCGTCACCTTTTTTCCTTACTTTATTCTCTAGTAATTTTTCATGCCATAGACTCGGAACTGATCGGAACTCAGTTCTCTCTCATGACTTGGGGACCTGACTGCCTGACAAATCTTTTATAGAAACGGGCAGGATGCCCGTGCTAGTTTAAACGGGCTGATCGGACATTGCTCGATTAGTAGAAGCTGCTGAATTTCCAGGATGGTTTACGATGGAATATCCTGCTATTAAGGTAGTAGTTCAGAAGATTAGATTGTAGTTTTATGGAAGAAATTCAAAACTGCAGTCATTGATTGAGATATAGGCCGCATGGATATTGATGAGCTTCTGAAGCGATACGCAGCAGGGGAAAGAGACTTCAGTAGAATAGACCTGGGTAAAGCGAATCTTTACAGAGCTAACCTGAGCGAAATCAATCTCGCGGAGGCCAATCTCGCGAATGCTGATTTAAGCCGCGCCAATCTGTTTAGAGCGAATTTGCGGGGTGCCAATTTAAGTTATGCCTCTTTGACTGCAGTCAATCTTACGGGGGCGAATCTGAGCGAGGCAAACTTGAGTCACGCTAATTTGATTGTGGCTGAGCTCTGTAAAGCCAACTTAACCCACACAAAACTAATCACCGCCCGACTCTGGAAAGCAAATTTGAATGGAGCTAATTTGAGTCAGGCCAAAGTCAATCACGCTGATATGGGGCTTACCGATCTGGTCGGCGCGATTTTGATTGAGACCCATTTGAGGGAAGTTGATTTGAGTGGGGCCAATCTGATTACAGCGAACCTAAAAAAGGCAGACTTGCGACAGGCCAATTTGCTGGGGGCCAATCTCTGGAAAGCAAATTTAGAGGGGACGAACCTGAGTGGAGCCACCATGGCAGATGGGATCATCCATCCCTAAAGGAGGCAGCGGTCAAACCTCTGAGGGCATTGGGTCCTAACGATAGCCCCGCCATGGACTAACCTGGAGTACACCATTCGGCTGGAAAACAACCTTGAACAGCCCTTTCCTGGGGGCCGTGCCCTTAGGGTTTTCAGGGGAAACTGCCTTCACCAGTTCAGGCAGGGGAATGTCCTGAACGTAGTCATAGGCAGGTTGATTCACGGGCTCATAATGGGCTAACACCCCATTTTCATCCACCTCAACCCGGTAAATCAGTTCCTTAGGAAACTCCGGTTTCGTCTGCCACTTCTCATTGATCTGCTTATATAGTGCCCGGTTCAATGTCTTCAGTTGAGCCGGTTCAGTGATTTCTGGTGCGGCGGCAGGGGCTGCCGCAAAACCTTTCCAGGAGCTGATATCCAATTCTCCTGCAGAGGTGAAGACCACCTTGAACTGGGCGATCGCAGCCGGTGGCTGGGGGGATTCCCCAGTAGGAATTTTCCTCAGACTCGGCAAGGGGGTTTTGTCGGCATTGTTCAGGGCCGCATCGTTGAGGGGCTTGTAACCGACGATCTGACCTTCCTGATTCACACTGACCCGGTATTCCAAGGCCTGCTTAAAGTCAGGATTCACTTTCCAGGACTGATCAATCTGATTGTAAAGCTTTTGTCGGAGGGTCCCAATGACAGCCAGATCAGAGATTTCGGGCACATTACCGGCTGTCGCAGCGGCATTCGGATCGTCCGGTTTTGTGGATTCAGGTTTTTCGGTGGGGCTGGCCTGCGGAGACGGGGATGTCCCAGCCTGTTGGGGCTGAGGAGGTTTGGAGGCACCAGGAGTTGGCGTGGAACCCGATTCAACAGCGTTGGGGGAGGGCTGGGGTGGCTTGACCTCAGGAACCGGTAGATAGAAAGAAGCCACAGCAGCAACTGCCAATCCAGAAATGCCCAGGGCTGCGGGCAAAGCTCGTTTCGCCGCAGGTTCTCGATTGATGGTCAACCGTTTGGGCAGGGGAGTCAACTGGGGCACCAGGGCTGGCAGGGTCTGAGCATCGGCAAAAAACTGATCGATCGCCTCTACCAGGTCAAAGAGTTGCACGGTTGTGAGATTAATCTGGACGGGGGTTACCATTTCATCCCCTGGTTGAGGCCTTACGGTCAATTGATGGAGTCCCTGACCCAGGTTCTGGAGATGAACGATGGAAGCCCGGTGACGGTCTGGCTCCTGGCTTTCAATGGTGCTGAAAAATTCTTGGGCATAGTGGCTCACTGTTGCCACCAGATTCTCGAAGAACTCTCTTCCCCCACGCAATGATTTTTCGTGCCCGACGATATAGCACTCGGCGCTCATGAGAATGGACATCAGAGGGCGGGTCTCGGTTTGCATCGCAAAACCTCCTCCCTCACCCAGGCCCTGTAATGTCAGGGTGCAGTTCGGCAGGCTGTACTGACGCTGAATCGTCATTCAATTTCTCCATCAAATAAGCTAACCCAGAACCGTTGCATTCCGGCTGTGCCGGTGCAGAACAACAGGCGTTCTAGCAAAAAGATCGCCAGCTGATTCAATCCCTCATCACTGTAGGTTCCCTTATCATCATGGTGGGAAGATGCAGCAATATCAATCCTGGTGTATTGAGCCACGATCGCCATGCGACGGGGATTCATCCGCTGACAAAAATGAACCCGAAACCGTTCCAGATATTCAGACAGGCGGAAATGGTGTTCGACGGAAAGCTGTTTTTCATCCAGTTGCTGATAGGCCAGCAGGAGTTGGCGGGTGAGCACAGTCAGCCGCCGAGACAGATGACAGGTGATTGCAACTAGAGCCTTGGCTTCAATGAGACGGAGCGGGCGACGCTGGCTGTATCGCCGCAGAGGATTTGTACTCCGAAGCAGCCACAAGGTGACTCGGTTCTTAATAATGCTTTGCAACTCTAACTCTTCTGATGCGGCCAGAATTGCTTCAGATCCGCCTAGATCAAGGGCTTCGATCGTCAAGAGCATGAGGTCAATCATCAACCGGAGGCGGCGGGGGCAGGCATCATCCGGTAATGGGATGGCCGGCAAACTCTCCAAAATCAGCGGAGCAATTGGCGCAGATGAACTGGTTGACGACATTACATTCACAGATGTACTCATTCTGACTGGTGTGTTAAGTGAACCCCTGACGGTGAAACTTTCAGCAGCATTCTACCCAAATCAGGATCTCACAATCCCAACGATCTCGGATCCATCTTATATAGGATTCCCCCAGTCTGCTGGAATCATTTCAGCATTTAAGTCTATCCCGTTTTAAGTCTATCCGACAGGTTTCCTGTTGGACCCGTTCAGGACAGCCGCTCAGGTAGGAATGTGTAGATGGGTACGGTGTGCGTCTGCCTAACTGTGGTATAGGATTTCGGTGGCATTTGTTTTAAGAATATTTGGTTTTATGGACCTCAAAGCCCTGATTCGCGAAATTCCCGATTTTCCGAAACCCGGTATCCTGTTTCGAGATATCACTACCCTGCTGAGAAATCCCCAGGGATTACAATACACCATTGATTATCTGGCAGAGCAATGTGCTGACTTTGGGGTGGATTATGTGATTGGTATGGAATCCCGGGGTTTTATTTTTGGCGCTCCCCTGGCTTATCGCTTAGAAGCAGGATTTATCCCGGTGCGGAAACCAGGCAAATTACCAGCTGCAGTCCATACGGTTGAATATGAGTTGGAATACGGCATGGATCGCCTGGAAATGCATCAGGACGCCCTGCATGACGGAGCTCGGGTGCTGATTGTGGATGACCTGATTGCCACGGGGGGGACGGCTGTGGCCACTGCTCAACTGGTGGAGCGCAGCGGCTGCAGTCTGGTCGGGTTTGGCTTTATCATCGAACTACGCGACCTGGAGGGGCGGAAGCGGTTACCCGCAGATGTTCCGATCGTGACCCTGGTTGAGTATTAAATTTGCGAGAGAAATGACCGTATCTGAACGTCGTGGACTACAGTCAGCCTGGGACAACCTGGTAGCAGCACTCACCGGTGAAACGGCTGTTTATATTCTGAAGCGATTTTTACAGGCTCTGTTCACCCTCTTCCTGGCCTCAGCCCTGTGCTTTTTCATCATTCAACTGGCTCCGGGAGATTACCTGGACACCCTGAAGCAGAATCCCAAGATTAAACCAGAGACGATCGATCTATTGCGTCAGCAATTTGGCCTGGATTGCACCTGGGCCAAGCTCTTTGTTGGCCAATTCCAAGGGCCTGGCTGGTTGGCTGAGGTGATTTGCTGGGCCGGTCAGTATTGGCGCTGGCTGACGCAAATCCTGACCCAGGGCAACTTTGGGACCAGTTTCATCTATCAGAGATCGGTTGCGTCGCTGCTGTGGGAAAGGATTCCGGCCACCCTCTTGATGGCTTTTGCTTCCCTGATCGTCACCTGGGCGATCGCAATTCCGCTGGGGATCGTCGCAGCGGTGAATCAGAATCGCGGGATCGATCGGGTCCTGCAGGTGCTCAGCTACACAGGTCAGGGCTTTCCCAGCTTTATCACGGCCCTGGCTTTGCTGTTCCTGGCCCAAATGACCTCACCACTTTTTCCCGTTGGGGATATGACTAGCATTGACCATGCCGACCTGACCCTTCTGGGTAAAATTCTGGATCTGGGCTGGCATCTGATTCTGCCCACGATCGCCCTGAGTATCATCAGCTTTGCGGGGCTGCAACGCATTACCCGAGGGGAACTGCTGGATGTGCTGCGACAGGATTATATCCAGACTGCCCGAGCAAAGGGGTTGCCGGAAAATAAGGTAATTTACGTGCATGCCCTCCGGAATGCGATTAATCCTTTGATTACCCTACTGGGGTTTGAATTTTCCAGTCTGCTGAGTGGGGCCTTCATCGCTGAATTTTTCTTCAACTGGCCCGGTCTGGGTCGGTTGATTTTGCAGGCCGTCTATGCCCAGGACATTTACCTGGTTATGGCTAGCTTGATGATGGGGGCAGTCATGTTGATTGCGGGTAACCTGCTGGCAGACTTGCTACTGAAAACAGCAGATCCGCGTATTAAGCTGGCGGATCTCAATTAGCTTGGCATCGCTGCGATCGCGGTACAGATGGAGGATGGGCCATCTGTAGGATTCCTTGCTTTCAGGATAGATATTTTCTCATGAAGGGCAGAATCTCAGCGATCAGGAGGTCTGGATTTTCCTCATGCAGGCCTAAGGAACCTGGCAAGCGACACACCTGAGCCCCGGAGAAATGGGCCAGAAACTCCATCTCCCGGCGTGATTTTGGTGGCGTTTGCTCACCGATCGCAACCAGCACCGGTACTGGTAACGGCTGGAAGTAGGCCATGAAGTCATCCCGCTGTCGGACTGGATCGAGAGCCCCCGTAACAAAGGCAACGGAAGCAAAGCGGGCTCCCCATCTTTGAGTCGTTTGCCACTTGCGCCAGATGAGGGAGCGGGTTACTTTTTTGGCGCTGGCATAGACATGCCGTCGATACATCAGGTAGAGCAAGCCAGGAAAGGTATTCAGGAGGTAGAGAAATTGACCCACAAATGGCAAGTTGACCAGAAACTGCAGGCTGCGATAAATCCGGCGATGTTCCCCCATGGCGGTGGGCAGGGGGCCTCGCCAAGTGGGAGCCACCAGCACAACCCATGACCACAAAGGAGGCTGTTGCTGAGCCAGTTTCATCACATATCCGGCAGCATGCCCCGCTGCAATCACCACCACAGGTGCGCTAAAAGTGGCCTGGACAAAATCCCGCAAAAACCCCTGATAGAAAGCCGGTTTGTATTGTAGAGCCGGTCGATCGGACTGTCCGAACCCTGGCCAATCCAGCGCAAAAACTTGATACTCAGTAGCCAGCAACTCCGCCAAGCCACGCATTTCAGTGCGGCTGGAGACAGTACTGAAGGCAGGAAGGAGCAGGATTGGCTGGCCCTCCCCCAAAATTTCGTACGTGATTTGAACTGGTTTGCCTTTCCAGTTCCACCGGTAGGTTTGCACAGTACCCCCCAGGCAAGCAGAGGTTACGGACGTCTTGGTTAAAAATGGCGCTGTCATACTTACGCTATCGAGGGGGGCAAAATTTAGGCTGACAATTTTTTGTAATTACTGCCCCTTTCCTAAAGAAAGCTTAAAAGTTTTTAGTCTTTTGGGGAACCACTGGAAAATCTGCAACCGTCGCCTAAAATAGAAATAGCGGAGACGAATGTTTCCGTTCACTCCTCACACCACACTCCGCCCGGACTTCGGTTCGGGCGGTTCCTTATCTCTATTAAACCGCTTTATTGACCCAGCATTTATTAAACAACGATTAAACAGCAATGAATGCAAATGGCAATGATGTCTGGGATAACTTTAATTTGCTAGCGTTCCGGGTCATCAATCCTATGTCTAAATGTATCTAAATGTATAAACTTTGGGACAAGAATCGACCGTCGGCACTATGTTAGAATTCTAAGAAAATACTCCAGTTAAGGTTTGTCAGGCATGTCAGTAGCTGTGCAAGTTACAGATTCTACATTTGAGCAAGAAGTTCTTAAGAGTGACATCCCCGTACTTGTTGATTTTTGGGCTCCTTGGTGTGGCCCCTGCCGCATGGTTGCTCCGGTCGTCGATGAAATCGCTCAACAGTATGAAGGTCAGGTGAAGGTAGTAAAGGTCAACACGGATGAAAACCCCAGTGTTGCTACTACTTATGGTATTCGCAGCATCCCGACTCTCATGATCTTCAAGGGTGGTCAAAGGGTGGATATGGTTGTTGGTGCTGTTCCTAAGACAACGCTTGCAAACACTTTGGAAAAGTATATTTAGGAAAACCCTGCCAATCTGAATTGGCATTCAGTGGTTCACCTCAGGCTAGAGGTTGCAGGAATCGTGTCAGGCAGAAATCCTTTCCCTGTCAGATTTGCCTGCCGGGGGCTTCATTTTTTCGCCTGATTCACAGTCCTGAATTGTTAACTCCAACATAATTAACGCTAACGTAATTAACGCTAACGTAATTAACTCTAACGTAATTAACGCTAACGTAATTGACGCTAACGTAATTAACTCTAACGTAGAGTGGCTTTAGCTCCTGCCACTGAGCTAGAGGTTTTCAGCTAGCCTTTTCCATACTTTCCGTTTGCCTGTTAAGTGCCTTAGGGTTAAACCTGGGGCATTTTTAGTCTGACTTAGTCTGGCAAATCCGAGGAATCCATGGCCTTATCTTTCCACCGCAAGGAACTTGAGTCTCTACAGACTGAAGTCAATGAACTCATTGAACGGCTTCCGTCTCTAGAACAGGGTGAGCTGATTCAGCAGGCGCTGACAAGCCTACTGCGAATTACAACCCATGAGATTGGACGATTAGATTGGAAAATCTTGACCGCTTCTCTGCAAGATATGGAGCGAGCTTTTAAGACTTTCTATGCCTATCGCCACATTCGTAAAGTCACCATTTTCGGTTCAGCGCGCATCCTTGCAGATACGCCGGAATATCGCATGGCCGTAGAGTTTTCCCGTCAGGTGACCCAACAGGGTTTTATGATCATGACGGGGGCGGGCGGGGGCATTATGCAGGCGGGGAATGAAGGAGCTGGGCCAGAAAAATCCTTTGGTCTAAACATTCAACTCCCTTTTGAGCAGGGAGCTAATCCGTTCATTCAAGACGATCGCAAACTCATTCACTTCAAATACTTTTTCACTCGCAAACTCTTCTTTCTGCGGGAGAGTGATGCTCTGGCCCTATTCCCAGGTGGCTTTGGCACCTTAGATGAGGCTTTTGAATGCCTCACCCTCTGCCAGACAGGAAAATCTCCCCCCTTACCCCTAGTCCTGATTGATCGTCCGGGTGGGACTTACTGGCGGAGATGGCGGGATTATATTGAAGAAGAACTGATTCAGAATCGGTTGATCAGTCCCGAAGATACCAGCCTGTTTACAATTACCGATGATTTGGATGTGGCCTGTCAGGCGATCAGCAGTTTTTATCGGGTTTATCATTCCTGTCGTTACGTGGGCAATCAGCTGATCATTCGCCTCAAGACTGATCTAACAGAAGGGGATGTCCAACTTTTGAACGATCGATTCAGCGATATCTTAGTTCAAGGTCGAATTGAGAAAACCCAGGCTTTGCCCCAGGAGACCCTGGATGAAACCAGCAAGCTTCCGAGGTTGGCGCTGTTTTTCAATCAACGGGACCTGGGTCGTCTCTATCAGTTGATTGGTGCGATTAATCATTTAGGGGTACCATCCCCCGCAGTGGAACATCCTGAGCAAAAGTAGGGCACAGAGCAGGTCTCGCCCTAATTAAGAATCAGGAGGTCCGTGAGACAGTCAGCCTGGGGAAGATTTAGACTGGAAGAGCTACCAACTTTGATCTTGCAGGGATATCACCATGAAAACGCAGACTGTCACAGCAGAAAAGCAGGCAACCTATGGTGACTATGCCCATCAAATGATTCAACAGCAGTATAAAAAGCTGCTCAAGCTAGAATCTGCTGTGCTTCAAGATGTTGACCCAGAGCCGCTGCACGAAATGCGTGTGGCGATGCGCCGCCTGCGAACTGCATTGCATGTGTTTGACACTGTCCTGGAATTGCCCTCAGAACTAACGGGAAAGGCTATTGCTAAAGTCTCTAGAATTTTAGGTACAGTTCGGGATCTGGATGTTCTCTCTGCCGACTTGCAAACCCGATATGCCCCCCATCTCTCAGAGTCGGAGCAGAAAAAGTTTCAGCGGGTTCTGGAGGGGATGCAACGCCAGCGGGTGAAAGCCTTTGCTCGCCTGCAAAAAACTTTACAGGGTGAGACCTACACGACCCTGAAGCAAACCTTGCAGAGCTGGCTGAAACACCCCTCTTATACACCCTTAGCCCAGATTCCCATCACCCAGATTGTCCCCGATCTCCTGGCCCCCTTAATCAGTTGTCTGCTGCTGCACCCAGCCTGGATGGTTGCGACGACCTTCCGGGAAGGTCAGATGAAGATTTTGAAGAAATCTGGAACGCAGGCGATCGATCGTGACCTGGAACGGTACAGCGAAGTTCTCCATGATCTGAGAAAACAGATGAAAGGTGTCCGATATCAGGCCGAATTCTTTGCTAACTTCTACGGGCCAGCATATGCGGATCAAATCAGGGATTTTAAGACTATTCAGGATCTTCTGGGCCAACTGCAGGACAGTGCTGTGTTGCAGGAATTTCTAGTCGATCGACTGAACGTTAATTTGAAAGAGGAATTCCCCAGTTTGTTGCAGTACTTGCATCAACTCCGCATTGAGCTCTGGCAAACCTGGCGACCTCTACAACAGCGCTATCTCAGTCCAGAGTTTCGCCAGCAACTCCGACTGCAGATTTTAGCCCCTCAGTTACAGCCAACCGCGTAGTCGGTAAATCGCAATCCCGAGGTATTCTTTCAGGGCCCGGGTGGTGAATCCTAGCCGTTCTGCATCTGGAATCAAATCCAAGATAACGCTCTGCCAGCTTCCCTCGGAGGTTTCTGAGGCAGGCTGATAGGTCATGATGAAGTCTGTGGGAGCAGGGATGGCATCGATTCCCTCATGTTTAAAGATCAATCGGGATCGGGGCATGTGGGTCGCAGTGGTCACCAGCAATACCCGCTGCAGCCCTTTTTCCTGCAGGATTTTTTTGACATTCACAGCATTCTCATGGGTGTTAAAGGAAGTCGGATCTTGCAGAATTGCGGTGGCTGGGACTCCCAATTGTTGGGATAAGTCCGCCATGTCACTGGACTCCGGGGGACCACCCTGACGCCAGTCAATTCGTCCACCACTAAGAACCAGGTAGGGGGCCTTGCCCTGACGATACAACTGGGCACCATAAATGACCCGATCGCCCGCATCCGTAACATCTACGCCAGGTCGGGGCTGTAAGGGAGGACGGGTGCAACCACCCAACACCACGATCGCATCTGCCTGGGGTAGGGTTGTGGGCAGGGACTGCCACTCCAGAGATTTGAGCAACTGGCCAGAGACCCAACTGCTGCTGGAGAGTAACAAAACCCCCAATCCCAGCGCAATAACACCTGCAGCCAAACGGGGACGCTTCCAGATCAGAACCAGGGCCACCACCATCAGGAGGCAAGTCAGGCCGAGGGGATACAAAAACAGAGGCAGTAATTTTGAGAGGAATAAGAACATCTGCAGTCTCCATGGTCATACTTGCAATCATCACGGGCCAATGGCCCACCTGAGAATCTGTCAGTCCCGCCCCACCATGCGGGAATACTCATGTTAACGTCAATTTTGAGAGTCTCCGACTGGTTTCGCCCTATGATGCACCCCCACACTGAACTTCGCTTTATCAATCACCAGATTGGATTTGGCGTGTTCGCGACACAATTTATTCCCAAAGGGACGATTACCTGGGTTCTGGACGATCTGGACCAGAGGTTGGATGAATCCTATGTATTTTCGACCCCACCTGTGTTGCGGGAACGCCTGCTCAAGTATTCCTATCGGGACGAGCAGGGAAAATACATTCTTTGTTGGGATATTGCTAAGTTTGTCAATCATAGTTTTAACTCCAGCAATATTGGCACAGCATACAGTCTGGAACTGGCAGCCCGGGATATTTACCCCGGAGAAGAGCTGACGGATGATTACGGTTACTTCAATCTGGATAAACCCTTTGACTGTTTCCCAGAATCAGGCTGCGATCGCACCCGCGTTTTGCCGGATGATATCCTGCGCTATTACCCGGAGTGGGATCGGAAAGCAGCCGCTGCCTTTACCCGTTTTAATCAGGTTGATCAGCCCCTAAAAGTGCTGATTGACGAGATTGCCTGGGAGAAATTAGTTTGGGTGGCCTCTGGCCAAACGCCGATGGAGTCGATTCTGAATTGTTACTACGATCGGACTCGCCCCCTCAAAGCTGTCAGTTGAATTAGGGGTTTCAGCCTCAGAACGGATGGTACCCATGCAGTAGTATGCTGAAAGGGATTTCTGGCAGGAGGTTTGTACAGATTGGGTGAAGCCTCATCCAATTGGGTTGGATATGGCCCATTATGATATAGGGCATATGGACACCTATCCTCTGATCCCTCTCTCTGTTGCTGGAGATTTGGGCCTGCTGGGGATTCAGACCTAATTTAAGAGACTATGCAGGTTACTGCTTCCGACTCACCTCCAAAACGTAAATGGCGGGTTTCCCTATTAAATTCGGTTGGCCTGCGCCTGTTTCTTTCGGTTTTGTGCGGCTCTCTGATTGGTCTGGGCTGCGCCTCCTATCTGTTCTATCAAAGGCTGGTGCAACAGGCTCAGGATGAATTGATTGCTCGATTGGATGTCAAGGCCAAATCCCTGGAAGGGAGTTTTGATACGGTTGAAAACTCGGCCCGTCTGGTGGCAACTTCGGCCATTACCTTCTACGAAGCCGGAGAAAAACGGGAAGAGGTGTACGTCAACCTGATCCGGGGGGCGCTGAAAAGATCTCCCCTGGCTACAGGATTGGGTTTTGGCCAACCCCCAGAAAATCGGTTGATCATCCCCTCCCGTAAGTACGCCTATCCCTGGGCCATTAAAGCCAGTGACGGGACCGTGACCGCCAAAGGCGGAGAATCCGATCCAGCCAACTTTAAGGAGGGTTACTTCCGTAAACCGATCGCAGCCTGCCAGCAGCTTTCATCCATCAATCTCTGTAAGGGTATCTGGCTGGAGCCGGTTAGCTATGAGGAAACCACTGTTGATCCGCCTCGTACTTTTGTCACCACTAGTTATTCTCTCCCTTTCTACAGTGCTAAAGGTCAATTGCTGGGGGTTTTGGGGCAGGATATCGAATTAGGGTTTCTGAGTGGTATCCTTTCAGTCCCTGTGATTCAAGATGATGGCTATTTTGTTCTGGTCAGTAGCCAGGGGAAGCTTGTTGCCTATCCCCCAAATCCTGATGCAGCGCTGGCCCTCAAGCCTTTTCCCCAGATTAATAACTATGCCCAGCTCTGGGAGCAAATCCAGACGGAACTGCAGGCCACGAATAGCGGTATTGTGTCCTGGACCGACAGTCAGGGGAAGCGGGAGTTTTGGGCTTATCGCAAAATTCCTAATACTGGCTGGATCTTGCTGGCCTCCGTACCCCAGTCAGTGGTCTACGGTCCTCTGCTCCGCTTAACGGCTGGCGGAACCTTACTGGCTGCTTTCTTTGCCGCCGCCTTTCTGCTGATTGTGGTGATTCAGTTCGTGCGTAACCTCAATCGTCGATTGCAACCCATTATGGATGAGTGCAACCGCTTGGCAGAAACCAGCCTGAAAGGGGAAGAACTGATGGGGCGGGAAGATGAACTGGGACGGTTAACCATCTCGTTCTACAACCTTTTGGGCCAGGTAACGGTTAACGAGAAGCGCTTGCGCCAGGAAATGGCCCGATCGGCCAAGGCATTCCAGGCTTTGCAGCAGACTCAGGCGCAGTTGATTCAAACGGAAAAGATGTCGGGCTTAGGGCAGATGGTCGCTGGGATTGCCCATGAAATTAATAATCCGATCAATTTCATTTACGGTAATCTGCCCCATGCCAGTAGCTATACTCAGGATCTGCTGAATCTGATTGAGCTATATCAGCGGAAGAGTCCGACCCATGACCCTGAAATTCAGGCCATGGAGGAGGAAATTGACCTGGAATTTCTGGTCGAAGATCTGCAGAAAATGTTGACATCGATGCGGATTGGGGCCGATCGGATCCGCGAAATTGTGCTCTCCCTGCGCAACTTCTCGCGCCTGGATGAGGCGGAAATGAAGTACGTCAACATCCACGAAGGGATCGATAGCACACTCTTAATCCTGCAAAATCGGCTGAAGGCAACAGCCAATCATCCGGCGATTGAGGTAGCGAAAAATTACGGAGACCTGCCGCCCGTAGAGTGTTATGCTGGTCAACTCAATCAAGTGTTCATGAACATTCTCAGTAACTCGATCGATGCCCTGATTGCCCGATTTGGGACTGATGCTGAGGACAGGCTAGAGGGCAATGGGCAAGCTTTAGATTCTGCCCCACCATCGCTCTACCCTGCCGAAGCAGGCCCATCCCCTGCCATTATGATTCGTACCGGCATCACCCATGATCAGGAGCGGGTCTTTATCTGCTTTCAGGACAATGGTCCTGGCATTGCCCCAGAAGTCCAGTCCAAACTCTTCGATCCCTTTTTTACCACCAAACCGGTGGGTAAGGGGACGGGGCTGGGGCTGTCCATCAGCTATCAGATTGTTGTAGACAAGCACCATGGGTCATTGAAATGTTTGTCTGAGATCGGGCAGGGGGCAGAATTCTGGATCGAGATCCCCATTTCTCAGAACAAACCTGCGGAAGTATTATTCCAGGAAGAGTCGGATGAATAAGGACTGTTCTATGTCAGTGGGGTTGATGGGGGCTGGCCTGATGGGTTCGGCTATGGTTGAGCGCCTGCTCGATCGTCAAATTCCTGTGATGGCCTATAATCGAACCCCAACTCGACTGGCGGCGCTGGAGACCCAGGGCGCGAGGATTGCCAGCTCTCCGGCTGAAGTCCTGCAGCAAACAGAGGTGATTCTGCTCATGTTGACGGATGCAGACGCCATTCGGACAGTATTGCTCACTGGGAGCACGCAAGCACTGCTGGCCGATCACACCGTCATCCAGATGGGGACTATCTCACCCCAGGACAGTCAGACGATCGGAGCTGAGATTACCGCTGCTGGTGGAGACTATCTGGAGGCTCCGGTGCTGGGAAGTATTGGAGAGGCCCGTTCTGGCCAGTTACAGATCATGGTCGGTGCATCCCCAGCCCAGTTTGAGCAGTGGATCGGGTTACTGCAGCATTTGAGCCCAGCTCCCCGCCTGATTGGACCAATAGGGACGGCAGCAGCCCTCAAACTGGCCCTGAATCAGTTGATTGGTTCCCTGACCACCGCTTTTGCAGCCAGCCTGGGGCTGGTGCTACGCCAGGGAATTGAGGTTGAGGTCTTTATGGAGATCCTGCGACAGAGTGCCCTCTATGCCCCTACCTTTGATAAGAAGCTGCAACGGATGGTAGACCAGAATTTTGCTCAACCCAATTTCCCCACCAAGCATCTGCTGAAAGACATACAGTTATTTATAAAAACTGCTGAGGCTGCAGGTTTGAATGTGGCCAATGTTGTAGGCGTAGAGGAGATCTTGGAACAGGCGATCGCCCTGAACCTGGCGAATGAAGACTATTCTGCCCTGTTTGCGGCAATGAACCCAACGTTGTGAGGACCCTATAGCCATGGACACCCAGGAATTGCACATTCAGGTCGATCATCACCCCACGGCAGACCATCTGACTCAATTGGGGGTTTCGACCTGGCCCACCTGGTCCAAAGAAATTTCTGAATTTCCCTGGACCTATGAGGCTCAGGAAACCTGTTATTTGCTGGAGGGTGCTGTGGAAGTGACCCCAGAGGGAGGCTCTCCCGTCTCGATCGGTCAAGGGGATCTCGTAGTTTTTCCAACGGGAATGTCCTGTACCTGGAATATCCTCAGTCCGGTGCGTAAGCATTACAAATTTGAATAGCCATCCATCCGGCCCCGACCCATTCCTTTGGAAAATGACTTATGCTAGACAAAATTTTCGCCAAAAATTTTGTCTGCAAGTTAGACTTTTAGTATATATGTACTTAATTGGGGCCAGTCTCGCCAGTGCACATTAAGCGCGTTGAGCTTTCCCATTTCAAATCTTTCGGTGGCACAGCCCGGGTGCCGCTACTTCCTGGTTTCACGGTAATTTCTGGCCCCAACGGTTCAGGGAAGTCGAATATCCTTGACGGCCTCCTGTTTGCCCTGGGGCTTTCAGGGTCAAAGGGCATGCGGGCGGAGCGCCTCCCTGACCTGGTCAACCATAATCAGACCACTAATAAGGGACGGGCCACCGTCGAGGCCAGTGTTACCGTTACCTTCGACCTGGAAGACTACTTTGAACCGGCTCCGGAAGAGTCCCCCCTGGCGGAGGAGCCTGCAGAAACAGAGCTGGAGCCAGAACTGGAGCCAGAACCGGAGCAGGGAGAAGGGAATGCTCTGATTTCCGAGCCAATCCCCGAGGTTCGCCGCACCTCCAGCCCTAACCTGTCCGGGTTGACGGAGTGGAGTGTGACCCGCAAGTTACGGGTGACGCAGCAGGGAACCTACACCTCCAACTACTACATCAATAGCCAGCCCTGCACCCTGAATGAATTGCATGAACAACTTCATCGCCTGCGAATTTACCCAGAGGGCTATAACGTAGTGCTGCAGGGGGATGTTACCAGTATCATTTCGATGAATCCCCGGGAACGACGGGAGATTATTGATGAGCTGGCCGGAGTGGCTGCCTTCGATCGCAAGATTATTCAGGCCAAGGATAAGCTGAATGCGGTCAAAGAGCGGGAAGAGCGCTTCCAAATTGTCGAAAAGGAACTGATAGTCCAGCGCGATCGGCTGGCCCAGGATCGGGTCAAGGCTGAAAAATATCAGAAACTGCGCCAGGAACTACAGACAAAGTCCCAGTGGGAAGCAGTTCTGACCTGGCGTAACCAGCAGCGTCAGGCTCAGAAACTCCAGCGCCAGATCGAGACCGACGATCTCACCGCAGCCGATCTGGTGGAGCAGGTGGCCACGATTGCCACGGAGTTGCAACAGTTAAACCGGGAGTTGCAAGACCTGGCCGATCGGGTAAAGATTCTGGGGGAGGAGGAGCAGCTCGCCCTACAATCGACCCTGGCGACCCAGGAGGCAGAACTACGCCAGCTCCAGCGACAAGAGCAGGATTTGCTTAAGGCAGGGCAGGAGGCGGCCAATCAACTTGCCCGCACCCAGCAAGAGATTCAGGAGCACCTCCGGCATCTGGAAACCGTGGCCCTAGAGCAACAGACTGGCACAACGCGGGAGTTGCCGGGGCTGCAGGCAGCCTGGGAAGAAGCCCGTCAGGCCCTGGAACAGAGTCGGGAAGCGGCCAACGCGATCGCGTCGGCCTCGGAAGCCTGGGTGCAACAGCAAACAGCCCTCCACCATCAGATTGATACACTGCTCCGAACCCTCACCCCTCACCAGACTGAGCAGGCCCAGCTCCAGGAGAGGGCTACTCAACTGGAACGCCAAATGCTGGATCAGGGAGATCTACTCCAGACCCTGGATCAGGATCTGGAGGCTCACCAGGCTCAGGAGGGAGACATTATGCTGGTGAAGCAGCACCTGATGGAACGGGTGCACAGCCTGGCCCAGGCTGTGGCAAGCACAGAACAGCAATTGCAAATCCAGCAGGAGACCCGCGATCGGCTCCTGCAGGAACAACGGGAAAAGCAGCGCCGCTTGGACCGGTTGGAAGCCCAAACCCAGGCCATGCAGGAATCTCAGGGCACCCAGGCCAGTCGCCTGATCCTGCAAATGGGGATACCCGGGATCTGTGGTTTAGTAGCGCAGTTGGGACGGGTGGAGCCGCGCTATCAATTGGCCCTGGAGACGGCAGCCGGGGCGCGATTGGGGCATTTAGTGGTCGAGGATGATGGCATTGCCTCAGCGGCGATCGAACTCTTGAAACAAAAGAAAGCAGGCAGAGCCACCTTTTTACCCCTGAACAAGATTCAGGCACCCCGGCCCCTCTCTCTGGCTACCTGGAAACGGGCAGAGGGGTTAGTAGATTTTGCTCTGAACCTGATTGAATGCGACGATCGCTATCGGGATGTGTTTGCCTTTGTTTTTGGCAATACGATCGTGTTTGAAACCCTGGAGGCAGCCCGACGTAACCTGGGCCAGTTCCGGATGGTAACCCTGGATGGGGAGTTACTGGAAACCAGTGGAGCTATGACCGGGGGCAGTGTGGATACCCGTTATGCCATTCACTTCGGTAAGGTCGCGCCTGCGGAATCAGCCGAGGTGGCAGAATTGCGGGATCGCTTGCAGGAGGTCGATCGCATCCTGAGTCGCTGTGAAACAGAAATCAGTCGCCTCTCTGTGTTGGCAAAACAAAAGACCCAGGAGCTCATAGAGGCTCGTCAACAGTTGCGGGAAACCGAACTGCAGGCAGAGAGGCTACAGTCGGAGATCGGACGACTGGGACAGCAGCAGACTCAAACTGGGGAGCAGCGGGCTCGGAACAATGAAGAACTGACGACGGTTCGGCAACGGCTAGATGTTTTGGCCTGTGAGTTACCCCTACAGGAGGCAGAACTAAGGCAATTGCGAGCGGCTCTGGCAGATCTGGAGCAATCTCAAACCCACAGTGAATGGCAGCAGGCTCAGGCGATCGTGCGCGAACGGGAGGCGCTGCTCCAGGGGCGGGATCAGGCCCTCAGAAAGATGGAACAACACCTGCAGGATTTAGAAAATCAGGGGCAACGCTTACAGGAAAAGCTCCAGCAACTACAGGGGCGGATAGAAGACTACCGGGGGCAACAGACGGCTGTTTTAAATCAACAGACTGCCCTCAGTCAGCAACAGAGTATCCTGCAGGGAGAAATTGCCCAGACCCAGACGGCTCTGGCAGCTCTGGAACAAACCCTGGGGTCAGCCAGGCAGGATCGCGATCGGGCTGAACGCCAGGTGCGGGAGCGAACTATGGCCCAGCAACAACTCGAATGGCAGGCGCAGAAATTGGGGGAAACCCAGACGGCCCGCCGGACTGAGTTGGCAGCTCTCCTGGAGCAGTTGCAAGCCCAACAGGGGGAGCTGCCTGATCCCTTGCCTGAGATTCCCGAGACCCTGGGGGCCGAGCAACTGCAGCAGGAGTTGAGATCTCTGCAAAAGCGGCTCCAGGCAATGGAACCTGTAAATATGCTGGCCCTGGAGGAGTACGATCGCACCCAGACCCGACTGCAGGAACTCAGCCAAAAATTGGCAACCCTGAATGAAGAGCGCACGGAACTGCTCCTGCGGATTGAAAACTTTACCACCCTGCGGCAACGGGCTTTTAGGGAAGCTTTTGACGCCGTGAATATCAACTTCCAGGCGATTTTTGCCGAGCTATCGGATGGGGATGGCCATCTTCAATTGGATGATCCCGAAGATCCCTTTGGTAGTGGCCTAAACCTGGTGGCCCATCCGAAGGGAAAGCCGGTCCAGCGGCTGGCCTCTATGTCGGGGGGAGAGAAATCTCTCACGGCTCTCAGTTTTATCTTCGCCCTACAACGCTACCGACCTTCTCCGTTCTATGCTTTTGACGAAGTGGATATGTTTCTAGATGGTGCAAATGTGGAGCGCCTGTCTCGCATGATTCGTCGTCAGTCAGAACAGGCTCAGTTCATTGTGGTCAGTCTGCGGCGACCGATGATTGAGTCGGCTGAACGGACGATCGGGGTGACTCAGGCCCGTGGGGCCTACACCCAGGTCCTGGGGATTGAACTACAGCCTCGAACGGCATCTGTTTAGGCCTCAGACCAGGATTGCTTTCAACGTTCTCCTCCATTCGTTCCCAGATAAGGGGCTAGAATGGGAACGAGCTTTCTAAAGCTATGGCTGATGCAATGGATCAAGATGCTGACTCTGCGGATTCTATCAAGCCGATTGAGTCAAATCGTGAGCAATCGCGCTCAACAATGATCTGACCTGTACTCAGGGATTTGTTGCAGTGCCTTTTGTGCACACCTGCTACCATATCTGGATTAGGCTCTACTCTACTTTCTGCGTTCTTAACAATCTTGAAATGACATCCGATAAAATCTGGCAACGCTCTGATCTACTTGGTACCCAGGTCATTACCCGCGACACAGGTAAGCGTCTGGGGGTCGTCAGTCAACTATGGGTCGATGTTGATCAGCGTGAGGTGGTCGTCCTCAGCCTGCGGGAGAACCTACTCTCTGGCCTGGTTTCCGGTGTACCCAAGTTTATGCTCCTCAGCAGCATCCGACAGATTGGGGATGTCATCCTGGTGGACACGGAGGATGCAATCGAAGATGTCAATGTGGATGTTTACAACAGCCTGACCAACAGTGAAGTGATCACGGAAACGGGTGAACCCCTGGGTCGGGTACGGGGCTTCCGATTTGATGTGGAGAACGGCAAGCTGGCCTCCCTGATCATTGCCCAGCTGGGTCTGCCCCTGATTCCGGATCAGGTGATCAGCACCTATGAACTGCCGGTAGAAGAAATTGTCAGCAGTGGTCCCGATCGCCTGATTGTGTTTGAGGGTGCAGAAGACCGGCTAAATCAATTAACCGTTGGCATTCTGGAGCGCGTTGGCATTGGCAGACCGCCCTGGGAAAGGGATGAGGATGAGTTGCCCTACGCCCCCACCACACCGGTCGATCGTCAACTTCCCGCCCCCCAGAAAGTGGCATCCCAGCCTCCTATGCGGGCAACCCGCCCTGCCGTAGAGGAAACCTGGGATGATGATCACTGGGAGCAGCCTGGAGCAGCCCCGCCTAAGCGGATGATGCGTCAGCAGCAGCCACAACCTAATTATTACGAAGAAGACTCGAACTGGAGTCCAGCAACCAATCGTGATAGCTATCCTCAAGAGGAATACGATGAGGATGACTACGACGAAGCTTATGAAGACGATTATGACGAGGATTATGAGAATAATCCGATAGTTAAGTCAAGCTTTGATGAGAGTGTCGAGGAAGATGTCTGGGGTTCGGAAGCTGAATCTCGTCAGCCATTGAAGATTCCTGAAAAGAAAAAAGCACCGGAGTACGAAGAAGAAGGGTATTAGATGTCAAACGGCTATGCACAACAAACCTGTCCTCTCGATCGTGACTCCGACGCTGGGAAAATTTTCTGATTACTGGCTGGAGCAATTACTCAAGGTGCAGGGTGCAGTTGAATTCGTGATGGTTTACCCCCCCAACAACAGGATTCGACCCATTGAAGATAGTCGGGTGAAGCTGATAACGAGTCCGTTCAAGGGTGAGATGATGCAGCGCTTTGTAGCATTGCTCAACGCTTCAGGGGACTATGTTCTGGCGCTGGATGATGATGATCTGGTTCATCCTGATGTGGTGGATCTGACAGTCCAGTACTTCAACCGATTTCCAGAGAGCTGGATTCTCAGACTTAAAAAAGCCGTGATTGATTTTCGAGAAGAAGCCCGGATTTACCAAAATTGGGCTCCCACCCCTGATATTAACTCGTTGAATGTTGATCGAAAAACCCCAGAAAATCCCTATCCTTACCAGCAAGGGCAATTTACAGGGTTGCTGGAAGTGCCGATCTCCCCTCTGGACAAACCTCTGAATCTGAAGCTGTTGCTCTGGCCCCTGACCGAGAGAACTGATAATGAAGGTTATCATTTTGAAAATTTCAACAATGTGGTCTGGCGCAATACGTTAGTCCAGCAGGCTCTGCCCGATCTGGCTCAGGGGAGCAAACTGCTAGGCCCCTTGACTTGGATTCCCTTCTCCGGGTTCGATCGACTCATGGGGTTGTTTGTCCAGGCCAAATTCTTCCAGAAGGATCTAACCATAGGTCACTGGCTGCCTGGGGCAGAACAAATTCGCTATATTGACAAGCCTGCTGTGCTCAAACCACCGCGGTTTCATGTTGTGACCGATGTGCTCCTGGTCAAAACCTTTCCACAGTACGGTTATCTCTGGAATCTTTTTATCAGTAAGCTCTATGGCGTCCCCAGAACTGCTGCTAAAGCTTTGCGGTGGCGATTTCGTAAACCCTCGATCGATGATCTGGTGCCTATCCCTGAGCCCATGACCTCCCGGCTGGCTAGCCCTGCCCCCCCCCTGTCTGAAGGGCAACGAGAAGGTTAAGCATCCGTCTTAGGAGTTGCAATCAAAGCCAGTTCAATTTTTTGATCGGCAGGCTGGGTAATCTCAACCCGTAAATCAGGACCAAAAAATTTTTCCATTTTCTCTCGCTTCTGCTGCCAGGTTTCCAGGGTAATAAAGGGGGAATCAAATTGCAACAGAAGGGCATAGTCACCATTCACATTGGTTTCCCATATCCCCTGGAGCACAGGCCGTTCTTGCTCTGTTGGTCTAAGCCCCAGATGTTGCAGCGAGCTATCCAGGTGAGCCGATTGGCCATAGCGATAGCGCGTCACGTCTAGGCGAATCTGGTTCTGCGTGACGGTGGCCTGCCGATCGCGCAGGGCTGCAACTTCTGGGGAGGTCGGTTGGGTGTAAGGGATGGGTTTAAGTTCGCCAGCCTTCAAGGCTAACCCCCCCAGCAGCAGCGGAATACCGTAGAAGAAACCCGCCAAGTTCAGGGTTGCGTTATCTGTGATATAAGCCGCCACCCCTACAATGGTCAGAACCCCTCCAATCCACAGTCCTAAAGTCCCTAACGAAGTTTGACGCAGCATAAGCGGGATATAACCTTCATAGACCAACCTCTCGATTAAGGATACAGGATACAGACATCAGAAATACACCGGGGCTCCGGATGGTGGGCTGTGGATGAAATCATCCGTTTGGCCGCAAGAGGATGAAACCTCGATCGTGAGAGCCTGGACTTCATGCTTTTCTGCATGGGTTGAATGCGATAAAGTGCTTTAGGGGATATCTCACTTTTTCCCAGGGACGGGCAACAGTCGCCCGAAGATAAAAGTCACATCAACGCTGTGACCACCTCTGCTAACCTCTGCTAATTGCAATAGTGACTCATGATGACGCCAGAAGAAATCCGGATTCAAATTGCCCAAATTGAGAGCAAACGGGAGACCCTGGTCCGCCTGTTAGAACAACCAGACCTGGGCACTCTGAGGATTGATGTCAATCAGGCTCTGGAAGAAATGGACGATCTGATTGACGAATTTAAACGGACTTTCCCAACGGCAGATAACAATTAGTCATGGGTTATGGGTCATCGGTGCCAACAGTCCCAATGGCAAATGGCCCATGACCAACTTACTGAACCGTCTCCATCAGCACGCGGTGTGTGCCTAAATCAGGAGCCCCCCCTTCTGGGCTGCGTTGCAGATAGCGCCCATCAGACTGTAATTCCCAGGCCTGACGATTATCCGCCAGCATGATACCCAGAATTTCCTGCAGGTCCTTGATTAAATCGGGTTCTTCGATCGGGACAACCGCTTCAACCCGACGATCCAGGTTACGGGGCATCCAGTCAGCACTGCCGATGAAGATTTCCTCCTGGCCCTGGTTATAGAAATAAAAGATGCGCGAGTGTTCCAGAAAGCGGCCAATAATGCTGATGACCCGAATATTGTCGCTAATTCCCTCCAAACCAGGTCGCAGGCAACAGATACCGCGAATAATCAGATCAATTTGCACCCCTGCCTGGGATGCTTTGTAGAGACTGGCAACGATTTGGGGGTCTACCAAAGAGTTCATCTTGGCAATAATCCTGCCCGTATGGCCATTCTGGGCATGGTCGATTTCTCGATGGATTAGAGCCAACATGCGATCTCGGAGATTGACCGGGGCCACCAGTAACTTGCGGTAGGACTGTTGTCGGGAATAGCCGGTCAGATAGTTGAACAGATCAGTCAAATCTGCTCCTAATTCCTCTCGGCAACTGAATAATCCCAGATCTGTATATAGACGGGCCGTTTTGGGATTGTAATTGCCAGTGCCAATGTGCACATAACGATGGATACCATGGTCCTCCCGGCGGACAACAAGGACCGTTTTTGTATGGGTCTTCAGCCCTACCAGACCGTAGACCACATGAACCCCGGTTTTTTCCAGTTTGCGAGCCCAGTTGATATTATTCTCCTCATCAAACCGGGCTTTCAGTTCAACCAGAACCGCCACCTGTTTACCATTCTCGGCAGCAGCGATCAGAGCATTGACGATCGGAGAATCTCCTGAGGTTCTGTAAAGGGTCATCTTAATGGCCAGAACATGCGGGTCATAAGCTGCTGCCGTAATAAATCGCTGGACTGATTTGGAAAAAGAATGATAAGGATGGTGGACCAAAATATCCCCTTTACGGATGGCCGCAAAGAAGTCTTCCCGTTCTTCTGCCGTGCTAGAACCATCCAGAACCGGTTCGGCGATGCGACGCAGGCGGGGATGAACCACGGACTTCCAATCGAGATCTTTCAGGTCTGGCACCGGCAGACCCATGAAGGAGAACAGTCCTTTCAGGTCCAGCAACCCGTTCACTTCATAGACATCGTTGGGTTGCAGGTCCAACTCCTGCCGCAGCAGTTCCCGGACAGACTCTGGCATAGAAGCCTGGACTTCCATGCGCACAACGGAGCCCCCAATCCGACGTCTGCGGATATTTTCTTCGATCGCCAGCATCAGGTCATCGGCTTCGTCTTCTTCTAGCTCAAAATCGGCGTCCCTGGTGATGCGGAAAGGGTAGCATTCCTGGATATGCATGCCAGAAAATAAGCTTTCCAGGTTATGGGCAATCACCTGCTCCAGGGGCACACCTGTCCAGATGGCAGGGCTATCCTGATGATACAGGCGCAGTTGCTCCGGGAGGGCAATAAAGCGGGGCAAAATATTGGGAACTTTCACCCGTGCGAATAATTCTTCCTCAGTTTTCGGATCTTTGACCACAACTGCAAGGCTCAAACTGAGGTTGGACATGTGGGGAAAGGGATGGCCCGGATCCACCGCCAGAGGGGTCAGCACTGGAAAAATCTGCTCCTCGTAATATTGCTGCAGATACAGACGCTGTTCCTGGGTGAGATCCATATAGTCCAGCAGATGAATCCCGTGGTGGGCCAGTTGAGGCCGCAGGGCCTTTTCAAAATGTTGATGCTGTTGGGTAATCATGGGCCGTAACCGCTGGCTGATCAGGTCCAGTTGCTCCTGGGGTGTTTTCCCATCCGGACTGAGCTGACTGATCTGCGCTGCCACCTGCTCCTTGAGTGCCGAGACCCTGACCATGAAATACTCGTCCAGATTGGCACTAAAAATCGCCAGGAATTTCAACCGCTCCAGCAATCGGGTTCTGGGATCAAAGGCTTCGTGGAGCACCCGATTGTTAAATTCCAGCCAGCTCAACTCCCGATTGAAATAGTATTGTGGATCACTCAAGCTAATTTCTGCAGGGATCTTTTTTAATCTGGGCATGATGGGCGATGGAAATAGGGTTGATTTCAGCTTAATTTTAGGAGGGCAGAGCTTAAGCAAAGGTTAACGATCGATGCTGGATTTCTATCTGGGATCTCAGGACAGCGTTTCACGCCTATGCCTGTAACAATAGGGCGCAGAAGGATGATGGTGTTCTTTTCTATACCTGAGTTTGTGGGCTTCCTGCAAAAGAAGGTGATAGAATGCCAACACTTTATAATAGCCTTCGATTTAAGCGGTCTTGTGGCCGGTTTTCACCTGACCTCTCTCTCTGGCAAGTCGATGTCAATGGTCGCTGTTCCCATTGAACTGCTCTGGGCTTTCATTGGGTTGATCCTTACAATTATCGGCACTTTTTTGCAGGCATTCATTACCAGTCCTCCCTGGGAATGGGGTCATCATGGCCTGCAGGCTTATCCTTTGGGTGTCACCTATCAGATTGGTGCAGTCTTACTGGTGGGTTGTATGGGGGGCAGAAATGCTGGAGCCCTGTCTCAGATTGCTTATCTGGCTTTGGGGTTATCGGGTTTTCCGGTCTTTACGGGTGGCGGTGGGTTGAACTCCTATCAAGACCCCACCTTCGGTTACCTGTTGGGGTTCCTCCCTGGAGCCTGGATCTGTGGGTCGATCGCCTTCCTGGCTCCGCCCAAGCTCGAATCGCTCTGTTTCAGTTGTCTCTGTGGTTTGCTGGCGATTCATCTCACGGGGATCAGCTATTTGATGCTGGGGCATGCCTTTCACTGGTTTAATAAATTTGCCCCTTCTTTGCTAGACTCCCTGTTTATGCATTCCGTTTATCACATTCCTGGCCATCTGGCGGTGACCTGTGCCGTCGCTGTTCTAGCCTATGCCATGCGCCGATTGATGTTTTATTAGGCGATCGACAATAGACGATAGGATGAATATGCCTCTACGTCCTGCTGCCTATTGCTCGTGATGATGAAAGTGAAAAACCAGTTCTTCTGGATAGCCGCCTTGATGAGCCTGATCCTGGATCGCGTCAGCAAAGATTGGGCGATTCAGGCTTTGAAACCGCTCAAAGAGGGATGGTCCCTCTGGCCAGAAGTCTTCCATCTAACCTATGCCACGAACACGGGGGCAGCGTTTAGCCTGTTTAGTGGGGGAGGCTCATGGTTACGGTGGCTTTCCCTGGGAGTCAGTTTGGCCTTAATGGCCCTGGCCTGGTTTGGTCCCCGCATGGGCCGTTGGGAACAGGCTGGCTATGGTTTGATCCTGGGGGGAGCCATGGGGAACGGGATCGATCGCTTTCTGAGTGGTGCCGTGGTGGATTTTCTACACTTCAAATGGATTAACTTCCCCATTTTCAATCTGGCTGATGTGTCCATCAATATTGGGATTGCCTGTTTGCTGATCAGTGCTTTTGTGCGGGTTCCTGCATCCGGCAAACCTGGGTCCGATCCCGATCGTGACCTCTAGTTCGCCAGGTTGAGCATGGTAAGCAGCAATTGGTTAGACCTGGTCCAGCGCTACCGTGCCTTTGCTGTGATTCGATCGCCGCACCTGCAGTTGGGACACCAGATGGCCAGGGCGGTTGCGGCTGGGGGCATGGGGTTGATCGAAATTACCTGGAATGGCGATCGACCGACTGACCTGATTGCCCAACTCCGTCAAGATCTGCCCCATTGCCTAATCGGAGCCGGAACCCTGCTCACCCTGGCAGACATGCAGGAGGCGATCGCCGCCGGGGCCCAGTTTCTCTTCACACCCCATACCAGCCCGGAATTGATTCAGCGGGCAGGTGCTGCCGGGATTCCCATGATTCCCGGTGCCCTCTCCCCGACAGAAATTATGACTGCCTGGCAGGCCGGAGCCGCCTGTGTCAAAGTTTTTCCAATCCAGGCTGTTGGGGGCTCAGCCTACATCACCGCGCTACAAGGCCCCCTGGGGCAGATTCCCCTGATCCCAACTGGGGGCGTCACGATCGCAAATACCCCGGAGCTTCTGCGCGCGGGGGCGGTGGCGGTGGGTCTGGCAGGGGATTTGTTTCCCCGCACCGCCATCCAGACAGGCGATTGGGATATAGTCCAGGCTAGGGCGACAACTCTGATGACCCATATCCGGGACGGGATGAATCGGCCCCCTACGGGGTGGGATTAATGTTGCAGCACCCGCAATACGCTGGGAATTTCCTTGATGGTCGGTAAGGTGCGAATGGCGTCCAGGGCACTGCGGAAATTTCCCTCTCGAACATCGTGGGTTACGACTACGATCTCTGCCATATCGTTCTGAAAGCCGATCTGGACAACTGACTCCAAACTAACATCCCGATCGCCAAAGCAGGTGCCCAGCTTGCCAATCACCCCTGGATAATCCTGAGTCAGGAAGCGCGCATAAAACCGGGTGACCAGATCCTCGATCGGGGCCACGGTACAGTAGTGCTGGTGGGAGCAGGCCAGCAAAGGATGGGCTCCTCCTGAAGTCTTGCCTGTGGATTTCAGCAGCGCGGTAATACTGAGAATATCGGAAACCACGGCACTGGCCGTGGGGCCAGCCCCGGCACCCCGACCGAAGAACATCACCTGGCCGATCGGATCCCCCTCCACCAGAATGGCGTTAAACACATCGTGAATACTGGCCAAGGGATGCTCCTTCGGAACCAGCGTCGGATGGACCCTGATCTGGAGGGTATCCTCTGTGCCAGGGGCATCATTCCGTCGGGCAACGGCCAGTAGTTTGATGACAAAGCCCAGGCGATCGGCGTAGGTGATATCTGCCGCCGTGATCCGGCTGATGCCTTCGCAGTAGACATCCTGCAGCTTGATCCGACCTCCGAAGGCCAGAGAGGCCAGAATGGCAATTTTATCCGCTGCATCCAGGCCATCCACATCAGCAGTTGGGTCAGCCTCAGCGTAGCCCAACCGCTGGGCCTCAGCCAGGACTTCGCCAAAATCGGCCCCTTCCTGCTGCATGCGGGTCAGGATGTAATTGGTAGTGCCATTGACAATCCCAGTGACAGCCTGAATTCGGTTGACCCCCAAGGACTGTTTCAGGGGTTGGATGATAGGAATGCCACCCCCGACCGCAGCTTCCAGCAAAACATAGACTCCGGCCTGATTCGCTGCTGTAAAAATCTCATCCCCAAAGCGAGCAATGACAGCCTTATTGGCTGTGACCACATGCTTACCATGGGCGATCGCCTGCAAAATTAGGGAGCGAGCAGGCTCCAGACCACCCATGACTTCGACGACAATCTCGACAGCGGGATCGGTGACGATTGCCTCCAGGTCTGTAGTCAGAAGAGAGGGGGAGAGTTCCAGGGCACGGGGACGATCGAGGGATCTCACACCAACCCGATGAATTTCCAGTTCTTGCAGCAATGGATGCCGCTGTGCCGGATCGAGCAGGATTTGAGCTGTCCCTGTACCAACGGTTCCCAGACCCAGTAAACCAAGCTTAAACGTCACAGTTTTGACCCGCAGAATAATCACCTCCCCCATTTTAGGGCTTATACCGAGTCTTCTGATTCGATCGAAAAAACATGTAGGGGCACGATGATCGCGCCCCTACAGATGAAATCAAGACTGTGATTGAATGTTCGGTCTTTAGTAAGTCTCAACGTGCCAGCGGCCAGCCTTCTTCATCTGGCGCTGGAAGTCTTTCCATTCCACCCCATACTTGGCAGCTTCAGCGGAGAGGGCTTCGTCAATCCCATCCTCCATGCCTTTCAGGCCGCAAATGTAGGTGTGGGTTTTCTCTTCTTGCATCAGTTGCCACAATTCAGCCGCATGTTCAGCCACACGGTGCTGAATATACATCCGACCCCCTTCAGCATTCTTCTGTTCTCGGCTAATCGCGCAGGTGAGACGGAAATTATCGGGATACTTTTGCTGAATTTCTTCCAACTCCTCCTTATAGAGGATGTTGGGGGTAGTCGTGACCCCGAAAATCAGCCAGGCCAGCCCCTTAAACTGGTAATCGGGGTTGGCAGCCCGCTCTTTATCCTTAAACATGCGCCACAGATAGGCCCGGAAGGGAGCAATCCCAGTTCCAGTAGCCAGCATGATCACTTTGGTATCGGTATCCTCAGGCAACAGCATTTCTTTGCCGGTGGGACCAGTAATCTTCACTTCGGCACCGGGTTCCAGACCACACAGGTAGGTCGAGCAAACCCCAAAAACCATCTCACCCGTTTCAGGATGCTTGTACTCCAGACGACGAACACAGAGAGAGACGGTTTTATCGTCTACATTGTCGCCATGACGGGTTGAGGCGATCGAGTAGAGACGCAGTTTCTCAGGCTTGCCATTTTTATCTAAGCCGGGAGGGATAATCCCAATACTTTGACCTTCCAAATAGCGCAAATCGCCGCCAGAGATGTCGAATACAAGATGACGACAGGTTCCGATACCCCCTTCCCGAACCAGTTCTTCGTTCGAGACGCAGCGACCCACAAAGGGATTATTGGGACGATAAATATTGACAGGAATATCGAGTGGAGCTTTCGATTGGGTCATAGGTTTGCTCGCTTGTGCTGGTTGGGAAACTGCTTGAGCGTTTGCCAGTATTGTCGAGCTGCTAGCTGCTAAATCCCCATCCAGGGGCTGAATATTGATGATCCTGCCACCCATGCGGGTAATTCGCCGCATTACTCCGTTCATGCGGTCATAGGGCACTGTAATAAACACGCTGCCGCTGCGACGAATCGGATGGGCTGTGTTGTCGGTCGCCAGACTTTGACGTAACCCTACGACTTCGTAACGAAACAGACGGCTACCAGAGACGGTGTTTGCAGCACCCGCTGCGCTTGAACTATACATTCTTTCTACTTCTCCAAACCCAACTTAACGAATAGCGGTTGTGACTCGATCGGGCCTATCTCAGAACTCAGAAACATAACGCACTGGTGCAGAAGCTGCATCCTTTGTAAAACAGGTAAACTGGCGCTTGACCTGCTCTGTGCTACTGACTCCCAAATTCCTGAAAATAGCCCTGATCTATTTTGCCGTAAAATGGTTGTCCGCTATAGGTTTGCCGCAGTGGATCGTAGATTTTTCCATAATCGACCTGATGTGACCAGCTAGCTTAGCTCTTCATCCTTATGGATCAAAAAGACCGATCGGCCCATTGGGGAACTGAACTGACATGAATTGATCGAGAGGGGTAACAGAGAGGAAATCCTGCTCTTACGGGCAGATCACGCTGTTTTTCTCTCGTCTCCATCGAGGTCACTTCCCACCTTGAACGACAGATTCTGTTGTTCCAAAGAAATAAGGAGTTCTTATACTAAAAGCAAAAACGCCTTATAAAGGATATAGAACTGCTCCCCCAACAAAATGTTAAGCAAATTGCAATTTAGATTGTTTTAAGAATTGAACCTGGCCAGGGGAAATTCAGGTCAGAAGAAATTGCCAGATTTTGACAGAGAGTTACCTTGTAGGTGGGATCACGTTCTGGTAAGATCCTTAACAATAAGTAGTATAAATACTTAATTAAAGCTTTGGTCTTCCTGAATAGCAGTCAATATTGTGCTGCACTTCCGATTGGACTTGCTTGACCCAAGCGACATCTACATTGTGAGTGGGTCAGGCTGACTCACGATAGATCGTAGCTGTCTTGAGCTTTTGCAAAGCTAAGCTTAGTAGTTGCTCAAATTCAACCCCTGCACCGAAACTATTAGTAATTAGTGAACTGTCTATAAGAGGGAAACTATGACCATGAAGCCAGACCGTGTGGTACTAATTGGCGTTGCCGGAGACTCCGGTTGTGGAAAATCCACTTTTCTACGGCGGATTACAGATTTGTTTGGGGAAGATTTCGTCACGGTTATCTGCCTCGATGATTACCACAGTCTGGATCGGAAGCAACGGAAAGAAACAGGAATTACAGCTCTGGATCCGAGGGCGAATAACTTTGATCTGATGTATGAACAGGTCAAGGCCCTGAAAAGTGGGGAAGTCATTAACAAGCCGATTTACAACCACGAAACTGGGATGATTGATCCTCCCGAGCTAGTTCATCCCAATCATGTAGTGGTGATTGAAGGGCTGCATCCGCTCTATGATGAGCGGGTCCGGGGGCTGCTTGACTTTAGCGTTTATCTGGATATTACAGATGATGTGAAAATTGCCTGGAAGATCCAGCGGGATATGGCCGAGCGTGGCCACCGGTATGAAGATGTTCTGGCTGCAATCAATGCCCGTCGTCCTGACTTCTCGGCCTACATCGATCCTCAGAAACAGTATGCTGATGTGGTGCTGCGGGTGATGACGACCCGTCTGATTCCCGATGATCAGGAGAAGAAGGTGCTACGGGTGCAGATGATCCAGCGGGATAATGTCGAAGGGTTTGAACCGGCTTACCTGTTTGATGAAGGCTCCACGATCGACTGGATTCCCTGCGGGCGCAAGTTGACCTGTTCCTATCCCGGCATCCGCATGTTCTATGGGCCGGACAACTATTACGGCCACAGCGTTTCCACCCTGGAAGTGGATGGCCAGTTCGATAACCTGGAAGAGGTCATTTACATTGAGAAGCACCTTAGCAATCTCTCAACCAAGTACGAGGGTGAACTGACCCACCTGTTACTGCAGCACCGGGAATACCCTGGTTCCAACAACGGTACCGGTCTGTTCCAGGTCCTAACCGGTCTAAAAATGCGCGCAACCTACGAACGGGTCACCTCCAAGGTGGCGAAGGTTGCTGTTAACGTCTAAGCCTATTAACTCACGATGCAATGACAGGAGCGAGAGCAATCTCGCTCTTTTTTGTCATTCGTCATTCGTCATTTTTGCCTGGGTGCCCCAGCAGACCCATCCCGGACTTCCCCCCTGGGGAGAAACCCCCTAGGCTGATCTGCGGCAGGGACAGCGATCGATCGCACGGACCTGGAGCCTCGATCGAACTCCCTGGTCCAAGCTCTTTACCTTCCCAGAATGAATAGTCTCTGCGTCCAAGAGGGGATCCAGCTAATAACTAATGCCCCCTGACTAATGACAATCCTAATAGGGCTTTCTACTCATTGAATTTGCAGGTAGCATGGTCAACAACCCAAGGATGACGAACTCAAAAAGATGAACAATTGGGGTGAAAGGGTGCTGCCCCTTGATTGGGAGTGTTTGCGAAGTGTTGTGCCAGCAAAAGCCCCCAACCCCCACCTTATTTCAGTTTCGCTCCATGGGGGTGTTGAGCGTGATGGTAGGAGTGAGGGGAAATGTTGAGTTGGCAGTCGAGCCCAGACGCTACATCATCCAGATCGGTGGTCAAGCTGAATTGTTCGGCGACCCAGCGGGCCTGGGTCGAGATTGATCTGGCCGCAGTAGCCCACAATGTGCGTCAGTTACGCCAGAGTTTGGCTCCCACCACGGCCTTGATGGCAGTGGTCAAAGCAGATGCCTATGGCCATGGTGCCGTGACGATCGCCCAGACTGCTCTCCAGCAGGGGGCAACGTGGCTGGGGGTCGCGACGATTATGGAGGGCCTGGAACTACGGGAAGCAGGCATTGAAGCCCCGATTCTGCTCCTGGGGGGAACCTATACCCATGAGCAAGTCCGGGCGATCGCGGGCGGAGCACTCCAGCCTACCCTTTGCAGTCCGAAGCAGGCGCTAATTTTTGCTGAGGCTTTAGAGGCCATGCCCTATCCAGGAGCGTTGCCGGTTCATCTGAAACTGGACACGGGCATGTCTCGCCTGGGTACCTCCTGGACAGAGGCAGTGGAATTTGCCCGGTTGGTAGACTGTATCCCAAACTTGCAGATTGCTGGGATTTACTCCCACCTAGCAACAGCAGACAGCCCTGACCCAACGGTGATGGGCTTGCAGCAGAGTCGCTTCGACCAGGCGATCGGACAAATTCGAGCCGCTGGTATTGCGGTTCCTTGCCTGCATCTAGCCAATTCTGCTGCGGCCCTGGCCGATCACGCGCTCCACTACGATATGGTCCGGGTGGGGCTGGCAGTGTATGGTCTCTATCCAGCAGTACATCTGAGAGGGACGATCGAGCTGCGCCCGGTGATGCAAGTGAAAGCCCGGATCACCCAGGTCAAAACCATTCCAGCCGGGATGGGGGTGAGTTATGGCTACCGATTTATGGCCGATCGGGAAACCCGGCTGGCTGTGGTGGGGATCGGCTACGCAGATGGGGTTCCCCGCAATCTCTCAGGCCAGATGACCGTTTTGGTCCGGGGCCAACGGATTCCTCAGATCGGAGCCATCACCATGGATCAGTTGATGCTGGATGTGAACCAGATTCCCGATGTCCAGGAGGGGGAAGTGGTGACCCTCCTGGGGCAGGAGGGCCACGATCGGATCTCAGCGGATGACTGGGCGAATAACCTGGGAACCATTTCCTGGGAAATTCTCTGTGGGTTCAAACACCGGTTGCCCCGGGTCGCGATCGGGGAACTATCCTGACCCCCATGGGTTACAATGCCTGTGAATTTTGTAGCCCAATTTCCCATGGCAATCAGAAAAATTCTTTCCATCGGTCTGTTGATCTTTGTTCCGATCTCTCTGGCTGCAGAGCATCTGCACTGGAGCCCTCTGGTGATATTCTTCACGTCCGCGCTCGCGATCGTGCCCTTGGCCATCTGGCTGAGTACGGCGACTGAGGAGGTGGCGCTGGTGGCTGGTCCTTCGGTGGGGGGGCTGCTGAATGCCCTCTTTGGCAATGCAACTGAGTTGATCATTGCCTTGGTGGCCCTGAAAGAAGGATTGGTGGATATTGTCAAAGCCAGTATTACCGGCACAATTATCAGCAATCTGCTCCTAGTCATGGGGCTGTCTATGTTTCTGGGGGGCTTGCGTTACAAGGAACAGGAGTTCAAGCCGGTGGTGGCCCGGGTCAATGGATCGACCATGACCCTGGCCGTAATTGCGATTGTCTTACCTGCTATGGTGATCTTTACCACCAGCGGGGTGACCAGTGGGGTGGAACAGGCAGCGATCGCGAGCCTCTCCGTCACAACGGCTGTGGTCCTGATTGCGGTTTATGCCCTGACCCTCCTGTTTTCCCTCAAGACCCACAGCTATCTGTATGACGTCAGTAAGGTGGAGCTGGAAGAAGCGGGAGCGGATTCCGGGGAAGGAGAGCATGAGCATAAGCCGAATCTGCCCCTGTGGATCGGAGTTCTGGTGGTCGCGACCATCGCGGTTGCCTTTGAATCAGAGATTTTTGTCGGGGTGGTGGAAGAGGTGACCCAGGGTCTGGGGTTAACGGCCCTGTTTACCGGTGTGATTTTGCTGCCTCTGGTGGGGGGCGCAGCAGAATATGTCACAGCCGTCAGTGTTGCGATCAAAAATAATATGGATCTGTCTGTTTCCGTGGCGATGGGGTCCAGCCTGCTGGTGGCGCTGCTGGTGGCCCCAATTCTGGTGCTGGTTGGGCAGGCGATCGGCCAACCCATGGATCTGAACTTCAACCCCTTTGAGGTGGTGGCTGTGATTATTGCAGTGACGATCGCCAATTTGATCAGCCTGGATGGCCGGTCCAACTGGCTGGAAGGAACCCTTCTCCTGGCTACTTACATTGTCCTGGGAGCCGCTTTCTACTTCCATCCGGCTTAACCGCCTTCGGTAAAATGGGTGGGGACGATCGGAGTGGTCCAGCAAATCAGAGTGACTATAATTCCTGTTTTTAGTGGAATCATAGGTTTAATGAGCGAATGGATATGAAGCATGGGTCGTCTGATTGATCTAGGGGTAATCCCCCTGGAAAATCACCCTGCTACGCCTGTTAGTCCGATGCTCTGGATAGGTTATATTTCTTAATCACACAAAATTTCATCGGATTTCTGCCATGCAACCGCCAATCCCAAATGGAACTGTTCTGCAAGGCCACTACCGTCTGGTCAAAGTTTTAGGACAGGGTGGTTTTGGCCGGACCTACCTGGCTGAAGACCAGGGACGCTTTAATGAGCGCTGTGTGGTCAAAGAATTTATTCCAGTTCAGGGGGACACCTATGCGCTGGAGAAGTCCAAAGAACTGTTCCAGCGGGAAGCCGCTACTTTGTATCAAATTGAACATCCTCAGATTCCTCGGTTTCGAGCTACCTTCGAGCAAGGGCGTCGTCTTTTCTTTGTCCAGGATTTTGTCGAGGGTAAGACCTACAGCAAACTGCTGGAGGAACGGATGGAACAGGCCCAGGCGTTCTCTGAGCAGGAAATTATTCATCTGCTCCAGCAAATGTTGCCCATCCTGGCCTACATCCATGGGAAAGGCATTATTCACCGAGATATTTCACCAGACAACATCATGCTGCGGGAGCGCGATCGTCTGCCCGTATTGATTGATTTTGGGGTCGTGAAAGAGATTGCCAGCCAGGTCCAGGGTGCGGCGGGGCAAGTCACCCAAGGCACCACTGTAGGCAAGCTGGGGTTTGCACCCAGTGAGCAATTACAAACTGGCAAAGCCTATCCCAACAGTGATCTGTATGCTCTGGCTGTGACCTGTGTGGTTTTGCTGACGGGGCAGAGCCCCCAATCCATGCTGGATGAAACCACCCTGACCTGGCATTGGCATCATCGGGTACCGAGCCTCAGCCCCCTGCTGATTCAATTGATCAATAAAATGCTGAGTCCCAAGCCAACCAACCGCTACCAGTCAGCGACCGAAGTGGCCCAGACCCTGCGATCGTTGACCGGTCTGGTGCAGCCAGCCATCGCCCCGGATTCTAAGCCCACCACCCTTCAGGGGGGAGCGACGAATATTACCGGCAAGGCAGGGGCTTCTGTGCAGCCTGTGCGGCGGCCAACAGCCACCCGGCCTGCTCCGCCCCCACCCCGTCGCCAATCCAATCCCTGGCTGGGCTGGTCTCTGGGCATCGGGGCCTTTCTGTTACTGGCCTTTACCCCCTGGTTTTTCATCAACTCTATCCTCAAAGACAGTAGCGTTAAGAAATCACCCAGTCCGGTGGCAACAGAAACAGTTACGTTTGGACCAGCTCCAGGAAATTCGCCCACTCCGCCGCCAACCCAGTCCCCCAGCGAATCCCCCAGTGCAACTCCGAGCCCGATCGTGGAAACTGAATCCCTCAATGTTCCTCCCAATCAGGCTAAGGTGCAAGCTTCCGGGCGCACGGCCATGGGTAAGGTCAAACGTTATCTGATCAATGGGAGAGATGGGCAGGTGCTGACTGTTGCTATTCTAAAGGGAGCTGTGACGTTGGATATCCGTTACCCAGGGGGTGAACCCGTGGAAGGAGCAACCGGGGTTGGATCCTGGCAATCTCCGGCCCTGACTCGTGTGGGAGACTATCAAATTGATGTCATTGCTGCCCGGGAAACGGATTTTACCCTGGAGATTGGGGTGCAAACTCCCAATCCGACTTTACCCAGCAACCCAACCCTCCCGGAAAGTCCATCACCCAGCTTCCCGCCGACTTCTGAACCATCGGCTTCTCCGGCACCGAGTAACTGATCCGTTATGCAACTACCTATCCCGATCGGCACGATTCTCCAGAACCGCTATCGCATTGTTGAAGTCTTAGGGCAGGGGGGATTTGGTCGTACCTACCTGGCTGAAGATCAGGGGCGCTTTCGCGAACTCTGTGCCCTGAAGGAATTGATCCCGGCCCAGAATGGGGACTATGCCCTGGAAAAGTCCCGTGAGCTCTTTCAGCGGGAAGCCACGACCCTGCATCAAATTCAACATCCCCAGATTCCCAAATTTGTAGCCACCTTTGAGCAAGATCAGCGGCTCTTCATGGTCCAGGAGTATGTTGAAGGCCAGACCTACCGAGCTATTTTAGATGCTCGAAAATCCCGGGGCTACACTTTCTCAGAAACGGAGATTGTTCAACTGCTGCAGCAACTCCTGCCCGTTTTGGCCTATATCCATACCCGGGGCATTATTCATCGAGACATTGCCCCTGACAATATTATTCTGCGGGAGCAAGATCACCTGCCGGTTTTGATTGATTTCGGGGTGGTAAAAGAGCTGGCGACTCGGTTTCAGCAAGCGGATACGGGCATTCAGGCCACAACCGTTGGTAAACCAGGTTACGCCCCCAGCGAACAAATTCAGACGGGGCGGGCTTTCCCCAGCAGTGATCTGTATGCTTTAGCGGTAACGACGATCGTGCTCCTGACGGGTCGAGATCCCCAGGAGCTCTTTAATGAAAGCACCCTGTCCTGGAACTGGCAACGCTGGGTCGCCGTCAACTCTAGGCTGGCTCAGATTCTGAACCAGATGCTGAAACCCTCCCCCACCGATCGCTACCAGTCGGCAGATGAGGTCTTGTTCGCCCTGCAAAACTTGAACAGTCCGGCCCTCCCGGTGGCTCCAGCCTCGGCCATGATGACCGGGGGGGCTGCTGGGGTTACCCAGGCAGCAACGGTGGCGATCGGCGGCCAGCGTCCTCTGCCAAGAGGAGCAGCTAATATACCCGATTCCACTATCCCCACGCCCCAGGTGCGGTCTTTCTGGGAAGACCCCCTTGCGGTCATTTCCATTGGCACAGCTATGGCCCTGGCCGCAGGCTTTGGCTCCTGGGCGATCGTCAGTGCCCTGCTCTCGAAGCCCCAGCCCCAACCCACACCAACGGAGACCGTGGTGGTCAGTCCAGTTCCAACGACTTCCCCATCTCCCAAACCAGCGAGCCCCAGCCCCACGGTTCGTCCCACCCCGGTTAACTACAGCCAGCGCTTGCGGTTAACCCTGGGGGAGCCCAGTCGGGTGAATGGATCTTTGCGGGCCAATCAAACCGTGAGCTACATTTTTTCTGGGCAGGAAGGGCAGCAATTGGATGTCTCCACCCCTAGCGAGGGGGTGCTTCTGTCTGTGCTTGCCCCCAGTGGAGAACCCGTTGATGCCAATGCCAACCGGGTCAATCGCTGGAATGGAACCTTGCCGTTTACGGGTGACTATGCCATTCAGGTGAAGCCCGTCAAAGGCATCGATCGGGCTGATTATCGACTCAAAGTGGCCCTAGCGGAGCCTGCCCCAACCCCAACCCCGACCCCAACCTCAAGCCCCAGTGCCAGTCCTTCTCCAAACCTCTCCCCCAGTCCGTCACTGCCAGAAACCGTGGAGGTCAGCCAGGTAGATTTTCCCGCCGGGAAAACCCAAACTCGGGTTTCTGGTAGAGCCCGCCCGGAGGCGGTCAAACGGTATCTGGTGACGGTACAGCAAGGTCAAGTGCTGAGCGTGGAAGTGATTGAAGGCTCAGTCACCCTGGATATTCGCAGACCGGATGGCCAGTTGATTCAGGATGCGGCCCGGATCCTGTCTTGGCAGAGTCAGGTGGACGTAGCAGGCGAATACCAGATTGATGTGATTGCGACCAGTGGTAGCGGCTACACCCTGGATGTCAGTGTAAGGGATTGAGCGCCTAGCTCTGTTCAGTCGGGATGAGAGCAGAATTCTTTCTCCAGGAGAACCTCCTCCTAAGGGTTTGATTCCCTTACCCCCTGACTCAAAGGATAGGTTTGCGAAGTTGCCCTTAAGAGGATGTTTTCAAGGGGTCAGTCCAAATCACAGACAGTTCCAGAGCCAATGGGCGCAACCTGCATCCCACTCCCCTCCTGACTCCCTGGTGCCCCACCCGCCAGGGAATAGCTATAATACTCATTTGCGAAGAAACCGGGATAGTAACCTTTGAACGTGCTCTTCATTACAGCTACCGACACAGATGCCGGTAAAACAGTCCTAACCCTGGCTCTGGCTGCTTACTGGCAGACCTACTGCAAGTCCAGACGCCTCGGGATTATGAAACCGATTCAAGCGGGGATTGGCGATCGGGAACTGTATACCCGTCTGCTGCAATTGGATCAAACCCCTGAGGAAATGACCCCGCTGGCTTTCCAGGCTCCCCTGGCCCCGCCCCTGGCTGCAGCTCAAGAAGGGCGGCATGTGGAGTTAGAGCAGGTCTGGCAAACCCTGGAGGCGTTGCAACACAAGAAGGATTGGGTGCTGATCGAAGCCCTGGGAGGGCTGGGCTCTCCCGTGACCTGGGAGACAACGGTGGCTGACCTGGCCTGGGATTGGCGACTGCCCACGGTGCTGGTGGTGCCCGTTCGGTTAGGGGCGATCGCCCAGGCGGTTGCAAACGTTGCCCTGGCCCGCCAGTCCCGGATTCATCTCAAGGGGATTGTTCTCAACTGTGTCCAGCCCTGTTCCCAATCAGAGCAGGAAAACTGGGCTCCGATCGACTTAATCCAATCCCTAACCGCTACCCCGGTGTTAGGCTCCCTCCCCCACCTGAATGACCCCACCGATCTGGAAAAGCTGGCCCAGGTGGCATCAAGCCTGGATCTGGAAAGGTTGCTGCCGATTTCTGCTGGCTGCTGACGGCTGGCTTCCCTCCTGGTGCGGCTATCCCTCCTTCAGGAGGGGGCCGGAAAAGAGGCCCACGGGGGAAGACATTCACTATAACCTGATGGGAGCCGATGAACCGCTTAAGATGGAGATGAACAGCCGATCGTGCTGTAGCGAAATTGACCATTATTTAACTCTCACCCATGGTTCTGACCTCTCTTGCTCCTGCGACTGTAGACCTTGCCAGCATCCGGCTTCAGATCCGGACTTTGCAACCTCAATTGGTGGAGTGGCGACGGCATCTTCATCAGAATCCAGAACTGGGTTTCCGAGAACACCGGACCGCCGAGTTCATTTCCCAAAAATTGACGGCCTGGGGGATTGAGCATCAGACTGGCGTGGCCGAAACTGGGATTGTGGCTTTAATTACAGGAACTCGCTCCGGGCCAGTCCTGGCCATTCGGGCGGATATGGATGCATTACCCATTCAGGAACAAAATCAGGTTCCCTATCGATCGCAACAGGATGGGGTGATGCATGCCTGCGGTCATGATGGCCATGTGACGATCGGTCTGGGGACAGCTTACTATCTGTCGCACCATCGGGAAGCCTTCGCTGGTACGGTTAAGCTGATTTTTCAGCCTGCTGAAGAAGGCCCGGGTGGGGCCAAACCCATGATTGCTGCAGGTGCATTACAGAATCCCGATGTGGACGGGATCATCGGCCTGCACCTGTGGAATAACCTGCCCCTGGGCACGATCGGGGTCCGTTCGGGGGCGCTGATGGCGGCTGTAGAACTGTTCCGTTGCACAATTCAGGGCAAGGGTGGCCATGGGGCAATTCCCCAGCAAACGATCGATTCCATTGTGGTCGGGGCTCAGGTGGTGACTGCCTTGCAGACGATTGTGGCCCGGAATGTGAATCCGATCGATTCTGCAGTGGTGACGGTGGGTGAGTTTCATGCCGGAACCGCCAAGAATATCATCGCCGACTCGGCCCACCTGGCTGGCACCGTGCGGTATTTCAACCCTGAGTACGAAGGTTATTTCAAGCAGCGCATTGAGCAAATTATTGCGGGGGTTTGCCAGAGCCATGGGGCCACTTACGAACTGGACTATCACTCCCTTTATCCACCGGTGATTAATCACCCCGAGATGGCGGATCTGGTGCGATCGGTGGCTGAAGCCGTGGTGGAAACTCCGGCTGGTCTGGTCCCAGAATGCCAAACGATGGGGGGCGAAGATATGTCCTTCTTCCTACAGGCAGTGCCCGGATGTTATTTCTTCCTGGGGTCAGCCAATCCAGCCAGAGATCTGGCCTATCCCCATCACCATCCCCGCTTCGATTTTGATGAAATCACCCTGGGAATGGGGGTAGAACTCTTTGTTCGTTGTGTTGAAAAGTTTCTCAAATAGATTGATCCCAATTGTTTTTAGATCCATATCTATAGGTTTACCCCTGATCCCAGTTGAATTGATTAGAATACGGGTAGGCATTAGGTGAGATTCTTAAAGTTCGTTAATTGCCATTCATTTTTCTTCTGATTTCTTCACAACCTGCTGAATTCATCAAGCATGCATTGTCCTGGGGTAAGCCGATTGCAAGGCTGATTTCTGATTCCCCTCAAATTGGATACTGCTTGCTGGATCACAAGTTCTGATTGAGTTTTATCCAGTCCAACCCGATCGGCCATTCCGATCGCTGTTACTTAATTCATTAACAGAGGGGATATTGCCCCCATCGTCTGATCAGCCTTGCCTGTCAGAATCAGGTCTTGAATACCAAAGGCCAGAGTTTTGGTCTGGCTCAGATTGTTCTGCCTGACTTACCTCCCTATGGCTGGGGAGGCAAGTTTGGCCTGCAGGTTGAACGAGACAGCCTTCGAATCGAATCCCTCACTGCTCCTTGTCCATCGCTGGAGAACGCTTATGCTGACAACGGTAAAGAAAGAACGATCCACTCAACTCAGAGCACAGGATGGACAACAGGCTCAGGTGTTCCTGACTCTGGAGAATCCCTCTGAGGCGTTCAGTCTGGCTGGACTCCCCGTCGGTGGGGTGGGTCTGGTGCAGTTGGAGTTTATGCTGATGCACTCGATTCAAATCCATCCCCTGGCCCTGATCCATTTTGATCAGGTGCAGTCGTCCTCTGAGCGGGAGCGGATTGGTCGCTTAACTCGTCATTATGAGGATGGGCAGAAAGCTCAGTTTTTTGTCGATCGGCTGGCTCAGGGATTGGGAACGATCGCTGCCGCTTTTTATCCCAGGCCAGTGATTGTCCGGTTCTCTAATCTCACTAGTACTGAGTTTGCCCTGCTGCTGGGGGGAAGTCAGTTTGAGTTACAGGAAGAAAACCCCCAGATTGGCTGGCGCGGGGCCTCCCGCTATACCACCGATCGCTATCGGGCAGCCTTTGCGTTGGAATGTCAGGCATTGCGGCGCGTGCGGGATGGGATTGGCCTGACAAATATCATTCCTATGGTTCCCTTCTGTCGCACTCCTGCAGAAGGCCGTCGGGTGCTGGAGGAGATGGCCCAGCATGGTCTGGAGCAAGGTAAAAATGAACTGCAGGTTTACCTGATGGCAGAGTTGCCCAGTCATGTAATGCAGGCAGAGGCATTCTGTACCCTTTTTGATGGCCTGTCCGTCAACCTCGATTCCCTGACCCAACTGGCTCTGGGATTAGACCAAGCCTCAGAGCGACTGACAGAGCAAGGGGAAGGACAAAATGAGGTGATCGAACGGATGGTGCAGCACTTACTGGCAGCCACCCGAAAATACCACCGTCCTCTGGGGTTGTGTCGAGAGTCGCCAGGGTTTTCCCAGACTGGGAATCGGTGGTTAGGGCAACCCGGTGTTCCCTGGCTCAGCCTGCGTCCCGATGCCGCCGTTCAGAAGCTGGCGACGATCTTGGTATGACCGTGCTCTCTTCCTGTTCAGCCTTGCTGAGAGGTTGATTTGACCAGCGCGACGATCGCTTGAATTAACTGATCAGGCTCAACGGGCTTGGTCATATGGGCCTGGAATCCCATGGCCAGTGCCTGCTGCCGATTCATGTCCCCAGCATAGGCGGTCAGGGCGATCGCGGGAATTTGCCCACCCTGCTCCGGAGACAGAGACCGCACTTGTTGGAGGAGGGTATAGCCATCGATCTCTGGCATGCCAATATCACTCACCAAAATATCGGCTGGAAAGGATGTGAGAGTCGCCAGGGTTTCCTTGGCAGAGGCCACAGTCATCACTTCTGCCCCCGAACTGCTTAATAACACGGCGAGTAACTCACGGGCATCCGGTTCATCATCGATCACCAGAACTCGAACCCCAGTTAGAATGGGGGATGCTTTAGGCAACTGGGTCATTGGCTCTGGCTCTGGCACGGTACTCAGCAGGGGAAACCGAACTGTAAATGTAGCTCCCAACCCTTCCCCAGGGCTGTGGGCTGTAATGCTTCCTCCATGGGCTTCCACCAGATGCCGGACGATCGCCAATCCCAACCCTAACCCACCATATTTGCGGGTGGTTGAAACATCCTCTTGGCGAAAAGACTCAAAGATATAAGGGAGGAAGGCTGGATCGATGCCCTTGCCATTATCCCTCACCGTGATTTGGGCATAGGGGTGGGAAGTCTGGAAGAATGGGGCAATGGGCAGAGAAGAGCCTCTACCCCCTTTGCCAGTTTCTTCTGCCTTCAGCTCTACGGAATCTAAGCGAATCTCTATCCGTCCTCCCGCTGGTGTGAACTTGATAGCATTGGCTAGCAGGTTCCACAGAATTTGCTGCAGGCGAGTTGCATCCCCTGACACAGGCCCCATCTGGGGTAAAACGGCGTCAATCCGAATGGATTTGGCTACTGCTGCCGTTTTAACCGTATCAATCGCGGCTTCAATCACCGCAACCAAACTAACAGGAACCGCATTCAGATTCAGTTTGCCCCGCAGAATCTTGGCGACATCCAGCAAGTCATCAATGAGTTGAGTTTGTAAGCGGGCATTCCGCTCGATCGTAGCCAGTGCTTCAGCCGTTTTAGTAGCGTCAAACTTGCGGGTTTGCAGGAGCTTAGTCCAACCCAGAATGGGGTTGAGCGGCGATCTCAGTTCATGGGAGAGAATGGCCAGAAATTCATCCTTAATCTGGTTAGCCCGCTGTAATTGCTCGTTTTGCAACTGCAGGGATTGCATCAGTTGCGATCGTTCCAGAGCAACGGCAATCTGATCGCACAGGGATTGCATCAGCTCAGCTTCATCTGCAGTAAAGTGAGTGCGACTGCGGCTACCGAAGGATAGGGTGCCAAAGAGATGTCCCCCACTCGTCAAGGGTTGGACAGCGTAAGCTGTCACTCCCAGAGATTGCACCAGAGCAATTTTAGGATTGTCTGAGCGTTGCATATCCACAACCACGACCTGACGCTGTTGTTGGGTGGCAACGCCACAGATCGTCTCATCGTAGTTGAGCCATTCAAGCTTGCCGACGATCGACTCAGGAATACCTGCGTAGGAGGCTAATCGGAGCTGTTGCTGCTCTGGATCAATGAGATAGTTCAGGTAGATATCCAACGCTAGCTTATCTTTCAGATTGTGAAACAGTTGGGCAATCAGTTGCACGGGCTCCACGGTAGACAGCAGATCCCTTGTGGCCTGATAGAGCAGGCTCAGGCGCTCATTCTGCTCCTGGAGCAGCATTTCTGCCTGTTTGTGGTCATCAATATCTGTATTAGTGCCAAACCAGCGGACAATTTGGCCGTTCTCGTTGCGAATCGGGGTAGCCCGAGACAGGAACCATCGATAGGTACCATCTTGTCTCCGCAGAGGAAAGGTGTCTTCCCATAACTCCCCGGTGGCAAAGCAGTGGCGGACATGCTGAACCACCCGATCCACATGGTCAGGATGGTGCACTTTTTCCCATCCCCATCCCTGCATGACTTCCAGCGTGGTGCCGGTATACTCAAACCAGCGCTGGTTATACCAGAAGACCTCTCCGCTGGCATCTGCCATCCAGGCGAATTGGGACATATTATCGGCCAGGGTGCGAAACCGTTCTTCACTCTCCTTCAGGGTGAGTTCTGCCTGCTTACGATCGGTGATCTCTTCGCAAACTGTACTGATGCCAATAATCTGGTCGCCCTGTTTCAGGGGCAAGAAATGTTCCAACCAGGTGCGTTGTACACCCGGTTGGGCCGGAGTCTCTCCGGTAATTTCCACGTTTAATAAAGGTTCTCCGGTCTGCAGGATGGGCAGCAGCAATTGTTCTGTCTGATCAGCCAGATTGGGGAGAAGTTCTCGAATGGTCCGGCCAAGATGCTCTTGGACTGAAAAGCCATTGATTTCAGCCAGCTTCTCATTAATCCGCACGAAGCGTAGATTGAGATCGAGCACATTCAGACCGATCGGAGCTGATTGATAAATGGCCTCAATTTCGGCCAGTTGCTGCTGGGCGATCGCATTACTAGTCTGCAGAGCTGCATCGGTTCGTTTCCGATCACTGATATCGAGGGTGCTGCCGACAATTCGGATCGGTTGACCTGTTTCATCTTGGACCACAATGCTCCGGTCTTCTACCCAGATATAGTGACCATTTTTATGTCGGACCCGATAGGCACTGCAGAAAGGCTCAGTCGTGGATAGGTTGGCCTGGAAATGGGCCTGAATGGCCTGTAAGTCATCTGGATGAATGCGCTCAAGCCACCAGTCTGCTGTATCTTCGTCTTCCGTCAGGGTATATCCAAGTAACTGGAACAGACCCTGCGATCGTTCCACCATACCCGTTTTCAAGTCCCACTCGTAGATTGGGCCATTGATAGCAGATGCAGCCAATTGAAACCGCTCGTTAGCCCGCCGTAGGGCCATTTCAGCCTGCTGACGTTCTCTCAGTTCCTGCTGGGTTTGCTGATATAGCTCAGCCTGCCGGAGCGCAATCCCCACCTGATGCGACAGCTCTTTGAGTACATCAATCTCCATAGATTGCCATTGCCGGGAAGCGGCGCAATGGTGAGCAATCAGCAGCCCCCACAATTGCTGATCCTGCAAAATGGGGATGACCAGATTGGCCTGGACCTGCAACTTGGCTAACAGCTCGACATGGCAGGGGTCCATACTGCCATCATAAATATCCGATTTGCTCGTGACTAGTCCCTGCCGCAAGGGCGCAATGTAACCCTCATGCAGGCACGGATCGGAGTAGGTCGTAGACAAGAGAGGGGGCCAGTCTGCCCCCACCGATTCTGTCACCACGGTGCCCTGCCCTTCTGGTTGGAGGCGAAACAGGAGCACCCGATCGGTGCGGAGAAACTGTCGCACGCCAGTCACAACCGTTTGCAGAATAGTGTCCAGATCCAGAGATTGGTAAATTTGCTGGGTGATCTTGTTAATCAGCCGTTCTCGATCGAGGTTCTGTTGCAATTGGCTCTGGAGCCGAACTGCTTCAATGACTTTATCTGCAGCTAACTGCAAATTCTCCTGGCTAATCTGTCCTTTAACCCGATAATCCTGAGCCCCGGCTTTGATCGCCTGGACTGCGATCGCCTCATTTCCCTGTCCCGTCACGACAATCACAGGTAGGTAAGGTTGGTGAGTGAGGGATTGCAACTGGGCCAAAAATTCCAGGCCATCCAGATCAGGCAAACAGTAGTCCAACAGGATGAGGTCCGGCTGACCTTGCTGCCAGAGTTCCAGTCCCTGTTGTCCCAGAGATGCTTCCAGAAAGAGGTAAGTGCGATCGGGGTCGCCCATAAGACACCGCCGGTAGAGTTCCCGGTCTTCGGGGGAGTCATCGACAATGAGGACGATGCGTTGTGGCTGGCTCATTGGTTCCTTGCCTCCTGGAGCATCTACCTTAAAACTGCCATGTTGCAGGCCATAGAGACCAATCCATGAGTGAGATCGTTACGAGTAGGTCGTTGTAAGTACGTATCTATTGTGCCCATTCATAACAATAGCGTTCTAAATCATCCCAATGCTCCAACGATCGTTGCCCTGAGACGACGCAACTGCTGTTCAGGGGGAACATGTTTCACGGGCTATGTAAAAAAATATTTGAATAATTTTCAGCTATATAACCGTATAGTAGTATAATTACATCATTAAGCTATCGAGGGCAGGATGCTGGAATGGAGCCTCTGAGTCGTAAGGGATCGTGGACACAACATCAGTGGATTCGTCTGGTGGCAGGCAGCATGGTGCTCATCAGTTTAATGCTGGCGGTCATTGACCTGAGATGGCTGTTCCTGACTGCATTTGTCGGGCTCAATTTGTGGCAATCTGCATTTACGAACTGGTGCCCGTTAATTGCGGTGCTGCGCAAGCTGGGAGTCAGGGAGTCTTAAGGGATGTGGGGATTCAACCTCCCCATCCCTAATAAAGATCGGTCCTAGCCATTGATACCAATTTTGCTGAACGTATTGTAGGGGTTTGATGCCAGACTTTTGCAGGATCCGGACGGTGAAATTGGACCTATTGTTTACGCCTTCATCCTTAAAATTTCACGTTTAGGAATCGCAATTATGGCTCATATTGTGGTGATTGGTGCTGGCCTGGGAGGATTACCTGCAGCCTATGAACTGCGGCATATACTGCCACCTCAGCACCGAGTGACACTGATTTCCAACCAACCCAAATTTACTTTTGTGCCCTCCTTGCCCTGGGTGGGGTTGGGCTTACGATCGCTGGATCGAATTCAGTTAGATCTAGCTAAAATCGTTCCCCAGCATGGCATTGAGTTTATCCATGATGCGGTGATGGCCATTGACCCCAAGGCCCGTCAACTCTCCCTTTCAGGCCAAACGATCGACTATGACTATGTGGTGATCGCGACAGGGCCGGAATTAGCCCTGGATGCCGTACCCGGCCTGGGACCAGAGGGGGGGTACACCCAGTCCGTGTGCAATCCTCACCATGCCCTGCTAGCCGGTGATGCCTGGGAGAAGTTTTTGCGGGAACCGGGACCGATTGTGGTTGGGGCATCCCCAGCAGCCAGTTGTTTCGGACCAGCCTATGAGTTTGCCTTCCTGGCCCATCATGTGTTGCGCCAGAAAGGACTGCGCGATCGGGTGCCTATGACCTTTGTTACCGCCGAACCCTATGCAGGACATCTAGGGATTGGGGGCATGGCCAAGTCCCGCTGGCTGATTCGCAAATTCCTGGCCGATCGGGAAATTGAACTGATGGAAAACGCCGCCATTTCCCACTTTGAGCCAGAAACGGTCCATCTGGTGGACGGGAGAACCCTTCCCTTTAAGTACGCCATGGTGTTGCCCCCGTTTCGGGGACCCCGTTTTCTGCGAGAAGCCGTTGGTTTAACTGATCCAAAGGGATTTGTGCCAGTGTTACCGACCTATCGCCATCCCACTTTTGAGTCTGTCTATGCTGTAGGTGTGGTCACCCAACTCAAACCGGTCGAGCCCACCCCCATCCCGATCGGAGTGCCCAAGGTGGGTCAGATGACTGAGGAGATGGTCATCTCCGTGGCCCACAACATTGCCCTGGAACTGGGTGTTATTTCGGGACGACCCTTTAAGCCAACCCTGCAGGCAATTTGCTTTGCTGATTTTGGGGATACGGGAGCCCTGTTCCTGGCTGACCCCCTATTGCCAGATGCAGAGGGTAAACGCCATCGGGCCCTGACCATGAAGGGACCCTGGGTGTCCTGGATGAAGACTGGCTTCGAGAAATATTTCATGGACAAGATGCGGGTCGGTTGGACCATGCCCTGGTTTGAACGCTGGGCTTTGAATGCGATCGGCCTACCCCTGGTGGAATCCATTCCGATGGATGCCAGCCTGAATGTGAGTCACCCAATCCCTTGAAAAAAATGCTGAGGATCGAAAACTAAATATAAGTAGGGGTTTGGGGGCTTCGCCCCCAAGCAGGGGCAACGCCCCTGCACCCCAATTGTTCATCTTATTTAATTCGTGATCCTGAGGATGTGCCATGCAGAAGATCATTAAGCTTGCAGCAACACTTTCCATCATCAGTTTACTGTTCAGTCCTCTTGCATTAGCCCAATTAGGAAAAGGGGGAAGGGGCAGTGGCGGATGGGGTAGAAACAGTCAATATCAGCGGTTATACAACCTGAATACGGTCACAACTATCACAGGTAAGGTCATTGCAGTTGATAACCAGGTTTCCATGCGAGGGATGTCAACGGGGGTCCATGTGAAGGTGTCCACCGCCAATGGCAACATTCTGGTGCATTTGGGGCCAGCCTGGTATCTCGGTAATCAGGATGTTCAGATTGAACTGGGAGACCAGATCGAGGTGACGGGATCTCAGGTAACTCTGGCTGGAGTCCCCGTCATTATTGCCGCTAAGATTCGCAAGGGTGATCAAATTCTGACCCTGAGGGATCAAAATGGCTTCCCTGTATGGAGTGGTTGGAGGAAACAATAGCGAAGTTTATGGAGATTGCCCTGAATCAAAGTGAGCTGGAGCTACTGGCCAACCGCTTTAAGGCATTGGCCGACCCAACACGACTGCAAATTCTGGCAGCAATCTGCGACCAGGAGCGAAATGTCCAGGAGATTTGCGATCGCACCGGATTGCACCAGGGTAATGTCTCCAAGCATCTGAAATTGATGAAAGATGCTGGAGTGGTAGCCTGTCGTCGAGAGGGGGTTTGGCGCTATTACCGGGTGCTGGATACGGAGTTGTTGACACTTTGTAGTCGTTTTCATCAGGTGTAATGCCACCAAGAATCTGTCCCAATGAGAACCTAATTTAAGATTTTCGCAAACAATGTTTAAGTCTTTTTTGCGAAGTTTGAATCGGAATAGGGCAAGTATAAAGGATTAGCTATATGCAAATTTGATCCGTTAATTAGTGTTATATCGATGTCCGATTTGAGGAAAAGTATGGGTTGTAAGTTGCGAAAAATGTTGTCCTGGTTGTTGCTTTTAGGTGCGATCGTCCTGGGATTAGTCCTGGGATTGGGCATATTATCTCCGGCAAGGGCTACAGCAGCAATCCGGCAGTTGGAGGAAGCACCAAGGCAGCGGGTGTATCAATCCCGGCAAACCCTTAAAGATCAGCAGGGTCACAACTGGCAGGTGATTGCCTTCAATCGTATTCGTCCCAATGGCAGCACCAGTTTTGATATCCGCCTGGTGGGTTTTCCCGGTGTAGTTGAGATCGATCGGTCCCGGCCTCTGATGCTAACAAATTCCCTGGGGCAAACACTGAGGGCTGCTGATGCCTCCGGCAACCTCTTTACCGAAACAGCCCATCCTGAACCCTATGTGGGGCAGTACGATCTCCAGCCCTTGCTGTCTCAGGTGCAGACAGAAATCCCCTTGCAGATCATCCTGCCCACGATCGGGGGTGAGGCTGTGCGCTTATCCATCTCACCATTATTGATTCAGGAGTGGAAGGTTATTGCCAATTACGGCAATTCAGATGTTTAAGAGATTGCGGAATCGGGATAGAGGTTTTGTGGAGAGGCATTGCATGCGACGCCTGTGGAAATTGTAGTTTGGAGGAAAAAATAATGGCAGAATTATTTTCATCGGAATGGATGCAAGCTTTTGGGGAACAGTGGAATGCAGAGTCTGAACTGGCTGCAGCCCTGGCCAAAATTCATTTCAATTCCAACATTGGGTATGGATTTTTGGAGGATCCCAATCCTGTGGGTGTCCTGACCGTGGAAGATGGCCAGGTCGTGTCTGCAGGTGCTTACAGTGGACAGGAACTCAATTGGGATTTGCGGGCCGATCGGGAGCAATGGCAACAATGGATTAAAAACGGGCTGAATCTGATGGGCTTGGGGATGGCCTACATGAGCCGGAAGCTGCAATTCCGGGTGGGGGACTACACAGCCATGATCAAGGATCCTCGTATGGCTGGCCCCTTCATTAAGTCCTTCTCAGTCATGGGTCGGGTGTAATGATGAAATCAAAATCAACCACCAAAGGATTTGCCAATCCCATCCTGCTCACACCGGCTCAACTCAAATCCCGTCAGGAGCAACTGTTGATTGTGGATGTACGGGGTCGGCTGGAATACCTCATGGGCCATATTCCGGGAGCCCACTGTTTCAGCCGCGATCGCATTCTCCAAAATGTTGCTAAAGACCATCCGATCGCCCTCACCTGCCTATCCGGACACCGCAGTGCCATGGTGGCTCAATGGCTGGTAGCCCAGGGTTATCGTCAGGTCCATAACTTGCAAGGCGGGTTGCTGGCCTGGCAAAGCACAGGGTATTCCATTCAACGCGGCCTGAACCCCTAAATTTGCCCTACAGGCATGATCCACAGTACATCCAGGCGTTGCCGACAACGCCGCCAAAATATTTGGATTGATCTATATGTCTCATACCACCACAGACGGTTCGCCAGATGATTCTCTGGAACATAAACCCTCTCCCCTACCTGGGCTCTCGCCTAAGAAGTGGGGGTTTCTCCTGGGAGGGGTCCTGATTCTGGCAGTAGGAACCTGGGGCGTCATGCACCTGACTCGTCCAACAGATTCGCAGGAAATGGGTTCATCCCCTGCGATCGGGGTCAAAATCCTGACTGTTCGTTCCCAGTCCACAGCCAATGTGCTGGAGCTATCAGGGACCATTCGGCCCCTGGAACAGGCTCTCCTATCGACTCGGGTGATGGGACGGATCACCCAGTTATCCCTAGAAGCGGGCGATCGCTTCCGTAAGGGGGACGTACTGGCTCAGGTGGATGTGATGGATATTACGGCCCAGACCAGCCAAGCCCAATCTGTGGTGGCCCAGGCCCAGGCAGAACTGGCTCGCTCCCAGGCCACCCTGAACCAGTTACAGGCCCAGCGGGTGGAAGCTCAGGCTGCCCAGCGATTGGCCCAGGTGACCCAAAGTCGAATGGCTCAACTCCGCCGGGAGGGGGCCGTTTCCCAATCTCAACTGGACGAGGCCAATACCCGTCTAGAAGAAGCCAGGGCGAGAGTAGCCCAGATTGATGCTGGAGCTCAGCAGGCCAGGGCAGCGATCGACCAGTCCCAGGCCGCTGTCGGGCAGGCGGAATCAAGTGTGGCTGCCTCCTCAGTTAACGAAAGCTATGGCACCGTGATTGCCCCCTTTGATGGGGTCGTGGTACAGAAGCTGGCCTATGAGGGGGAGATGGCCGCTCCTGGAACGGCCTTGCTGAAAGTCGAAAACCCGAATCGCCTGCAACTAGAAATTTCCGTGCCGGAAGAGAATCTGCGGTTTGTGCGGGTGGGGCAGGCGGTGCAGGTGCAGGTCGATGCTGTGAATCAATCCTTCAAGGCGTTAATTCAGCAAATCGTGCCTGCAGCAGACCCCAATTCGCGCAGTTTCCTGGTCAAAATCCCCCTGTCTGGATCGGGTCGGCTGATATCCGGGATGTTTGGCCGCATTGCCCTGCCCAGAGGGCAGCAAAAAAATATCGTCATCCCAGCTACAGCCCTGATTCAACGGGGACAATTGCAGGGCGTGTATGTGGTCGAAACCAATGCGGAAAAGCCAGTTGCGGTACTGCGCTGGGTGAAAACAGGTAAAAGTCAGGCGGGCCAGATTCAGATTGTTTCTGGTCTGACAGAGGGCGATCGCATCATCACCAGCAATCTCCCGCAACTGAGCGATGGGCAAGCGATCGCCATTCGGGAGTAGGAGACCTTATGCAGAATCAACCCAACGGGCATCCACATCAACCCTCAAAACCTTATCAGTTTGGCTTTGTCGGCCATCTGGCGAAGCAGTTTATTGATTCCAAATTAACACCCCTGATTATTCTGGTGGCCCTCTTACTGGGCATTGGGGCGACGTTGCTGCTGCCTAGGGAGGAGGAACCCCAGATCACCGTGCCCATGGCGGATGTGTTTGTCCAAATGCCAGGGGCCTCGGCTAAGGATGTGGAGCAACGGGTGACCGTGCCCATGGAGAAGTTGATTAAGGAACTTCCCGGGGTGGAATATGTATACTCGACCTCCCGATCGGGATCTGCCCTCGTGATTGTCCGGTTCTACGTGGGGCAAAATACCGAAGACTCAATTGTTCAGCTCTATAACAAGCTCTACGCTAACTTCGACAAAATTCCGCCGGGGGTGTCCCAACCCCTGATTAAGTCGAGAGCGATCGACGATGTGCCGATTTTGACCCTCACCCTCTGGGGCGAACAGAGCACGGGGGCTGAATTGAGAACGATCGCAGCCCAGCTAGACGAACAGATTAAACAGGTCCCCGATGTCTCGGAAACCACCATCATTGGAGGGCAAAAGCGACAATTGCGGGTAGAACTGGACCCCACCCGACTCAATGCCTTTGGGCTGACGCCTCTGGAAATTACCCAGGCGCTGCAGGTGCAAAATGCTGAACTGGCTAGTGGGGCCTTGAATCAGAATAATCAATCCTTGCTGGTCAGAACCCAGAGCTTTATTCGATCGGCGGAGGATGCCAAAGGATTGGTGGTTGCGGTTGCCAACAATCAACCCGTTTACCTGCGGGATGTGGCTATGGTCATGGATGGTGCTGAGGAACCGGTCAGCTATGTATTTTTTGGTCAGCCAACCGCAGCAGCCCATCCGGGCCAGAAAGAGGCCCATCGAGCAACCTCTACCCGGGGGGAAACAGATGCAGTGACGATCGCGATCGCCAAACGGCCTGGTGCCAATGCGATTCAGGTCTCCCATCGGGTGCTGCACAAACTGCACCAGATTGAGCGCAACTATATCCCCAAAAACGTTCACCTCACGGTCACTCGCGACTATGGGGAAACCGCTGCCGAGCGCTCCAATGAACTGCTGTTCCATATGCTGATTGCGGTGGGGTCCGTCACCGTGTTGATGTGGTTTGCTCTGGGTAAGAAAGAAGCCTGGGTGGTGGCAGTTTCCATTCCCGTTACCCTGGCCCTAACCCTGGCCAGCTTTGTCTTCTATGGCTTTACCCTAAACCGGGTCACCTTTTTCGCGTTGATTTTCTCCATTGGAATTCTGGTGGATGACGCGATCGTAGTGGTGGAAAATGTGGGCCGCCATCTCCAGATGCCGGAAAACAAGGCTCGGCTGCAATTCTCTGGCAATCGTCGCCGCACCCTGCAGCAGATTGTGCTGGAAGCCGTGGATGAGGTCGGTAATCCGACGATTCTGGCAACTCTAGCAGTGATTGCAGCCATTTTACCCATGGCCTTTGTGGGCGGCCTGATGGGGCCTTACATGCGTCCCATTCCCCTGGGGGCCTCCGCTGCCATGATCTTTTCGGCACTGGTAGCCTTTATTGTGGTTCCCTGGACTACCGTGCGGGTTTTTAGTGGGGCGAACCATGCCCATCAGGACCATGGAGAAGATGCCCTCAGTCGCCTTTATCGCCGCTTCATGTATCCCCTCGTGCACTATTCCCATCGGGGGACGACCTTTTTGGTGACAACAGCTCTGGTGCTGGTGGTGATCATGGTCGGGTTAGCCGGGTTTCGACTGGTGATCCTCAAGATGCTGCCGTTCGACAATAAGAGCGAGTTACAGGTAGTGATCAATTTGCCAGAGGGGACGACTCTGGAGCAAACGGCTCGTGTGACGAGGGAAATGGGGCAATATCTAGCAACGGTGCCGGAGGTGATCCACTATCAGAGCTATGTGGGGACTGCCTCTCCCTACAATTTCAATGGTCTGGTGCGCCATTACTTCCTGCGATCTGGCCCCAATGTGGCTGATATTCAGGTAAACTTTCGGCCTAAAGGGGAGCGCAACCGTCAGAGCCATGACATTGCCAAGGCCATTCGGCCCCACTTGAAGGAAATTGCCGATCGCTACAGCGCCCGAATGCAGGTGGCGGAAATTCCCCCTGGTCCCCCGGTGTTGCAAACCCTGGTCACGGAAATCTATGGCCCTGACTATGAGGGGCAGATTGAACTAGCCCGCGAGTTACGCCAGATTTACCAAAATACGCCCGGGGTGGTAGATGTGGACTGGTATGTGGAAGCACCCCAGACTGACTATCATCTGGTCATCGATCGGGAAAAGGCAGCCCTGAATGGTATTAGTCCAGCCCAAATTGCCCAGGTATTGCAGATGGCCCTCTCTGGTCAGAATGTGGGGTTGCTCCATGATGAAAATGCCAGAGAGGACATTGCCATTAACCTGCGGTTCAGTCAGGCCAGTCGCACCAGTCTGGAAGATTTGAAATCGCTGAAACTGAAAGGCAATACGGGCAATCTCGTGCCGTTGAGTACTCTGCTCAAAACAGAAGCGGCCACAGCTGACACTAGCATTTATCACAAAAACCTGCAGCCTGTCGTTTATGTGCTAGGGGATGTCTCTGGTCGGGTGGAAAGTGCAGTCTACGCCATGCTGAATTTGCAGCCCCAGATTGACAAACTTTTGCCAGCAACGGGGACGAAAATTCAGACCTACCTGACCGAACAACCCACCACCACGGAAACCTATGCCATCAAGTGGGATGGGGAATGGCAGGTCACCTATGAAGTGTTCCGGGATCTGGGGATTGCCTTTGCAGTAGTGCTGGTCCTGATCTACGCCCTAGTGGTGGGTTGGTTCCAGTCTTTCGTCACGCCCCTGGTGATTATGGCGGCCATTCCCTTTTCCCTGGTGGGCATTATGCCAGCCCACTGGCTGATGGGGTCGTTCTTCACAGCCACCTCGATGATTGGCTTCATCGCTGGAGCGGGGATTGTGGTTCGCAACTCGATTATTCTGGTGGACTTCATCGAACTGCGCTTGAAGGAAGGCATGTCACTGGAGGAGGCGGTGATCGACGCTGGTGCGGTGCGGTTCCGTCCCATGCTCCTGACCGCAGCGGCGGTGGTGGTTGGTTCCGCCATCATCCTGGCTGACCCGATCTTCCAGGGGCTGGCCATCTCCCTGATGGCCGGGGAGGTGGCGTCCTTGCTACTGTCCCGATCGGCGGTGCCGATTCTCTATTACAAGATCTGGCGCAATCGGAAAGGTCGGTCTACAGATCAGACCGCAGCGATCGCCCCCGCTACTGAACCTGAACTGCTGCACCATGGGGAATAGGGAGATTTCCCAGCCAGACTCTCCTTTTAATCCCCTCATCCCCGCTTGGGAGAGGGTGGGTTCGGATAGCCCGTAGCGCCGGGGCGCGTCCAGGAGCAGGAGTGGAGGCGTTATAATACCCTGGGCCAGGAGAAGTCAGGTTAACCTATTTCGAATTGACATCATGTCCCAGGTCACAGACGATAACCCCCTGCTCCGACATCTGATTGCCCAGCACATTCTGAACCAGCCCCAACAGCGGATTTCCTTTGCCGAGTATATGGATCTGGTCCTGTACCATCCTAAAGCGGGATATTACAGCACCCAGGCCCTTCACATTGGAGCAGGTGGGGACTTCTACACCTCTCCCCATTTAGGGTCAGATTTTGGAGAACTGCTGGCAGAACAACTGGTGCAGATGTGGCAGATTCTGGGGCTTCCAGTTCCCTTCACCCTGGTGGAGATGGGAGGAGGGCAGGGCATCCTGGCTGGGGATGTGCTCCGGGCCATTCACGATCGTCGTCCGGATTGTTTTCAAGCCCTTCAGTACATCATCGTTGAGAAGTCTCCTCTGCTCAGAGCAGCCCAGGAAAAGCAGCTCAGCCTATGGTCGGAGCTCCGCTGGCAAACCCTGGCAGAGATTCCCTCAGATTCGATTACAGGTTGCTTCTTCTCGAATGAACTGGTGGATGCCTTTCCTGTGCATCGCGTCACAATCGAGGATGGGGATCTGCGGGAACTGTATGTCACAGCCCATGAGGGAGACGCTGGCCCCGAATTTGCGGATGGGGTGGGAGAACTCTCGACGAGCCAACTGGTAGACTACTTTTCCCTGGTAGGGATTGATCTGTTGTCAGGCTCCTATGCCGATGGGTATCGATCTGAGGTAAATTTGACCGCCCTGGATTGGTTAGCAGCAGTAGCAGACCGGCTCCATCGGGGGTATGTATTGACCATTGATTATGGTTATCCAGCCAGTCGCTATTACAGCCTCACTCGCCGGGAGGGGACTTTGCAATGCTACTATCGCCACACCCATCACTCTGACCCCTATATCCATGTAGGCTGGCAAGATTTAACCGCCCATGTGGATTTTACAGCCCTGGAACGCTGGGGAGAGCAAAAGGGGTTGCAAACGATCGGCTTTACTCGGCAAGGACTGTTTTTGATGGCCCTGGGGATGGGGGAACGGATGGCTGCGCTGACCCGTGGTACCGATCAGCCCCTCGCGGAACGATTGCGTCGGCGAGAGGCATTACATGGACTGATTAATCCGATGGGGCTGGGGAATTTTGGCGTTTTGGTTCAGGCTAAAAATCTGACTCCAGAAGAGAGAGACAGTCCCCTGCAAGGATTATACCAACCCGAATAAACAATCGGGCTATCAGACTTCACAACCGACAAAGTTTTCCACAGATGCAGGCAGTTTTCCACAGATTTCGGGCAGTTTTCCACAAATCTGTAGCAAAATTCCAGTTTTAAACTTTCTGGAAGCTCAAAACCAAATCCGGAAGTAAATTGTTCTAAAGTGTGAACAATCCTCAGAAGATGCTTGCTGAAAGCAATTTTCAGGAAAAGGAGACTGAATCAGAAATACCGTGGCGACTAAATAGCCTATTGCCAGTCACCCGGACAGAATTCTGACTCAAACATCATCGACACCCAACATTGTGGGTTCGAACATTGTGAGTTCGAACATTGTGGGTTCGAACATTGTGGGTTCGAACATTGTGGACCTGAACACCGTGGACCTGAACACCATGACAGGCTAGTTAAACCCTCAAAACAGCAAGTGAAAAATCAGGACAGATAATCAGGAATCTAGCCAAGGATTTTCCATTAAAGGGATTTTCCATTAAAGGGATTTTCCATTAAAGGGATTTTCCATTAAAGGGATTTTCCATTAAAGGGATTTTCCATTAAAGGGATTTTCCATTAAAGGGATTTTCCATCAGGGAATGTAGATGCAGATGGTTCTCTGCCCAGCCGAATTCACCCTACTCCCATTCGATCGTGCCAGGTGGTTTAGAAGTTATATCATAAACTACGCGATTTACACCCGGAACTTCATTCACAATTCGATTGGAAATTAACTCTAGCAGATCATAGGGCACTCGGGACCAATCTGCCGTCATCCCATCTTCGCTGGAGACAAATCGGAGCACGATCGGATAGGCATAGGTGCGCTGATCCCCCATCACCCCCACACTCCGAATTGGCAAGAGCACGGCAAAAGCCTGCCAGAAGTCGTGGTAGATATCCTGTCGGTTGATTTCCTGCCGGACAATAAAGTCTGCTTCGCGCAGTATCTCCAGGCGCTCAGAGGTCACTTCACCCAAAATGCGAATGGCCAGACCAGGACCAGGAAAGGGATGGCGGTTGACGATCTCCTCAGGTAGGCCCAGAGATCGGCCCACTCTCCGCACTTCATCCTTAAACAGCTTGCGCAGGGGTTCAACCAGCTTAAAGCGCAGGTCTTTGGGTAAGCCTCCCACATTGTGGTGGCTCTTAATCTTAACGGCTACCCGTTCCCCAGTCTGGGGATCGACATTGGTGTCGGCTGACTCAATCACATCGGGGTAAAGGGTGCCCTGGGCCAGATAATCGAAGGGACCGAGACGTCGGGATTCTTCCTCGAAAACCCGAATAAATTCGTGCCCAATTCGCTTCCGTTTTTCTTCAGGATCAGTGACCCCATCCAGAGAAGCCAGGAAACGCTCACTGGCGTTGACGTACTCAACCGAAATATGAAATTGTTCCTGGAATAGCTTCAGGAGACGCTCCGGCTCCAGCTTGCGCATGAAGCCCTGATCAATGAACATGCAGGTCAATTGATCCCCAATCGCCTGATGCAGTAAAAACGCCAGGGTAGAAGAGTCAACCCCTCCAGACAGAGCCAGCAGGACGCGCTTGCTTCCCACCTGACCGCGAATCTCTCGGATTGATTCTTCCACAAAGGTTGCCGTGGTCCAAGTGGGCTGACAGCCACAAATGTGATAAACAAAATTGCGAATCAGAGCAATGCCGCCCACCGAATGGACAACTTCCGGATGGAATTGAACCCCGTAGAGCTTCTTCTGGTGATGCGCGATCGCGGCACAGGGGGTGTTCCCAGTATGAGCCAGCAGGCCAAAGCCGTTCGGCAGACGGGTGACCGAATCCCCATGGCTCATCCACATGGTGGTACCATCTTCGACGTTAGTGAGTAAATCCGTCGGGTCATCGATCAGCAGCGAGGCTTTCCCGTATTCGCCTCGATCGGCTTTTTCGACCTCCCCCCCTTGCTGCTGCACCATCAGTTGCATGCCATAGCAGACCCCCAAAATCGGAATTCCCAGATCCCAGATTTCCGGGTCACACTTGGGCGCTGAAGCGTCATAAACAGAGCTGGGGCCACCCGAAAGAATAATCCCTCTGGGGTTGAGCTGCCGCAACTGTTCAATAGTGGTTCGGTAGGAGAGGACTTCCGAGTAAACCTGGGTTTCTCGAATTCGACGGGCAATCAGTTCAGAATACTGGGAGCCAAAATCCAGGATGACAATCATCTGGCGATTTAACGCACTCAGATATTCAATTTGAGGGAGGTGTTCGGTTTGAAGAGTCACTACTGGATACCAACTTATGTAGAAGAATCAACAAGCGCAAATTGCCACTTATTTAAGTATAAGAAGCTACATGCAAAATTGCGTTAATAATATTTTGGATACATTATCGATCTGTTTCAGTTAGAGTAGCAAATTTGAGAGATTGTCGTTAGTAGATTGCTAGGCGTAATTCCATAAAAAATGATGCTGGGGGTGGAGGGGGTGAAACCCCCTTCCTGGTGAGATCGCAGCCCCCATAATCTTTCTGACAATTGATGAAGCCTCCCAGTTGATTCATTGAGTCATGAGCCCCTTGATCAGGGCAGAAATTAACCCAGTAATTAAGGGTCATCTGGCTTGCAAGATAGCTAAATCTTTGCTGAGTCATTGATTAAAACTGATACCTGGGTCAGTTCTAAAGCCAGAAGATGCTTCACAATAGGAAGCATGAATCAGGTGGATTATCTTCGCATTAGCCTTATCGATCGTTGCAATTTTCGCTGCCAGTACTGTATGCCAGAGGGCTCAGAACTGAGCTATGTCCTACAGCAGGACTGGCTGACCCACGATGAATTGCTGACCCTTTTGAGAGAGGTGTTCATCCCAGTTGGCTTTACTCGTTTCCGCCTGACGGGGGGAGAACCTCTCCTGCGCCCCGGCATTGTCAAACTGGTAGAGGCCATTGCCCATTTGCCCGAAACTCGCGATCTGGCCCTGACGACCAACGCTTATCTGCTGGCTCATTTGGCTCAAGATTTATATGATTCAGGCTTGCGACGGATCAATATCAGCCTGGATTCCCTCAATCCTCAAACTTTCGAGCAGATTGTAGGCGGGCGGATGCGCTGGCAAAAGGTATGGGAAGGGATTCAGGCGGCTCACCGGGTTGGATTTAGCCCTCTGAAGTTAAATGTGGTGGTGATTCCTGGGGTGAATGACCATGAGGTTCTGGACCTAGCTGCCCTCACCCTCGATCGAGCGTGGCATGTCCGGTTCATTGAGTTTATGCCGATCGGCAACGCCAGCCTGTTTGCCAACGAGGGCTGGATTCCGTCAGAGGACTTGCGTCAGCGCATTCGCGATCGCTGGGGGTTAACAGACTCTACTGTGCTGGGAAATGGCCCAGCAGATGTCTTTCAGATTCCCAAAGCCCAGGGCACCCTGGGCTTTATCAGCCAGATGTCTGAATGTTTTTGCGATCGCTGTAATCGGATGCGTCTTTCTGCCGATGGTTGGCTGCGCCCCTGTCTGCTGAACGAAACAGGCCAGATCGATCTCCGCACAGCTCTGCGATCGGGGATCTCTACTCAAACACTCCAAAACCAGGTAAGCAAGTTACTCGAACTGAAGCCAGAGATTAACTTTAAAGCAAGAGAATCTGGAACATCTGGGGGATATACCCGCACCATGTCCCAGATTGGGGGCTAGATAGCCCAACAGATTGCGGGAACCTATGCCTGTCTGGAGTAGTATTCCACCACAAGCAGTTCATTGACCTGAAGGGCGACCCACTCCCGCTCAATAGTCCCATTAACCTTACCCACCAGCTTCTCTTTGTCAAATTCCAAGTGGCTGGGGATATGGGCTAGACCAGGAAATTGGAGATTCTGCTCAACCATTTTGCGGGATCGATCGGAACTCTGAATCGCGATCACATCCCCAGCTTTACAGTGGAAGCTGGCGATGTTAACGGATTTACCGTTAACCGTGACGTGGCCATGGTTGACAAGTTGGCGAGCAGCCGGAATAGTGGGGGCCATGCCCAGGCGAAACACCGTATTGTCGAGGCGCATTTCCAGCAATTGCAGCAGAACCTGACCGGTGGAACCACTGGCCCGTCTCGCTTTTCGAACGTAGCGAAGCAATTGCCTTTCGGTCAGGCCGTAATTGAACCGGAGCTTCTGTTTCTCCTCCAGACGGATGGCATATTCGGACTTTTTCTTCCGATCCTGACCATGTTGGCCGGGTGGATAGGCCCGTCTGGCAGACTTACGGGTCAAACCTGGCAAATCCCCAAGGCGACGTACAATTCTGAGGCGCGGACCTCGATAGCGGGACATGGACTAACCTCTGATACTCTGTATAACTCTTCGCAGACCTCCTAGTATACAGTGAGTTGAAGAAGGTTTGACAAGAAATTTTTCATGAAAAGTCTGCTGATCTGGATGATTCGAGGGTACCAAGTTGGAATCTCTCCCCTTTTTCTCCCGGCCTGCCGCTATCAACCCACCTGCTCCTGCTATGCCCTGGAAGCGATCGAGCGGTTTGGCCCCTGGCGTGGAGGGTGGTTGGCGCTGCGACGAATTCTAAGATGTCATCCGTTCCATCCAGGGGGATACGATCCGGTGCCGCTGGAATGGCCCAGTCATCAACACAGTTCCGAAGAATAGAAGTGGGCCTCAAAAGTAAGAGGGAGGTACCCTTACCTCCCCCCAAAAATCTATCCAGAGTAGCAACTTAAGGCTAGATATCCTTTTCACTCAATTCACGGGTCATGTAGTCAAAAGGCTGGTCCACAATAGCATTGTCTACACCTGCTGCTGCAGCCTGCTCTTTGATCAGGTCTTTCATGATCTGAATTCCACGCACCGTGGGGCTAATGGGTACCCCCAGGGAGTTGTAGGTTTCCCGTAAACCTTCCAGAACTCGCTCATCCAGAACGTCTGTATCTCCGGCAACCAGGGAATAGCTGGCATAGCGGAGATAATAGTCCATATCTCTTAAGCAGGCGGCATAGCGGCGAGTTGTGTAGGCATTCCCACCGGGCCGAATGAGTTCAGGGAGCTCTTCAAAAAGTTTTAATCCAGCCTGTTTAACGATTGTGGCGGCATTGGCATTAATAAGGGCAGCCACCTGGACCCGTGCTGTACCTGATGCGAAGTAAGACTTCAGAGAATCCATCGCATCCCGATCTAAATACCGACCTGTAAGGTCATAGTTCTTAATCAGGCTCGTCACTGCGTCCCGCATGAAACAGTTCTCCCCAGGTTTTCTATACGTGATTACTTAATGATTGATTCAGCGATTAGTCTACCATGGTGGGATCAGCCACATTGAGCCTAAATTTGGCTTCCCTGGCTCCTTTAGTGTTAAATTTTGTATCCAGAGTAGGGGCCTAAAGGGGCTAGGAAGGTTTCAAATTCAGGCAAGCAGCACCCTTTACGCCAAGACAACTGATTTTTTGTAGTTATGGATACAAAACATCGCCTATCCTGTTCCTACCATTGTTCAGGTGCTTGAGAGTCACTGCTGTAAGAACTTATGGCGAGGCTCAGTGGTGGCCAACAGACTGAAATTCGCCTGGATTCAGACCACTGAAGTAACTATCACTGCAAGTTAAGTAACTGAAGGTTTTCCCTTCAGATCTGCCTAGAGATTAAGGAGTAATTCATGGCCGCGACCCCACAAGAGGTTTTGAAACGGATTCAAGATGAAAAGATCAAGATGATTGATCTGAAGTTTATTGATATGCCAGGTACCTGGCAGCACCTGACGGTGTACCACGATCAAATTGATGAGAGCAGCTTTGACAGTGGTGTTCCTTTCGATGGTTCCAGCATTCGGGGTTGGAAGGCAATTAACGAGTCGGATATGGCCATGGTGCTGGATCCGACAACGGCCTGGATTGATCCTTTCATGGCGGAGCCAACCCTTAGCATTATTTGTAGTATCAAGGAACCTCGGACTGGCGAACCTTACAACCGTTGTCCCCGTGTGATTGCGCAAAAGGCGATCGATTATTTGAACGCCACGGGTATCGGCGACACTGCCTACATTGGTCCAGAAGCTGAATTCTTTGTGTTTGAAGATGTGCGCTTCGACCAGGCTGAGAACAAAGGATTTTACTACGTTGATACGGTTGAAGGCCGTTGGAACTCTGGTCGGGAAGAAGCAGGTGGCAACCTAGGTTACAAACCCCGCTACAAAGAAGGTTATTTCCCAGTTGCTCCCACCGATACCCTGCAAGATATTCGGACTGAAATGTTGCTGACGATGGCAGCCTGTGGGGTACCGATCGAGAAGCATCACCATGAGGTGGCCACGGGTGGTCAGTGTGAACTGGGTTTCCGCTTTGCCAAGTTGGTCCAGGCCGCTGACTACCTGATGACCTATAAGTACTGCATCAAGAACGTAGCCAAGAAACATGGGAAAACGGTTACATTCATGCCCAAACCCCTGTTCAATGACAACGGTTCTGGGATGCACACCCACCAGTCCATCTGGAGAGATGGTCAACCCCTCTTCTGGGGCGATGGCTATGCCAACCTGAGTGAGACGGCTTTGTATTACATTGGTGGTCTGCTGAAGCATGCGCCAGCGCTATTGGCCCTAACCAACCCGACAACCAACTCTTACAAGCGTCTGGTTCCTGGCTTTGAGGCCCCGGTGAACCTGGCTTACTCCCAGGGTAACCGTTCCGCTTCCGTGCGGATTCCGTTGTCTGGAAGCAATCCTAAAGCGAAGCGCCTGGAATTCCGTTGTCCCGACGCAACCTCCAACCCCTACCTGGCCTTTGCTGCCATGCTCTGTGCGGGGATTGATGGGATTAAGAACAAAATTCATCCGGGTGAGCCTCTGGATGTGGACATCTACGATCTCAGCCCGGAAGAACTGGCGAAGGTTCCTTCCACACCGGGTTCCCTGATGGATGCCCTCAAGGCTCTGGAAGCGGATCACGAGTTCCTGACTGTGGGTGGCGTCTTCACTGAAGACTTCATCAACACCTGGATCAGCTACAAGCTGGACAATGAGGTGCTGCCGATGAGCCTGCGGCCCCATCCCTACGAGTTTGCTCTATACTACGACGTCTAATTGACATTAGCAGTGGGGATAGGGATCTATCCTATCCCTGATTCATTGAACCTCCACCTTGATTCCGACAAGTCATCCCCAGGGATGGCTTTTTTATTTGGGAGAAGGTTGGCGTAGCCCGTTATGGGCCATTATGCCCCGGTCGCTAAACAGGGAAGAATACGGTACCCTAATTTCCTCAGACAATCTTTAAACTTGTTTATAATTTAGGATTGGAGCAACTGCCATTTGATGAAGACTTGCTAATCCGTTCTGTGACAGTAGGGAGCGTTCCTTATCCCGTTCTGTGACAAAGATTTGCCGTCATCATTGATGAAATTGATATCACTCTTTTACTCCGTTAGACAGGGTTCTCTCCCAATGTTGCAATTTAATATTGATGCGGACAACAATGGGCATCGCTCTTTTGAGTTGCCTGGTGCCCGGCCTCACTACAATCCCGATCGTCCGGGCCAGGTGGAGCACATCTTTCTAGACCTGGCGCTTAATTTCTCGGACAAGAGCTATCAGGGGACTTGCTCCATTCGGCTCAATCCAGTGCGGAGTGGGATCACAACACTGACACTGGATGCGGTTAACTTACAGATTGAATCTGTTTTGATTCAGGATATGCCGCAGCCGTTTGATTATGACGGAGAGCAATTGCATATTCATCTGACCGAGCCGCTTCAGGCGGGTAAGCCTGTGATCTTGGTCATTCCTTACCGAGTTGATCAGCCCCAAAGAGGTCTCTATTTTGTCGGGCCGGATGCAGATTATCCTGATAAACCCGTTCAAGTTTGGACTCAAGGGGAAGACGAGGACTCACGCTACTGGTTTCCCTGCTTTGACTACCCGGGACAACTGGCCACCTCCGAAATTCGAGTCCGGGTTCCCCGACAATACCTGGCTGTTTCCAATGGTGAACTGCTGGAAACTCAGGTAGATGGGGGAGAAAAAATCTATCACTGGTCTCAGACTCAAGTTCATCCCACCTATCTGATGGCCCTGGCCGTGGGGGACTTTGCTGAGATCCAGGATGAGTGGAAGGGGAAGCCAGTAACCTACTACGTGGATAAGGGCCGGATGGAAAATGCCCGCCGCAGCATGGGTAAAACACCACGGATGATTGAGTATTTCAGCTCGGCTTTTGGCTATCCCTATCCTTTTCCCAAGTATGCCCAGGTCTGTGTGGATGACTTCATTTTCGGGGGCATGGAGAATACCTCTGCCACCCTGCTGACCGATCGTTGCCTGCTGGATGAGCGAGCGGCTCTGGATAACCGCAGCACCGAGAGTCTCGTGGCCCACGAACTCGCCCACCAGTGGTTCGGGGACCTGGTTGTGATTAAGCACTGGTCCCATGCCTGGTTGAAGGAAGGCATGGCCTCCTATTCGGAGGTGATGTGGACAGAAGAGGAATACGGGGTGGAAGAGGCTGCCTACTATCGCCTGAATGAAGCCCGCAACTATCTGAGCGAGGACAGTTCCCGCTATCGGCGTCCGATCGTCACCCATGTCTATCGGGAAGCGATCGAACTCTATGACCGGCACCTATATGAAAAGGGTGCCTGCGTCTACCACATGATTCGGGCCGAGTTGGGAGATGAATTCTTCTGGAAAGCCATTTCAACTTTCGTCAATGACAATGCGCATGGAACCGTGGAAACGGTAGATCTGCTGCGAGCGATCGAAAAAGCAACGGGTCGTAACCTGCTCTACCTGTTTGATCAATATGTGTTCCGAGGCGGACACCCCGACTACAAGGTTGGCTACTCCTGGGATGGAGACAGTAATCTGGCGAAAATCACTGTAACCCAGACCCATGCCAAAGAAGGGACCAACGGCAGTCGGAGTGATCTGTTTGACCTGAAAATTCCGATCGCCTTTGGCTATGTGCAATCGGATGCCGTGGGAGATGAGAATCACCAGCCTGAACTGAAATCCTTCACAGTCCGCATCCATGAGCGGGAACAGAGCTTTTATTTTCCGCTAGACAAAAAACCAGATTTCATCAGTTTCGACCAGGGCAATCACATTCTGAAGACAGTCACGCTGGACTATCCTGTTGCCGAACTGAAAGCCCAGCTGGCCCATGATCCCGATCCCCTGGCCCGAATTGTTGCCGCCGAAGCCCTGGGCAAGAAAGGAGGGCTGGAAGCCGTGAAAGCCTTGGCCCAAGCCTTGAAGCACGATCGGTTTTGGGGCGTGCGCGCAGAAGTGAGTCGTCAACTTGTGGAAGTGAAACTGGATCAATCCTTTACAGCCCTCGTTGCAGGTTTAAAAGATCCCGAAGCCAGGGTTCGTCGGGCCGTCGTAGAGAGTCTGGCAGCCATTAAAACCCATGAGAGTTACAAAGCCCTGAAACCCTTAGTGGAAGAGGGTGATCCCAGCTACTATGTGGAGGCAGCCGCAGCACGGGCGATCGGAGCCATTGCAGCTTCCACCTTAGGAGATAAGCCCAAGGAAGAGAAAGTACTCAAGCTCTTGAAACTGGTGCTCCAAGAGCGTGGAGGTTGGAATGAGATGGTGCGTTCGGGGGCGATCGGAGGTCTCAGTCAGATGAAAACCTCTGAGGCAGCCCTGAACCTGATTTTGGAATACACCCTGTTGGGTGTCCCTCAAGCCCTACGCTTAACGGCAATTCGCTCTCTGGGTGCAATTTCGATCGGCCAGAATAACGTCAATCTGGAACGTATTCTGGACCGGTTGAACGAGCTGTCCAAGGAAACCTTCTTCCTGGCCCAGGTGGCTGTCGTGATGGCTCTAGGCCAGATGGAAACGCCGAAAGCGATCCGGATTCTGCATTCCCTAGTAGACCAGACCCCTGATGGCCGAGTCCGCCGGATTGCAGAGGAAGCGATCCAGAAAGTCCAGAAGAGCGTTGGTTCCGATCAGGCTGTGAAGCAGTTGCGCGAGGAACTCGATCAGATCAAGAAAGAAAATCAGGAACTTCGTAGTCGTCTGGAAAGCCTGGAAGCCAAATCCAAGTAAGGACGTGATAAATCTGAAACTGCCTCGGAATGAACCGTGATAAATTGAACCGTGATAAATCGCGGTTCTACCGGGTCATAACGTCATGATGAATCGACCTATTTATCTGGATTGCCACGCGACAACTCCTATGGACGATCGGGTGCTCGAGACCATGCTGCCCTATTTTCGGGAACGGTTTGGCAATCCAGCCAGTGTCTCTCACCTGTATGGCTGGGAAGCAGAGGCAGCAGTGACTCAGGCCCGAGAGCAATTGGCAATCGCGATCGGGGCGGAACCAGAGGAAATTGTCTTCACCAGTGGCGCGACGGAAGCCAATAACCTGGCGATTAAAGGAGTCGCAGAAGCCTATTTCAACCAGGGACGACACATCATTACAGTGCAGACGGAACATAAGGCAGTGCTGGACCCCTGCCGCTATCTTCAGTCCTTGGGCTTCCGGGTAACGTTCCTGCCAGTGCAGGCAGATGGCCTGCTGGATCTGGCGGACCTGGAGCAGGCTTTCTGCCCGGATACGATCCTGGTGTCGGTGATGGCAGCCAACAACGAGATTGGGGTGTTGCAGCCCCTGGCTGAGATCGGAGCCCGCTGCCACGATCGGGGCGTGCTGTTTCACACGGATGCGGCCCAGGCGATCGGCAAGGTGCCTCTGGATGTGGCAACCCTGTCGATCGATCTGATGTCCCTGACAGCTCACAAGGTCTATGGGCCGAAGGGGATTGGAGCACTATACGTGCGGCGGCGCAATCCCAGGGTCCAGCTTGCGCCCCAACTCCATGGCGGGGGCCATGAGCGAGGGATGCGGTCGGGCACCCTCTACACCCCCCAAATTGTGGGCTTTGGCAAAGCGGTAGAACTGGCTCTGGTGGAGCGAGTGACGGAAACTCAACGGTTGACTGAATTGCGCGATCGCCTCTGGCAGCAGATCCGCCTGGATGGAGTGCGGCTGAATGGTCATCTGACTCGGCGGTTGCCGGGAAACCTGAATGTCAGTGTGGATGGGGTGGACGGACAGGCACTATTGCTGGGATTGCAACCGATCGTGGCGGTGTCTTCTGGCTCCGCCTGCACTTCAGCCAAGATGTCTCCGTCCCATGTGTTGAAAGCAATAGGATTGGCTGATGAGCTAGCCTATGCCTCGATTCGGTTTGGGATTGGCCGGTTGAATACAGGCCCGGAGATTGATCAGGTCGCGTCAGCCACAATTGCGACGATTCGATCGCTCCGCTAGAGCCATGGACATTAGCTCTCTTCCAGGGGAATATCAGGGTTACTCTGGCTGAAGCTGATCTGATCCGAGTAGTATCTCGGGGGTTCGACATGAATGACAATGCGGGCTGGTCCGTATTGTTCGAGCAACTGGGCTTCAATTTCTTCCGTAATCTGGTGGGAAGTTTCCACATCGGTGACATTGACAATCAGATGCATTTCAATGAAAACTTGCCGACCCACAACACCACGGGAGGCAATTTCATGACAGTTCAAAACCCCTTCCACTTTCATCGCAATGCTGTAGATAGCTTCTGGGGCGATCGCCATTTCATCCACTAACCAGGGTAAATTGTCCTGCAGTACAGACCAACCACTGGAAAACACCAGCAGGGCGACTGGGAACGCTAACCCGACATCCAACCATTGCAACCAGGGAAAGCGTGCTCCACCCATCCAGAAGGCGAGCAGGCCAGCCAGAACAGTGATGGTGACCCAGATATCACTCATCGTATGCTTGGCGTCTGCGATCAGAATAGCGTTACCGATTTTTTGCCCGATGTGACGCTCGTAGAAAGCAACAAAAATGTTAATGCCCAGAACAATGAGCAGTAGCCAGAGTTCCACCGCAGAAATTCGCAGTGGCTCTGTGGGAGGATATAAGATCCGCTCGATCGCCCCCGACAAAATTTCAAAACAGGCGATCCCCAAAAAGGCAGCAATTCCCAGGGCTCCGACCGCCTCATATTTTTGATGGCCATAGGGATGTTCCCGATCGGGCTCGGGGGAGGAAAAGCGGCTGGCAACAAGCCCCAGAATATTGTTGGCACTGTCCGTTACACTATGGAGGGCGTCAGAGAGCAGGCTTAAAGATCCGGTTAAAAACCCAACTACTGCTTTCAAGATCATGACCAACAGATTGAGCACCAGGGTAATGATCAGAACTCGACGAACAGTAGGGCGTTGATCAATGGTCACATTCGGTCCCTGCAACGGTACTATTAAGATTCAGAATATCAAGTTCCCCAGCCATGGTTTCTATTCCTCTGACTCTGAATTTAACGGAAGGGTCTGTTTCCTTCAGTTTCACCCCTGATGCGGCACAAGATCTGCAAACCGCAATTTCTGAACTCATGGAGCGTCTCAAAGCAGTCGCAGCCAAGGGAATTCCGGGTGGAGCAAAAGCCAACCCACAGCAGTCGATGGAGTATCGCTACCAGGGCGACGTTTTCCTGGAACTATTTTGCAACCCCAATATCTGGCCAACCCCCTTTGCCGCCAAGGTTTTAGTGACGCTCCGGGACGATCGAATTCGTCTGACCACTGAGACTGAACTCACCCGGATTCGGGAAGACCTGAACCATTATCTGGAACAGGTTTAGTGAATGAATGTTGCAGTTCGAATCCGGAGAGTAAAATCAGAGTAGATCGACTTCATTAAGTCCAAACTACTAAAGTAAGCAGAAGGGCAGCCATGAATTCTGACAATCTTTTTCAGCTCTTACAAAAAGGATTTCGTATCTCCCTGGGGGCCGCCGCTTCTGTAATTGAGACCTTACAGGATCCCCAAAAGCGGAACCAGGGCTTCACCCAGTTGTCTGAGCAATGGAGTCAATTATCGGAGGAATGGGCCACCAAAGGGGCAGCAACCGAGCAGGAAGCCCGCAATTTTGTTGATACTTTCTGGGCTCATAAACAGGAACAGCAGCGCTATCCTGCTTCGTCTCCATTGGGAGCAGATGGAGTTACTGTGAGAAATGGTAATCCTGATGCCCAGGTAGAATTAGAGGCATTAACCGCTCAGATTGCTGCCTTAAGGGCAGAAGTCGAACGGCTAAGGAATGAGAATTAAATAAAGTGTCAAACTCCTGATTGCCCTCACCCCCTGCCCCTCTCCCAAATTTGGGAGAGGGGCAGGGGGTGAGGGCTGAAGAACTCCAGGTTATTTAATTCCCGTTCCTAAGGGGAGAGGCGTAGAAAAGTCTCTTCGAAGCGAGAGGTTTAAAGCTGAAACTTTTTAGCCGCTCAAGTTGAAATCATGATTGGGAGGTCCGCTAACGCAGACTTCCCAATTTTAGTAACCCGGGGAGGGCTGAAGAACTCCAGGTTATTGAATCTAAGCTCCTGTAGGAGCCAGGGTGATCAGGAGCGAAACGGGTCAAACCTCGACTTAATCGTTTTCCCAATTTTCATGACTGATCAGGTCGCCAATGCGATCTCTGAGGAGAAAGTCACTTTTTTCTAGCTCAGATTCTACCCAACCCCACTCACGGGCTGGAATGTAGTTGCAGAGAACATAAATCGGTTGCTGGCGACTGACTACTCCTTTCTGAACAAGCTGACGGGCCTCATCCTGAATAACATCTAGGGAGTACTGGATAGATTGAATCATAACTCACCCCAAAGATAGGTCTGACTGTTGCTCTGATGATCGATTCCAAGAAAATTGATGCCGGAAGATTCAGAAATCTTATAGTTGAAACTGCTAAAGTCGCGAATGATGCGCAAGAATTGAACGCTAACTTGATATAGCTTGACTTTGTATTCGGCTATACTGAACATTTTCTATTTTCACGCTGCTCTCTTGATGATTATATTAATTTAGATTACAAAAGTCATTAAACTTTGACCCACTCTCCTTTTTTCTAACCTTTAGTTAATCTTCAGCGTTTGCTTGAATTCAAATGTCCCCAGGTAATGCAATCCCCTGGGGGCTGGAGACACCTGCATGCCTGGAGTGTTACTGGTGCAGTTACAGAGACCGCTTCCGCTTATTCGAGATCTCAATCGCAAATTGAATTGCGGCTCGCAAGCTGGTTGCATCGGCAATTCCCCGATCGACGATATCGAAAGCCGTTCCATGATCAGGAGAGGTACGGATAAACGGTAATCCAATCGAGGTATTGACCGCTCGATCGAAAGCGAGGAGCTTCACCGGGATGAGCCCCTGATCGTGGTATAGGGCGAGGTAGGCATCATGGGCAAGGGGGGCATGCGGTCCATACCAAGCCTGGCCGGGCTTGACCCAGAGAGTATCTGGTGGGATAGGGCCATCCAGGATCAGGTGGGGGAGGCGCAATCGGGTGTCCTGGAGCCAGGGGATGAGCCAATCCTGTTCCTCCCGGCCTAACTGACCCTGTTCACCGCTGTGGGGATTTAATCCAGCAATGGCGATGCTGGGACGGGTCAAACCAAAGTCCCGCTCCAGGCAATCTAGCAGCAGGTTCAGCTTGGTACTGAGCAATTCTGGACCCAACATACCAGGGACCTGGCACAGGGGAATATGGGTGGTGGCCAGCAAGGTCCTCAAGGTCAAGCCTGTGTGCGGCGATCGAGCCACGAAGAGCATGCCATATCGCGTCACCCCGGCCTGCTCTGCCAATAGTTCTGTTTGACCCGGATAGGGATGACCGGCGGCAGTCCAGGCTGCTTTGGAAATTGGTCCTGTGACAATACCATCGAATTGCCCGGCCAGGGTTTGCTGAATCGCGGTCATCAGGTAGATGAAACTGGCCTCGCCACTGGCGGCATTCCCCTGACCAGGCAAGATCGCCTGAACGATAGATGAATCTAATTCGATATCCAAAATCGAGAGTTGTGCCGGATCGACGATCGGGGCAGAGAGATGGGGGGCTTGGTGCAACCGCTGGTAAGAGGCTTCCAGGAGGCGACGACTTCCGACAACAGTGAGAGTGCAGCTAGCCCACAGGTCACGATCGGCCAGGGCTTTCAGAATCACTTCTGGGCCAATTCCGGCAGGATCGCCCAGGGTAACGGCCAGGTGAGGGGAGGATGGGGATATCTCCGGCATGTCTATCAGGGATCGCTTCTGGATTACAATGTCTTCGTTAGGAAAGGCCGTTGATGATCAGCTAAAGTCTCCTATGGCAGGATTCTGCTCCGGCGTCCTTATCTGTATTACACCAAAACAGAAATTTTGCTGGGGATGGAAGGGCCTGCTCCCCCTGTGGGGAACCGAGCCTTCACCTCGCAAGATTGATTGTTCCTAACCCTAGTCTGACGATAGTTTCTCCATATCCACTTGAGGTAGATCCAATGAGCGAAATGATGTCTGCAGCTATTCTGTCATCCACCCTGATTCTGGTTGGCCTGGGCATGGGGTTTGTGTTGCTGAAGATTCAAGGCGGCGAAGAGTAACAGAAACAGAAATGGAATTACACCGCTTTGAATGTGAGCGGACCGTAATTTCTGATAGACTTTTATAAAAGTTAACAATTCACTGTTACATTCCTGATGAGTTTATTAGTTGTGGGTGCCACTGGTACCCTCGGAAGACAGGTGACACGACGTGCCCTGGATGAGGGTTATCAAGTTCGTTGCCTGGTTAGAAGCCTTAAGAAAGCAGCTTTTTTGAAAGAGTGGGGGGCTGAGCTGATTCGGGGAGACCTGTGTGAGCCAGAAAGTTTACCCCCTGCTCTGGCCGGGATTAGTGCTGTGATTGATGCCGCAACGGCCCGTCCGACGGATTCCCTCAGCATTAAGCAGGTGGATTGGGAAGGCCAAGTCAATTTGATTCAAGCAGCCAAGACTGCTGGTGTCGAACGATTTGTCTTCTTTTCGATTCTGGATGCTGAGAAGTTTCCGGAGGTTCCCTTGATGGAAGTCAAGCGCTGTACAGAAGTCTTCCTGGCAGAATCTGGTCTGAATTACACGATCCTGCGCCCCTGTGGCTTTTTACAGGGGTTAATCAGTCAGTATGCCATTCCGATTCTGGAGCGGCAGGCGGTCTGGGTGATGGGTGAAACCTCTCCGATCGCCTATATGGATACCCAGGATATCGCCAAGTTTGCAGTGCGGGCGCTCTCCGTTCCTGCGACCGCAGGGAAGTCCTTCCCGGTTGTCGGTTCTCGGGCCTGGAGTAGCTATGAGATTATTCGCCTGTGCGAACGACTCTCAGGTCAGGAAGCGAAAATCACCCGGATGCCGATTAACCTGTTGCGAACAGTTCGGCGAACGGCCCGCTTTTTTAAATGGACCTGGAATGTGGCCGATCGTCTAGCCTTTACGGAGGTTTTGGCAACGGGTAACCCCCTCAATGCCCCCATGGAAGAGGTTTACCAGGTTTTCGGCCTGAATCCGCAAGAAACAACTACGCTGGAAGCTTATCTGCAGGATTACTTTGCCCGTATTCTTAAGAAATTGAAGGAACTGGACTACGAACAATCTGCTAAAAAGCAGTCGAAGAAAAAGTTTCCCTTCTAGCTCACGCAACCTGGACTTGAAGTGTGCCTAAAGCTGGCATTATTTACAACGATATTAAGCCTGCCGCATGTCGCGCTGCTAAGGAACTGGAGCAAAAGTTGACCCATGCTGGTTGGGAAGTCTGCCTGACCACAGGGATTGGTGGCATCCTGGGCTGTTCTGGGCCTGAAGGGCCTGTCTGTCATACCTCGATCGAGTATCTGGTTCCGTCGGGGTTTGATCAGGATATGACTTTTGCGGTAGCTCTAGGCGGAGACGGTACTGTGCTGGCTGCTTTTCGGCAGATCGCTCCGGCTGGGATACCGATACTAGCGATCAATACGGGGCACATGGGTTTTTTGACAGAAACCTATTTGAATCAGCTTCCCCAAGCGATTGAAAAGGTCATGGCCGGTCATTACGAGATTGAGGAACGGGTCATGTTATCCGTTCAGATTTTTCGGGAGAATACCCTGCTCTGGGAAGCCCTCTGTCTGAATGAGATGGTGATTCATCGGGAGCCCCTGACCAGCATGTGCCACTTTGAAATTCAAATTGGCCGCCATGCCACGGTGGATATTGCTGCCGATGGGCTGATCGTCTGTACCCCAACAGGCTCAACTGCCTATTCCCTTTCTGCGGGTGGCCCGGTGATTGCTCCGGGCGTGCCCGTGATGCAGCTTGTCCCGATCTGCCCCCACTCTCTGGCGTCCCGGGCGCTGGTCTTTCCAGATCAGGAATCGGTGATGATTTTTCCAGCCAATCCGACCCGGTTGGTGGTGACCGTAGATGGCAATGCAGCCTGCTTTGTGCTTCCAGATGATTATGTGCTGATTCGAAAGTCAGGATACTCAGCCCGGTTTATTCGGCTGCGGCCCCCAGAATTTTTCCATCTTCTGCGGGAGAAATTGGGTTGGGGGCTACCCCATATTGCCAAGCCTACGTCAGTAGAATTGCCCTAACCCATTGATGGCATGGACTCAGGACAACCCCAAAGGTTGTTCCTGTTTGTCCTGTCGCGATCGTTTTGGTGCATAGTCCCCAATTCGATCGCGATCGTGCTACAACAAAGAGGCGTGCAAGTATTTATACTCATCACCAGTGGATGAGCTTCTCCTATGAGTACAGGAACTCTCGAACAACTGCCCCGAGTTCTGGTGATCGAGCCGGACGAGTCGCTGGCTCAAAATGTCTATCTGGATCTGAAGGAGTCAGGCTACGATGCGGTACTGGCTCATGATGCCAATAGTGGGATTTCCCAGGTCCGTGAGGTGCAACCGGCGTTGATTGTGATCGATCGGATGCTGACCGGAGATTCTGGCCTCCGGTTATGCAATCAGCTCCGCAGTATGGGCACGCGGGTTCCCATGTTGTTGTTGATGTCACGAGACACGGTCGAGGATCGAGTTGCCTGTCTGGAAGCCGGTGCCGATGACTACTTCCTGAAGCCTTATCGGACGGACGAGTTCCTCAATCTGATTCGCCTGTATCTGCAACCCGATCCAGAGGGGACCCAACAGCTTCGGTTTGGTGATCTGGTGTTGGATCTTTCCACCCGGCAGGCGTTTCGGAGTGAGCGCGCGATCGAACTGACGATGAAAGAGTTTGAGTTGCTCAAATACAGCGTTTTTTATGCTGGTGAGGCACAGTAACAGCAATGAGAGAACCAGTTCCTTAAGTCGCTCGATGACACCTGGGAGAAAGCTTCATCAATAGCTTTGGCAAGTTCTGGATAACTGCGTGCCTTAATCGAACGCAGAATGCTCTTAATCTTTGAAAAGCAATTCTCGATAGGCGAAAAGTCTGGTGAGTAAGGGGGTAGGAAAATTAGCTTGGCTCCTGCATCCTCAATCAAATTTCTAACGTCTTCACCCAGATGAATAGAGCAGTTATCCAGGATGACACAGGCACCTTTCCATAACTTAGGCACAAGTTTCTGGGAAATAAAGGCTTCAAAGGTCAGTCCATCAGTTGACCCCATGAGATTGCAGTAAGTC